>NZ_JALJRC010000011.1:0-147778 GCF_024519925.1 Cytobacillus sp. Bac17 | reverse complement strand
AGAGTGAGTCCGAACTTAGTGCCACTTCGGACAGAAGAAGCAGAAAACAGGGAGAGTGAGTCCGAACCTGGCCGCCGCAGCGGAAAGCATCGTCTACACTCAAAATTAAGAAAATACAAAAAAAACAGAAAAGCGAGGGGAGTATATGAAAACAGAAAAACAAGGAAAGAAAGTGGTAACAGAAAATAAAAAAACAGGGATTGCCCAGAGATTCCTCAATGGAGTTGAGAAGGTCGGCAACAAGCTCCCGGATCCATTTATATTATTTGCCGGGCTCGCAGTGCTAGTGATTATTGTTTCAGCAATCTTTAGCGCCTTTGGGGCTACTGTTGTCCATCCCGGATCTGGAGAGGAGCTGGAAGTTAAGAACCTGGCATCTGCAGAAGGCCTGAATTTCATCCTGACATCCATGCTTGATAACTTCACCGGGTTCGCTCCGCTTGGCCTGGTTCTGTCCATGATGCTCGGGATCGGTCTTGCTGAGAAAGTCGGTATGCTGGATTATGCCATTAAGAAAACGATTTTAAAATCACCGCCTGCATTAATCACGTATACAGTTGTGTTTGTCGGTATTATGGGGAATATCGCTTCAGATGCTGCGATGGTTCTGGTGCCGCCGCTTGCTGCAATGGTTTTCTATAAAATCGGCCGTAACCCGATTGCCGGATTGGCTGCAGGATATGCATCAGCGGGTGCCGGGTTTACCGCAAACCTGCTGATTGCGGGAACGGACGCACTTTTGGCAGGGATTTCAACAGAAGCTGCCAAGATTATAGACGAGAATATTGTCGTTACGCCAATTGATAACTGGTATTTTAATATTGTTTCTGTATTTGTTTTAACCATTGTCGGCGGACTTGTTACGACGAAATTCATTGAACCGCGTCTTGGAGAATATAAAGGCGATGAGGTAAAGGAAGCTATTGCTGAAGATCCGCCTAATGCCGGCAAGGCTTTGCGGAATGCAGCCATTGCCGGGTTTGCCTATATTGCCCTTATTGTGGGAACGATCCTTATACCAAGCAGCCCGTTAACCAATGAAGATGGCGGACTTGTTCCATCTCCATTCCTGGATGGCATTATTCCAATTATTCTGTTCTTCTTCATCATTATTGGTACTGTATATGGTATTACGGTTGGAAACATTAAGAGCAGTAAAGATGTTGCCAACTTTATGGCTGAATCGATGAAGGATATGGCGTCCTATATTGTCTTAATCTTCGCAATCGCCCAATTCATCGCATACTTCAGCTGGTCCAATATCGCTACATGGGTAGCGGTAAATGGGGCAGAATTCCTGAAGGACGTGGAGTTCACCGGAATCGGATTGATTATTGGCTACATCATTTTTACAGCTTCCTTGAACTTCCTGATCACTTCGGGTTCAGCCAAGTGGGCGCTTGAAGCACCTGTGTTTGTGCCAATGTTTATGCAGCTTGGCTATCACCCTGCATTCACGCAAGTGGCATACCGTGTAGCAGATTCATCTACGAATATCGTGACACCGATGATGCCATATATGGTTATCGCCCTGTCGTTTATGCAGAAGTATGATAAAAAAGCGGGAATTGGAACATTCATTTCATTAATGCTTCCGTACTCGGTTACGTTCCTGATCACGTGGATCATTATGCTTTTAGTGTTCGTCTTCTTTGGAATCCCGTTTGGTCCGGGAATCGGTCCTTATCTATAAGAATAGGATGTGGTTAAAAAGTGAGTAATCTTGAAAATCAATTAAAAGAGTGGCGGCGTGATTTTCACCGCTATCCAGAGGGAGGATTTCTGGAAATGCGGACAGCCTCCATTGTCGCATCGATCCTGGATGACCTTGGATTCCAGCTGGAAATGGGCAGGAAGGTAATGGCAGCTGATTATTTTATGGGGAAGCCGAATCAAGAGGAAACAGCCGCACATTATCGATGGGCTCTCGAAAACGGTGCGAAAAAAGAATATATCGAAGCTTTTACAGACGGCTATACAGGCATTGTCGCAACAATGGATACCAAAAAGGATGGCCCGGTGATTGCATTCCGTGTTGATATGGATGCATTGCCGATCCATGAATCAGAGGCAGACAGCCATTTTCCGCAAAAAGAAGGATTCAGGTCTGCAGTTCCAAACACCATGCATGCCTGCGGACATGATGCACATACAACCATCGGGCTTGGCCTGGCAAGCTTAATTGCTGAAAATAAAGACAGCCTTAAGGGGAAAATCAAATTGATTTTTCAGCCTGCCGAGGAAGGCACCCGCGGGGCTCGTTCGATGTCCGAAGCAGGAGTTGTCGATGATGTGGATTATTTAATTGCCTCACATGTCGGTACAGGAGTTCCAGATGGACATTTTGTGGCATCAAAAAACGGATTCCTGGCTACGTCAAAACTTGATGTAACGTTTAAAGGAGTATCTTCCCATGCAGGCGGAAATCCGGAAGAGGGTAAAAACGCTTTGCTCGCCGCGGCTTCTGCTGCTTTGAATATATACGCTATTCCGCGTCATTCAGAAGGGGCGACCCGCATCAACGTGGGTGAAATGCATGCAGGCTCAGGCCGAAATATCATCGCAGATAAAGCGGTGCTGAAGATAGAAACACGCGGGGAAACGACAAAAATTAACGAATATGTCAAAGCCCAGGCCGAAGCTGTTATCGCAGGATCAGCCCAAATGTATGGCGTAGAATACGAGATTCGTACTGTGGGCGAGGCCATTAGTGCTCAAGGTTCAAAAGAGCTGGCATCCGTCTTGCATGCCTGTGCACAAGAAGCTTCCTATATAAAGGAAAGCATCCTTGAAGACAATTCACCTGCAGGCTCTGAGGATGCAACCTTCTTCATGGAGCGTGTTCAGCAAAATGGAGGACAGGCGACATACTGCATTTTCGGTACTGAGCTAGCAGCAGGCCATCATAACGAAAAGTTTGATATTAATGAAGGCACAATGATGAATGCCGTCCGGCTGCTGTTTGAATCTATAAAAAAATTAAATTAAGGAATAGATGAGGCAGAGCAATCTGCCTCATTTTCTTCATGAGATCAGGGAGGAGTGTTGAAAATGAATGAATGGTTGGATAAGTATCTGAAAGCGTTAAATTTAACAGACAGCATGAACCAGGCTGAAGGGTTCTGCCGATTAGGCTACACGGAAGAAGAATGGCGGGCCATTGATGTATTTGTTTCCATTGCTGAGGATATCGGTTTGAAGGTTCGAAGAGATGAAGCGGGGAATGCGATTGCCCGCTGGGAATCTGAAAATTCCTCGCCTGCAGTTGCCACAGGTTCTCATGTGGATACGGTCAAAGGCGGAGGTGGCTATGATGGTGTGGCCGGTGTCCTTTGCGGTCTGGCTGCCGTAAAGAAATTGAAAGAAGAAGGATTCGAACCTGCTTCACCAATTGAAGTCATTTGTTTTGCATCGGAGGAATCATCCCGTTTTGGCGTATCAACCATTGGCAGCAAGGCTATGAGCGGCCTGCTTAATAAGAGCGAAGTGGAGGATGTAACGGATGAGGATGGCATCACCATCCGTCAGGCAGTCGAGGGCATGGGTTTGTCGTGGGAAGCTATTGAAAAGGCTGAACGGCCGGAGTCAGCTCTAAAAAGTTTTATTGAGCTTCACATAGAGCAGGGGACCAGAATTGAAGATGCCGGTGCAGACTTTGGAGCAGTGACGGCAGTTGCCTGCCCAATCCGTTTAAAGGTAATCATCAATGGACAGATGGGGCACACAGGAACGACGCCGATGGGCAAACGAAAGGATGCCTTTGTAGCGGCTGCACCTCTCGTTTCATTCATATCAGAGACAGCTCTTTCTTTATCGGCTTCCAATGCGGTGCCGATTGTAGCGACAGCAAGCACCTTTGAACTAAAGCCGAACGCCATGAATGTGATTCCCGGAACGGTTGAGCTTGGAGTCGATATCCGCAGTGTGGAAGATTCGCTGAAAAAAGAAATGGAGGAGCTCATCCGAGAAAAATGTCTTCAGCTTTCTGAGTCTTTTGGTGTTAAAATAGAAGTAAAAACGCTTGTTCATAATCCATCCGTTCAGCTGGATGAGGCAGTGATGCGGAAATTACAGCAATCAGGTGAAACTTTAGGATACAAAGCCTTGGTGCTTGAAAGCGGTGCTGGCCATGATGTCATGAATATGGCGGCCAAATGGCCTTCAGGGCTTTTATTCATTCCCTGCAAAAATGGGCTCAGCCACCATCCTGAGGAGTTTGCCTCTATTGAAGATCTGAGAATGGGAACAGAGATTATCGCTCAATATTTAAAAAATGAAACAAGCATATAAAGAAGAAGCAGGTGGAAAAGAATGAAGATTCGCGTTGGGGTAGTGGGGCCGGGAGACTCCGTTGGACACATTCTTGCCTTATCGCGTGAATACAGCGAGCTTGAGATGATTCCATACATTTATAAGGAAACAAAAGAAACGGAAAAGATTATCAGGGAACATAAAACGGAAATCGATTTATGGTTTTTCTCCGGACAGGCTCCTTATTATTACGCGCGTTCAAAAGGGCTGATCGGAGAAGAAAACGCGCATTATCCCCCACTATATGGCTCCAGCCTTCTGGGAACACTCCTTGAAGCGCATATCAGGGAAGGCGGATTTCAGCAGGCAAGCCTGGACACCATTCAGGAATCGGAGCTTGATATACTAAAGAATACATACTTTTTAGGGGACTTAAACATCCATACTTTTTCCTACAATGAATACGAGCCGGCAGAGGAAATAATCCGTTTTCATAAGAAGCTTTTTGAGGAAGGGAAGACGGAGGTCGCATTGACTTGTGTCCAGGAGGTACATGACCGGCTGAGGGAACAGGGAATCCCATGCTACCGGGTGGTCCCTTCCCCTGTCGCCATTAAACTTGTACTCCGCTACCTAAGGGAAAGAGGCCAGTCCAATTGGTATAAGCGCTCCCAGATAGCGATTATGGGAATGGAAGTCGTTCACTCTGCAAGCTCACTGGAAGAGCAGCATTTCACCTATGAAATGAAGCGGCATGAGCTGGAAATCAAGCAGGTCATGCTTGATTATGCGGAAAAAGTCCAAGGCTCCTTTGTGCAGATCGGGGATGGTCTATTCTTTATTTATACAACCCGGGGCGAAATGGAAATGCATTTTCAGGAGGCCTCCATGTACTCTCTAATAGAAGAAGCGAAAATCCACAGCAAGCTGAAGGTGAGAATCGGTGTCGGCTACGGGCTGACAGCATATGATGCAGAGCAGAATGTCCGACTCGCCCTCCAATATGCCCGGGATCAGAAAGCTTCGCCTGTGGTTAGTGTCGATGAAACCAAACAAATTAAGGAACACCTCTCCGAAAGCGGCGAAGAGGCGGTCTCCTACCAGCATCGCATTTGGGGAGAGGAATGGGAAGAACGCTTTAAGGGCGCCAAAATCAATCCGGCAATCGTATCCAAAATCGAATACCTATCAAGGCACTATCAAAAAAAGATTGTCACTGCGCAGGAAGTCTCAAGATGGCTGAAAAACACAGAACGCAACTCGAGGAGGATTATGGCGGAGCTCGAGCGGCTGGGGCTTGCCAAAGTGACGGGTGAAGAACAGCCTGGGCAGCGCGGACGGCCGCGGAAGGTTTATGAGTTGAAGCTTTAAGAAACAAAAGCTACTATCCAATCAAACGATTGATTAAATGAAATGAGAAACCCGGCTGATCATTCAGCTGGGTTTTTTGGTCTATTTTTATTTTTAACCGATAGGAGAAAACACCTAGAAGAAATCTCCAAATGGCCGATAAACAGTTTGTACGTATCTTTCAATATTTGTATTGAAATCATGATTACAAGGAGAGGCAGCATGATGAAAAAGCTTAGGGACATTAAGATCGGATGGAAGTATGGAGGCGCACTTCTGATTGTTTTTATCCTGTTCGGTATTGCAGCAGCAATCGTTTTAGGATTGGTTAGGGATATTGGCGATAATGTAAGTGCATTGGAGAAGCGCGGAGACCGGGCTGTCCAGATTACAGAAATGGGATCAATTACGCGGGCGAAGGCCATCAGGGTTTATGAATACTTATATAAGCCCGATACGAAATACATGGATGAATTTCAGGATCGAAGAGAACAATTTGATGATCTGGAAGCAAAGATCAGAGAAAAAATGGATACGGAAGAGAAGTTGGATATGTTTGATAAAATTGTGGCTCAAGATCATAAATTAAATGAAATCTTTTTTAGAAAGCTTGTTCCTGCAATGGACAAAGGAGATAAAGAAGCAAGTGAGCAATTTGCAGAGGAAGCCGGTGACATCCAGCTTGCTACAGTCCAATTATTAGATGAACTCGAGAATATTGTTAATGAGGAGCGGGCACAGGCGGTTAAGGCAACAAAGGAAAGCCAGCTCCACACTTTTAATACTCTCATTATTTCTATGCTGGCCGCCGTTATAATCGGGGCATTGATAACTCTCTTAATCAGCCGAATGGTATCACGCAATCTGAATGAAGTTGTGAGTATAACAAATCGCATCGCAAATGGAGAACTTGACGTTCCGGAGATCCAATACAAAGGAAAAGATGAAATTGGCCATCTGGCAGAGGCTGTAAATGCCATGAGCCATAATCTGCGAATGACGATTCAGCAGGTTTACGAAGTATCGCAGACAGTGAGCAGCCAAAGCGAAGAACTGTCACAGTCAGCTGAGGAAGTGAAGGCAGGATCCCAGCAGGTTGCCTCTACCATGCAGGAGCTCGCATCCGGCTCTGAAGCGCAGGCAACACATGCTTCTAACCTCTCATCTTTTATGGAGACATTCTCAGATAATATGCAGGAAGTCAGTTCAAGTGGAGAAGCTGTGTTTGAATCTTCCAGGAAGGTCATAGAAATGACCGAAAAAGGCAGTCAGCTAATGTCAGCCTCGATTCAGCAAATGGGTATTATTGACACGATTGTCCAAGATGGCGTAGAGAAAATGAAAGGCTTGGATGCCCAATCACAGGAAATTTCGAAACTGGTATCTGTCATTAAGGATATAGCGGACCAGACCAATCTATTGGCGCTGAACGCAGCAATTGAAGCAGCGCGGGCGGGCGAACAGGGCCGCGGGTTTGCTGTTGTTGCAGATGAAGTAAGAAAGCTTGCGGAGGAGGTTACTGTATCAGTAGAAGATATAACGGGCATTGTTTCAAGCATACAGAATGAATCCGCCAATGTCGCAGATTCATTGAAGGGCGGTTATCAGGAAGTCGAGAAAGGCACAAGTCAAATTAAAACAACCGGCGAAACATTTACAGAAATCAGCACTGCAATAAATGAAATGGCGGGCAGCATTCAATCAATCACAGAAAAAATGGAAACCATGGCCGGAAAAAGCCAGCAAATGGGGGCAGCCATTGAGGAAATTGCTTCTGTTTCAGAAGAAGCAGCTGCCGGAATTGAACAAACATCTGCTTCCTCCCAACAGACAAGCAGCAGTATGGAGGAAGTTTCCAGAAGTTCTGAGGAACTTTCGCAAATGGCGGAGGAGCTTAATCGGCTGGTTGGGAGATTTAAATTGTAATAGGGAACCGCCGATGTTTTTCATCGGCGTTTTTTTTATGGTGGCTATATGGTGAGCTTGCAACTTGCATAGGTAATTCTGCAAATAGACTGATTTCTTGCAAATAGAAAACATAATCTGCATATAGACTTAATTATTTTGTATAGTCCTATATGCTTGTCCTGTGATAACCTGAAACTGAAACTGAATTTATTTCTAATTTTTGGAGGTATCCGATGAAAAAGGCAAAAATAGCTGTTATGGTATTGGCATCCTTCTTGCTTCTTTTCGTTTCTTTGCCAACTGGCGCCAGTGCCAGGGTGATGTGGGATGGAGCAGAGCTGAAAAAAGGCCAGATTGGAAGATTGACAGTATTAAAGAACACTGAATTATACAAGTGGGATGGATCTAAAAAGACGCCCTCCAGAACATTGAAGGCAGGGGAAAAGTATAGAATTTATACGTTCCTTCCAGGCAAGCTGGGTTTAGGCGGAGGCTATTACATAGACCGCGATAACAAAGTGAAATATGAAACACCGTCCAATATAAAAGTTCAGGCACTGGGTGTGAACTTTACCAAAAAGTATGCTGGTGACTTTGCTTATCCACAGATTACAAGTTTGGTGGCCAATGCTGCTAAAGACCGCATCAATGCCATTATTAAAAACCACTTTGAAGAATCCTACGCAAATGCCCAAAACCTTGAGGATGAAGAGGAAGAGCATCGATGGGATTACTATTATGACCATGGTTATCACGTACCGGAAGAAGAAGAGTGGATGTACAACTATGAATATAATGTTTCCTATAAGATCAAGTATAATGAGAACAATCTTTTAAGCATATTGGTTTTTGATTATATGTACACAGGCGGAGCACACGGAATGTCAACGGTAACATCTTATAATTTTGACCTGTTCAAGGGTGTTGAGCTGAAGATGTTCGATGTGGCAAAAACCAGCACCGCGAGAAACAAAATTAAGAAGTATGCAATCACTGACATAAAAAATCGGGCGGCACGGGGAGAAATGTTCTTTGCTGAGGACATTAATGATATAACGCTTGCTAATGATAGACCTTTCTATTTCACAAACACCGGCATTGCCATAAAGTTCTATGAATATGAAGTTGCACCGTATGCAGCCGGAATGCCGGAAGTAAAGGTGCCATATAAGGTTTTTAAATAAAGAAAAGGCCCTAATTCAAATAGTGAATTAGGGCCTTTGATATATCAAGCCGTATTCGATTCTGCCTCCAGCTTCTTTAGATGCTTTACCTTTTCAGCCTTACTGTCCTTGGCCTTAGGAACTGTCAGCAAATACTGATTATAAGGCAGCAGCTGTATCACTTTAACCACCCCGATTGTTCCTATCAGAATCACCGCAAAAACAAACGGGAAGTGAATAGTATTCCAAACACTCTTCGGTGCAAGTGATTGGAATGTTAAGAGTACGAAAGGGTGGACAAGATAGATGGCCATCGAGAGACTTCCAATTTTTGCAAGGAACAGTTCTAACCAGCTAATCTTCTTTATATCTTCCCCAATTCCCATCATAAACAGAGTGATAATTGGGATATTAATCATATTGGTTGCCCGGTTTGATGGGGCGGACCCGATGATTTTATATTCCACGACAGCAAGCACTGTAATAATTACGACACCAGCACCTAGCAGTTTCTTGTTTCTTTTTGAGAACTGGCTGAGCGGCTCCCAATAATAAGCTAAAAATCCGCCAAAAATAAAGAAGAATATCCAGGCCGGCAGAAAGGCACGCTGGCTGAGAATAACCTGCCAGATCCCTTCAAACTGTCCCGGGTTATACATCTTTAAGGCATATAGATTGGTTAAGATTGAACCTGCTAATAAGAAAATCCAGCTCTTTCTTGAACGGAACAGCTGAAGGAGCGGAAACAGCAGGTAAAACTGGAAAACAATGGACATAAAATATAGATGGTAAAAGGCATTTCCAAATGCGAAGTTGATCAGGAATAGTCTTTTTCCTGATTCAAACGGATTGGCTCCCTGGAGTATATACATGAACAGGAGATAGAAAATGCTCCAAAATATAAAAGGGACACCAATTTTCGTAAAACGGCTCAAAGCAAATTTCTTTAACTTAAATCCCCGTGTACGGGTTTGATAAAAGAGAAGAAATCCGCTGATCAGAGCAAAAATAGGTGTACCGAAACGGCTAATTTGATTGATGAAAAGAGTCAGTTCATTATAGGTTTCGCCATTCTCATAATAATAGGAGGCTGAAACGTGAACTAAAAGTACCCAGATACAGGCAATAGCCCGCAAATAGTGGATCTCTTGAATATGTGCTTTTGGTTTGCCCATGTCTTTCACATCCTTGCAGTAGTAAGGAATTTATTCACCACTACATCGTATATGAAATACAGGGGCACGTCCTGAATGTTATCATACTTTAATCATAAAGTAGCTTTTTGTTAATAAAGCATCCAAAGATAGGGAATTACTAAAAAAATTTACAGATTTCTATATATCAAATGATAGTTGAATGTATGATTCTTGAGATGGAGCCTGTTCTTCCTGCTTCCGATTTTTCGAGCGGCTGCTTACTGCCTCTAAAATAAACAATTTGTCCTGAGGGGATAATAAACTCCAACTGCCTGCTTTTATTTTCATCGAAAAACAACTCCTTTTAAAAAAATTTCAAATCCCAATTTTTAGTTATTACGTATATACCGCCATTTTAATAGATTAAAACAACAAAAATTCCAACAAAATCTGCGCTATCATGCACAGGTTTTGTTGGAATCCATCGAAATTATTTAAACAATTCTCCAATTAAATTATTCTCCAGCAGAAATTCAGATAGTTGAATTTCTTTTACAAGCTGTTCATACGTTTTTTTACAGGCGTTAACTGACACTTTTTCTCCGGTTTTGTTGTCTGTGCAAATACCATCCTGAAATACCCCATTATGTGAAGCGGCATAATCATATTGTTCCGAATAAAACGAGTATGGGGTCGTTTCATAGGCAAAGCCGGCAAACCCTTCTTTTTTGATATCAAGCGATGATCCTAAATGTGCAAGCGGCTGCTCGATGCCAATCAGGGAAGCAAGAGTAGGGAAGATGTCCATTTGGCTTCCTGTCATCTCATTCTTAACAGCTGTGGTCTGTCCTGGATGGTGAATGATCAGCGGAACATTGAATTGCTCTTTCTGATCGAAGCTTACGTCAAGCAGCTGGTGAATCTCATCCTTATCCTTTGGAATAGGCCCGTAATGATCTCCGTACACAACAAAGATTGTATCATCCCATATTTTTTCTTCTTTTAATTTTTCGATAAAGTGACCAATAGCCCTGTCAAAATAATGAGTAGCCTGCAGGTAGTTGCCAGTTAATGTTTCTGTATATTCTGCAGGAAGATTCAAAGATTGATATTTATCCGGCAGATCAAATGGTCGATGATTGGTCAGGCTAACTATAAAGCTGTAGAATGGCTTTTCCTCTTCCTTATAAATATCAATCATCTGATTAAACATGCTTTTGTCCGAAACGCCCATTCCGATAACTTCATTTTCTTTAATTTTTATATGTTCAGTGCTGTAAAAGTTATCAAAGCCCTGGCTGGGATAGGCCATTCTGCGGTTCCAGAATTCAGGTGAATTTCCATGGGCAGCATTTGCTGTATATCCTTCCCTCTTTAGCACTTGAGGAAGCGAGATGAAATTATTTTTTGGATAGGTTTTATAAACCCCCATATCGGCAATTGGATATAAAGAATTATTTGCAACAAACTCCGCATCTGAAGTATTGCCTCTGCCAATTTGAAGGTAGATATTCGGATAATAATGGCTGATGCTGATTAGCTCATTCAGATGCGGAGTAATTTCCTTGCCATTTACTTTTAAGCCAATTGGAAATTCATTGAGTGATTCAGCCTGCACCATGATTATATTTTTTCCTTCAAACATTCCGTAATAGGGGGATGCTTTTAAAAGCTCCTGCTTTTCTTTGAAATAATCTTCAATAATCTCCAATTCAGACTTTTCCTCAGCGGTTATTTCCTTGGCTGCAGCCTGGTTATAGTATGTTCTCGAAAGATCATAGATATGGGCTGGCAGAATGCCAGTAAGGGAAACCTTATATTGATCGGAAAAAGTATTTTTCAGCGGATAAAAGGCAGCGAATAAAATAAAAGCAGTGCCTGCGGCTAACATAGCTGATCCGATGAATGGATGCCTGGCCTTTCTATCTATCCTGGAAAAAACATAAAGGACCAGCAGAGCGGCAGGGATGTCTATCCAATACCAGATATCACTAACGTAAACAAGGGATGCAATCGAGTCCTTTACATCCCCGAGCTGATTGGCCTGCTGTATTAGCTGGATATGTAGAATGGCGTCGTAATAACGTTCATAAAGTACATCTGCATATAAAAGGAACGAGAAAAGCAGGTAAACAATTAAGGTCAGAGCTGTCTGGACTCTCTTTTTACTGAAAAATAACAAACCTGCCAGTACAGCCCCCAGCCCGGAGGAAGACAATAAAATCAGTTTCTTATGCGGGTTAAGCTCCAATTCATAGATAAAGTAAAAGGTCTTTAATGCCCAGCATAAGCTGAAAAAACCTGCCAGCAAAGCTAGAGACAGGAGAGCTGGATAGTGCTTCTTTATTAACTTCATTTTCCCCCACCTTTAAAAGCCTTTTACAAAATCTTAACACTTAATTTACAGGAAATTAATAAAAATATTCTGACACCATTCGCGGGTTTGTCGAATCCATCAACTATAGGACTTTTAAACTGTTTTTTTACAAACTATCAAACAAATCTTAATATTTTTAATATATAATATCCCTGTAATAATAAACTTTAATTTTAGGAGGTTTATAATGAGATTTCTGAAAAAAGGCTATATTGCCCTGGTATCCGCCATGGTTATTTCATCTGGATTCAGCGGGGCATTTGCTGTGAAGGCAGAAGGGAATACGGATGCCAACACTAAAAAGATTACCATTCTGCATACGAATGATTCCCACGGCCGTGCGATTGAAGGCGAATTTGATGGAATGGGGTTTGCAAAGCTTTCAACTCTTGTAAAGCAATATGAAAGTAAAAACCCAAATACATTGCTTTTAGATGCAGGTGATACACTGCACGGGACCACCTTTGCCACACTAAGCAAAGGAGAAAGCATTGTCAATGTTATGAATAAAGTTGGCTATGATGGAATGGCTGCCGGAAACCATGATTTTAACTATGGCTATGAAAGATTAATGGAACTGAAAGACAAAATGCTGTTCCCGCTTTTAAGCGCGAATGTTCGCAAGCAGGATGGCAATCAGCTTCTGAAGCCATATGAAATTAAAGAAGTAGACGGATTGAAATTAGGAATCTTTGGGCTATCCACACCGGAGACTCATTATAAAACTCATCCTAAAAATGTTGAAGGTCTATCTTTTACTGATCCGGTAAAAGAAGCTCAGGCAATGGTTGCGGAATTGAAAGCTCAAAAGGTTGATATGATTATTGCGGTGACTCATTTAGGGATCGATGAGTCCAGTACGGATACTTCCATTAAGGTAGCAAAGGGTGCACCTGGCATTGACCTGATTGTCGATGGGCATAGCCATTCTACCCTGGTAGAAGGCTTAAAGGGTGAAAATGATACACTGATTGTAAGTGCTGGTGAATATACGAAAAATCTTGGCGTTGTGGAACTGACATTTGAGAATAATGAACTCAAGAGCACAACAGCTGGCTTAATTACCAAAGAACAAACTGCAGCAATAGAAGAGGATCCGGCGGTTAAAGAAGTAATCGATGAAATTCAAACAGCTCAAGAAGAAATTCTGTCGGAGGTCATTGGCAAAACGGCTGTAAAACTAGATGGGGAACGTGAACAAGTTCGTGCAGGAGAAACAAATCTCGGAAACTTAATTACCGATGCCATGGTGGACATGACGGGTGCTGATATGGCCATTACCAATGGCGGCGGAATTCGTGCGTCAATCGGTGAAGGTGAAATTACAAAAGGCGATGTTATTACAGTCCTGCCTTTTGGAAACTATATTGTTACTAAAAAGCTTACAGGTGCTCAAATTAAAGCAGGAATTGAAAATGGTGTGAATGCGTACCCTGATGCAAAAGGGGCATTCCCGCATGTTTCCGGTTTAACATTTGTCATTGATGCATCCAAAGCAGCTGGAAGTCGAGTGCAGGACATGAAAATCAAAGGTGCTCCGGTAGAGATGAACAAAGAATATCTCGTTGCAACGAATGATTTCATGGCAAGCGGCGGGGATGAGTATACATCTTTCAAAGACAGTGCGATTGTCAATGAATTCCCAGCACTAGACGAAGCGCTGATCGCATATATTCAAAAAATCGGCACTGTAAATACAAAAGCTGAAGGCCGTATTACAGCAAAAACTCCGGAGGAACCTGAAGAAGGCGGCAATAAGCCGGCTCGTAAAGTTTATTGGGATGGAGCATTGATGAACAAAGGCCAAATTGGACGCATTACGGTTCAAAAACCTATTAACCTTTGGAAGCGCACAGCTGACAATAAGCTTCAGCTTGTTCGTGTTTTAAAGCCTGGGCAGGTTTACCGTGTCTACAACTATGACTCTAATTACTTTGGCCAGTATGGAGTTGGATCTGGACATTACATCACCAACATGAAAGGGTATGTGAAGTACGAAACTCCATCTAAAAAGAAGCTTGAAGAATTGAATGGAAAATAAAAATAGGGAAAGCTGCCAATTTGACAGGCAGCTTTCCCTGTTTTTATACAGTAATTTATACCTATTTTACAGAATAAGGGTTTTGTTTGTAACAATTTTGTAATATTATTGAAATATAAGTAATGAAAGGGTGGTATTAATGAAAAAAGTTTTGATTTCAAGTTTCCTTATTGCTTCAGGATTTTTTGGGATTATGGGAGGGTCTGATGAAGTCTCAGCAGCTTCCAATGATACAAGGCCATCGGTTATATGGGATAATGCCAGATTAGTAGAAGGCCAAATTGGCAAGGTTACTATTCTTAAAGATACAGGCAGGCTAATGAAAGAAAGCCACGGGGACCTCAAGCTGTCAGGCACTCTAAAGAAAGGTAATACATATCGGGTTTATTCCTATGAAATCATCGATGGTGTCTATTATTATGGCGTAGGAGCAGGTGTTTATATAAAGAACTCTTCAGATATTTTTTACAAAACTCCTTCGGCCATAAAGAAAAGGCAAATGGCTGATTTGGTTATGATTAAATCAGACCTTCTTACAGATGCGGTGAACGGGAAGCTAAAAGGGCAGGATTTTATTATTAAGAAAAATACGATTGACGAAGTGAAGGAGAAATTGGGAGAGCCATATGAGGAAGGTCTGTTTGAAGGCTCAAGGTATTATCAGTACGGTAAGAAGCATGTATATTTTACTGTGTTGCCGGACGGGAAAGAGTTATTATCTTCAAAGTATTTAGTTGACTCTGTGTCCGATATTTCACCCCTGTATGTAAAAAACAGGCTGGGAAGCGCTTCTATCTATAGAGAAGAATATTCTGAGAAAGACGGAACATGGAATCTTGTCTATAAAACGGGGAATAATTTAATAAACTTTGTTTTCAGCGGAACTGAGGGCAAAGAAAGATTAATATATATACATCTGGTGCAGCAAAAGTAGTTTATTTAACGGAGCATCAGAAATATTCTATATTTATTTTAAAAGTGCCTTGAGCGGCACTTTTTCTTTTGCTTGTGAGCAATTGACTAATTTCTAGAAATTTCGACTCTATACTGGCAATTATTACAATCTCTTATATAATAAAAGAAAGTTCAATAACGGAGGAACAGCAATGTTATACCATGTGCAGCTTATAAAAGGGATCCTCTATCCAAATACCTATCTTTATCAATTGGCAAAAGCAGAGAAAATCACCGGGCTTTATATAAGATTCCTGCTGCTCTTGGCTGCTGGAGCCATTATTTATCTGGCGGCAGCTTATACAGGATATGGCATGGATATTGTATCTAATGAAATTTCAAATGTATCCAATGAAGAATTGGAAACGAAGAAGCTATTCGTAGGCATTGGGAAAATAGTATGGGGAATCGTTTTTACTCTGCTGATATTCTTTATCCCAGCCATTTTTTATTGGACCTTAATGGATACAGAATTTGTGAAATTGCTAGTTATGCAGCTTTTTGTTTTAGCTGTTTTATTAATAGAAAAAGGCCTGACTCTTGTTCTTCAGATTAGCTTTGGGCTTGATAGGGTGTCCTCACCTTTCAGTTTCGGTGTAATGACGCAATATTTGACAGATAGCCGTTTGCTTATTCACCTCGCTGGCACCATCACTCTTTTTCAAGTATGGGTCATATTCTTCCAATATACGAACCTTAAGGCATTTTCGCCGCGAAGTCCAAAGTGGATCCTGCTGATCGTGATAATTGTCAACCTGGTTGGATGGATCATGACATCTACCATTTACTACCTTGAATTTGAAAAACTTATATAATGGCGGTGTTATTGTGAAAAGAGCTTGGGTACTTAGAATCCTGGTTGCATGTATAGGGATCTTTATAGCCGCAAATCTTTATCTGGCATTAAAGCCAGACAGCAAAGTGGAAAAGGCAGCATACATAAATAAATGGCAGTCCGTATCGAAAGAGAATCTAATAGATTCTTTTGCCAAAAAGGGTGTAGTTGCTCCTGCGGAAGAATATCAGGTCTATTATGATGAGCGGCAAGGGGTATTTAATCAGTTTTTGGTTAAAGAGGGAGACAGCATTACTCCGGGAACAGGTTTGTTTGAATATCAGCCGGAAGACCTTGAAGCTGAGAAAGAAAGGCTGAATTCGGAAGCGGAAAAACTGGAAAACCAGATAGATGATTTAGAAGATCATATTGATGATTTAGAAACATATAAAAGAACACTTATTTTTGATGAAGAAGAGAAAGGCAGTGAAGCAACGGTCACTTCCAGCTTAGATAGGGACATACACGAAAAGGAGCTTCAAGTCAGCCTGCTGGAACGTGAGCTGGAAATGACTGAAAATCAGCTGGGTTACTTGGAAGATCAGCCAGGCAGTGTAACCGTGCAGAGCAATTTCTCAGGTACTATCAGTGAGATTGACCGTTCCCTTGATAATCCGATCATTACCATCACTTCAGATTCTTCCCTGGTAAACGGGGAACTAACATTAGATGAGAGAATGCAAACATCCATCGGCATGAAAGTCCTGGTTTCAGCAAAAGGCTTTAAAGGAGAGGGCAGCATTATTAATCTGGCATCTCTTCCAAAGAGCGGAGCTTCCCTTGATAAGGAAAGTGCTTATCCCTTCTCGGTTCAGTTAAATGAGGACGCAACAGAGATTTTAAAAGGCACGCCTGTCCATATCGAGGTTGTCACCGATGAGATTGAAGGGGCTGTAACAATTCCCTCCAAGGTGATTAAAAAAGAGAAAGATGCATCATATGTATGGGTGATTTCAACTGCAGGGAAGCTTGAGAGAAGACAAATAAAGAGCGGCCTGCAAGTGAATGGGAAAACAGAAATTAAAGATGGCCTGGAAAAAGGTGAATGGATTGTGAAGGATAAAGGCATCCATAAAGACTTTGACGGAACAGCTGCAGCAACATCCTTCAAAACGAAACATTTAAGTAAAAAGGAAATCAGCAGCCTGAAAAACAAGACCAAATGGAAGTACATTTTAAAAGGGTTTGTCACCAGATAAATAGTATTGTGAAAAGCCTGGGCCGATGCTCGGGCTTTTCATTTGGTTTTGCACATGTTAGACCTGGTCTCGTAATGATCGTAAATATAAACTGTGCAAATAAAATTAGAAATCCTGCAAATAGAGTTAGAGAAATTGCAAATAAGCAGGGGGAACTTGCAAATAGAACGGAATTTTTGCAAATAAACTGCGTTATTCTGCAAATAGAGCCCCCTATACCCGCACTAGCAAAAAAAAGACCGTCCAGTATACCCGGACGGCAATAAATTGGAGAATTGGATGATGTTCGTAAAGTGACGAACTTCCGTAAGTATTAAATACTCATAAGCCTATTAAAACATATTATAAAAAAGGCTGGATTTCCTCTAAGGTCCGATTTTTAGTTAATTATATATCTTTTAATAGACTACATAAGCTTTTATAATAAAAATATAATAATTGGAATATTTTTTGGAGAGTGGAAACATTGGATTTTTCTGTTATAGGAGATAAGATAAAGGAACTGCGCAGAATACAAAGAATCACTCAAAAGGAGCTGGCAGAAGATATCTGTACGCAGGCGCAGATCAGTAAACTGGAGAATGGAGAAGTGATTCCATGTGCATCAACCCTTTTTTTAATATCTCAAAAACTGGGCATTGACGTGAATTATTTCTTCAATATTGGCTTAACACCGAGGCTGGATTATGTGGAAGAAGTGGCCAGACAGCTGAAAATTGCAAGGCGGAATTTCAGATATAAAGAAATGGAAGAGATAGTGGAAATGGAAGAAAGGAATCCGCTTTTTTATCAAAACCCGAAATACTTGCAGCTGCTCATTTGGCACAAGGGGATAAGTCTTTATCACGTTCATTCTGACTTCGAGCGTTCTCTGGAGACCCTTGATAAAGCTCTGTCTTTAACTAATAAAAAAGTTTGGACCGAACAGGAGATGGAGATTCTCTTAAGCAAAGGAATTGTCTGCTTCGAGAATAATCAGCTTGATGAAGCTATTCGGATATATGAAATGGTCTATAAAGAGATGGAAAAACTCCCCGATTTCCGTGATTATATTGTAAAAGTAAAGCTTCTCTATAATATGGCCAGGACCTTCACTCGAAAAGGACTATATGAAAAATCAACAGAATTGTGTATGGAGGGCATTGAATGGAGCATCGAAAAAGATAACCTCTTTTTAGTTGGCGAGCTTCACTACCATATTGGTTATAATTTTGAACTCCAGGAAGATTTTTATTCAGCTCAAGATTATATGAAAAAAGCCTTGCTGATTTTTGACCTTCAGAAGGATCATAAATATTCGGATTATATTAATGGCAAGTTAATCAAGTGGAAGGAAGAAAATCTCATAAAAAATACCTGATGCTCATCTGCAAACATCAGGTATCCTTTGTCATCAATGCTGGTACACACATGTGTTGATGCCGATGATTTTTAGAAACTCTTTTATTTTAGTAAACGACTGGTTTTTAAATCCTTCTGGTATGGTTAGTTCAGTTACATACGCCATTTTTCTCTTTGCGTTAGCATTAAGTTCTGTTAATTCTTCATGGTTGTTATAAACCATTCTTGCCAATTCTTCATTTTGTTCTTCTTCACAAGTATAGATAACCGCTTCTCCAACTTTCATTGATGCGTTTCTAAAGTAGAATGAAAAAATGATCGCACTTTCGTTCTCGATAAACTTTGGCTGGATTTTCATATCAAGATCCATACCCTTTCACCCTCCCTGCATCTTTATGCCCTTATCATAACAAAAATAGTTCCTTTTGCTGATTGAAATCTAAAGGTGAATTAGATAGTGGAATGAATATTTATTATGAAAAAGTAAGGTTTTCATATAAAATTATAACTATAGGAATATTCCTGAAAGAATAAAATGGCCCCCTTCAACCTGTAAAAGAAGGGAATTTATGTTTGCTTGTTGAATTTGAGCAGTAAGCAGGTTTTTATTGCAAAAAAATAGACACTTCAGATGAAGTGCCCCAATTTGAGATTAATAAGACAAGGGTTAAGCCCTTTGAAATCCTAACAGGTATGCAGTGGAAATTAGAATATAGTTGGAAGCTCTTGAGTTGTTACTCCGCCACCGCCGTTATTTCCGGCAGCAAAAGTAATGCCTGCAGCTCCAAATACAAAAGTGAATACAGCCATCATGACCAATAAACGTTTTTTCATGAAAATTCCTCCTAGCTTTTTAAAATTAAGGAACTAACTATATTAAACCATAAATAATCCTGAAGCATTTTTCGTATATTTTTTTAATTTTACCAGTATACTTTGTCTTATATCCTTTTTCCTGTTTATAAATGATAAAAATATAACTCTAGGCATATTTACATGAAAGGGGTGAAAAGGATGAATTTCTCCGCTATTGGCCAAAGAATCAGGGAGCTTAGAAAGCTAATGAACTTATCACAGGGAGAACTTGCTAAGGGTATATGCACACAGGCACAGATCAGCAAAATTGAGAAGGGGGATGTGTATCCTTATGCATCTACTTTATACTTAATTTCTGAACGCCTTGGTGTCGATGTGAATTATTTTTTTGACATTGGCACAACGCCCCGTTTGGACTATGTCCAGGAGGTCTTAAGGCAATTAACCTTAGCCAGAAGGAACTCAAATTACAAGGAAATGGAACAAATCGTAAAAACGGAAGAGAAGAATCCATTATTTCAGCAAAACAATAAAAATTTTCAGGTCCTTTTATGGCATAAAGGAATTTGCCAGTATATGCTCCATAAGGATTCTAAATCAGCGATTGACACCCTTACAAAAGCCATAGCATTAACTCATTATACCGACAAGGTTTGGTCTGAACGGGAAATAGAGGTTTTGCTGAGTATCGGATCTGTTTATTTTGAAGAAAAGGAGTATAAAAAATCGCTTAAAGTGTATTTTGAAGCAAAGGAATATCTTCATCAGCTCCCTTTTATTAATGACCATACCTTATTGTGCAGACTCTATTATAATATTGCGAGATCTCTCACACGGCTGGAAAAATATAATGATTCAATCAAATATTGCAGGGAAGCCGTTAGATGGTGCATTGAAAAAGATAACCTGTATCTGCTGGGGGAACTTCATTATCATATTGGCTATAACTATGAAATTCAGGGCAAGTTACAGAAAGCAAGAGAATGCATGCAAAAATCGCTGATTATTTTTGAACTCCAGGAAGACGAAAAGTACGTAAACTTTATTAATAGTAAAATTCAAAAATGGCAGACCTTTGCTTAAGCCTGTTCCGAAGCGGGGCAGGTATTTTATTTTTCATAGATATTTAAAAGAAATTGCTGAATTTTCTCCCAGCTTGTCCTCCTGCATAGTATATTAATAGATGTACAAAATATTAGGAGGAAGAGATGAAAAGTTTTTGCAGATTAATGTTTACTATATTGTTTGTTCTAGCTGGGTTGGTCCATTTGGAACATCGGGCGGAAGCGGCTGCTGTGAATCCAGCCGAAGTTTATACTTATGAAAAAATGCAGGCTGATATTGTCGAGCTTGCTAAGCAATACCCAGATCTTATTACATATAAAGTTATCGGGAAAAGTGAATATGGAAGGAATATTTATGCCGTATCACTTGGGAAAGGGCAAACAAACATATTTATTAATGGGTCCCATCATGCCAGGGAATGGATGACTACTACTTTGAATATGTATATGCTCGAACAGTATGCTTTAGCCTATAAGAGCGGCCGGACAATAGCGGGGGCGGATGTAAGGACTCATCTGAACAGAACCACCATGTGGTTTGTGCCGATGGTTAATCCGGATGGTGTGACACTGCAGCAATTCGGATTAAAAGCATTTCCTTCGAGTGCGCATGCTGGATTAATCAAAATGAATGCAGGAAGCAAGGATTTTAAACGCTGGAAAGCAAATGGAAAAGGAATCGATTTGAATCGCCAGTATCCTGCTGACTGGGCGAATATTAAGAGCAATCCAGGAAAGCCATATTACAAGAACTATAAAGGACCTCAGCCGCAGGCGGCTTCTGAAGTAAAGGCGATTATTAAATTTGTGAATGAGATTAAGCCTGCATCCTCTGTTGCGTACCATTCAAGCGGCCAAATTCTTTATTGGAAATTCCATCAGACAGGTGCTTTATACGACCGTGATCATCAATATGCCAAGACAATAGGGAAAATGACGGGCTATAGCCTGGTGTACCCGGGTGCAAGACCATCCGGCGGCGGTTTTACTGATTGGTTCACCGATACATATAAGCTTCCTGGATTCACCCCGGAAATTGGCAGGTATGCAGGTGAAACAAGCTTGCCGCTTTCAGAGTTTCAAACTATCTGGAAGCAAAATCAGGGTGTAGGGCTTTATGCAGCAGGCATTGGCTATAGCTTAAGCCAGGCAAAATCGGGTTCAAAAGTTACTCAGGCGACTAACCAGACGAATGATGCTGTAGCGAAATCGAGAAAGCTGCGATCCTATTATTCTGGAAATATAAAAAGTGTTATTGATTTTAAAGTGGATACAGATTTTGCAAAAGTCTACCAGAACGCAGCTAAAAGTATTGCTGCAGCTGAAACATTACTGAAAGGCATACCTCAAAGCGATCAAAACCGTTTAAAGGGAGTATTGCAGGAGGCATATGATCATAAAACCCGGGCAGCTGTCTTTATTGATACAGAAAAAACCGGTGCACAGCTGACAGCGATGAACTCAGAGTTAATTAAATTGATAGATGAAGGGATTCTGGATGAACACACAGTGGAAGCTTATCATAAGTTTTCATACCAGATTAAGAAGGCAGAGCTGTTCATTAATAAACTTTATGGTCCCCATGTTCGTGATATTGCAGCTGAAAAGTATGTACTGCCTGCAAAAATTACGAAAGAGACAGTTATTTACGAGATTTCCAGATACATGCTGATGGAGGAAATTCAGATTAACATTGGTGACGGCAAGCTTGATCTAGTTGAAAGCCAATTGGCAGAGTTAAATAGGCTTGAAAGACGTTCTGCTGAAATTAAAGAGGCAGGCAACAAGCTGTATCCGGGCAGATATCGTGAATTGCCTGGCTTTGAAGCAGTGCTTGCAGCAATAAAGCAGGAAATCATGAAAGAGTACGAAGCCTTAAAGCCGGAAGAGGAACAGCCGGAAGAGGAGCAGGTTCAAGAGCAGGAAGGCAGCACACAAGAAGTGGATCCAGCTGTTAATACTGAATTAGAAGCGCCATCAGAGATGAAAGACCCTGAGGCAGGCACTATACAAACAGGTGAAACAGAAGCTGAAACTTCACAAACTGAAGCAGTGCCAGAATCTGAAGAGCAGTTATAAGTCATTAATTAGAGGTGGGTTTTAAAAAAAACCCGCCTCTTTTTTTGTCGAATTATTTAATATGGTAAAACTTTCTATTAATTGAAAATGATAGTAATATTATGATAGAAAATATTATTTTACAGTTATGAGGAGGAAGGGAATGGAAAGCTGGCTGAAAAAATCTATTAGTCTTGCAGCAGGGATTGGTATTGCTGCCGGGTCGCTGCTGGGAGCATCAGGTGTATACGCAGAAAGCGGAAAAGAGCTGCCAAGCATTTCGGCACTGCAGATTGACCAGCCGTCATTGCAAAAAAAGCTGGATCAATCAAAAGAGTCTGCATTAAGCGGAGATACTCTGGTGGTTAAGTTTAAAAAGCCACTCACTCAGCAGCAGCACAGAATGGCAGGGGGAACATTGATTAAACAGTTCTCCAATTTAAATTATGCGGTCGTTAAAGTACGGAATAAAAATCAGTTCAACAAAGTATTAACCAATTACAAAAAACTGAACGGAGTTGTATCTGCTTATCCAAGCGTCAATTACAAGCCGCTTTCATTACCGGATCCAAAAGCGAAGGAACAATATCAAAACGAACTCCTTCAGCTTGAAAAAGCACAAAAACTGGCAGGGAAAAATCCTGTAACGGTTGCAGTGATCGATCAGGGCGTGGATGTTAACCATCCTGATTTAAAGGGAAGACTGCTCCCGAGCTATAATGCTGTCAATCCTATGAGCCCTGGCACCCCTGATTATCATGGCACCCATGTGGCTGGGATTGTTGCAGCCAATAAAAATAACGGCATTGGCGGCTATGGTGTTAATCCAAATGCTAAAATTCTTCCGATTGATGTTTTTGACAGGGGATGGGGAGCGTCAGACTATGTTATTGCACAGGGGATTCTCTATGCAGTTGAAAAAGGTGCAAAAGTAATCAATATGAGTCTCGGAGGACCAATGAAATCCCCTCTGATTGAAGAAGCACTCAAAAAGGCTGCTGAGAAGAATGTGACAGTGGTGGCAGCTGCCGGCAATACAGGGGATGATTCGCTTAGCTATCCGGCTGCCTATGAAGGCGTCATCAGTGTTGGAAATATTAACAGCAGCAAAAAGCTGGGGACTTTATCTACATATGGCACTTCCGTTGATATTGTAGCGCCTGGTGAAGATGTCTACAGCACTATGTATGAATACGAAAAAAAATCGAGCTTCCGTAAAATGAGCGGAACGTCCATGGCTTCGCCAATGGTAGCTGGAGCAGCATCCTTGCTGCTATCCAGGCATCCTAACCTGACTCCGATTCAGATCGAATATATATTGGAGCATACAGCGGAGGATCTTGGTGATAAGGGATTTGATGTAGTATATGGAAACGGTCTGCTTAATCCGGCCGCAGCTATGCAATATGATATTAAGAAGCTGCCTGCGCTAACAAAAGGAAAATGGTCTGAAAAAGAAATTTTTGAAAAAGCGGAAGCTGTAAGCCTTGAAAAGAAGCAGACAGTTAATGGAGCAATTACAGCCCCATTTCAGGAAAAATGGTATAAAGCAGATGTCGTGAAAGGTGATTTTGTTCAATTTGTTCTAACCGGCGCAAAGGAGTTTGATTATAAGCTGAAATTATATTTAGTTTCCGATGAAGGCAAAGTGGAACTGGATATAAATAAAGTCAGAGAGGGGCTTGAGGAAGGAAAGCTGTTTGAAGTTCCGTTTTCAGGAACGCTTGCATTTGGCGTCAAAGATGTGAATGGCAGCTTTGATGATTCGGGCAGAGGGCAATCTAAATTCAGCCTTTCCATTGAAAAAGCTTCAAGCATTGAAAAGGATGAGAATACACTTCACAATATGAATAATATTGAATTGCCTTACTCATATGGGAAGGAGCTATTAACTGGACAAGATGGCGATGATGACTTTTATCAATTCACTGTTAAAGAGGAGCAGGCGGTGAAAATCGATTTATCTAAATTGCCGGGCGCCGATACAAGCATAAGTGTATATATGGGGGATGAAATTCTTCCTCCTGATATGGAAGAGATTCCGGAGGAAGAGAAAAAGGTGCTTCTTGAAGAGATGTTTTATGGAAAATACCCTATTGAGCCAGCTTTCTACGCAAACAGAGGCGGTAAAAGTGAAGGGGAAACACTTTCCTTTACAGCTATGCCGGAAATTCCATATATCATAAAAGTATCAAATAAAATCGATCAATATTACTTTGGCATGTACGACTTCATGTTGAACTTTGATCTGCTTGAAGAAGAGCAAAACCCTGAACCTTCCCTGATTCCATACAAGCTGCAGGTTAATGGAAAGACATTGCCGGCAGATGAAGATATATTCCCTTATATGATGGACGAGGAAGCAGCTGAAAAAGAAATGAACGTAAATAGCCTTGAAAAACAGCGCAGTGCATTTGAAGAGATGGAAGAGGCAATAGAGGAAGCTGCTGAAGAAGATGCCGGTTCAGAACCAGATTTCCTGGAAATTCTTAAGGATGGTGCTCAGCCTTTTGAAATGGATGGAAAGGGTGAGGGCTATATCCAGTCATTAGAAGATGAAGACTGGTTTAGTGTTGTGCCGGCTGAAACAGGAATCTATGAATTTAGGTTCGACGATCAAAAAGGCCAGGTTCCTTTAATGGAAATTTACCGCATTAAAGAAGAAACGGATATAGAAGGTAATACGTATGCTTATTTGGATCAGATTGGAACCAATATGCAATCTGACTGGGTAAGCATGAAGCTGGATGCATCCATGCTTACGGGTTTGAAAGCTGGAGAGAGCTACTATATTAAGGCAGGCGCAGATTACTACACTGGTTCAACATCTTTCGATCCATACAGCTTCAGTGCCAAGATGGTGATGGAAGATCCTCAGGATCCATATGAAGATAATGATAGTCTTGAGAAAATAAAAAATCTTCCTTCAGCCAAAATTGAAGGAAACCTGGCAATGCCTTTTGATCAGGATGTTTTCTATCTGGAAAGTAAATCATCAAATATTTATGGTGCATCAATGAAAAGAAAAAGTGTTGATGCCAAATGGAAAGCGAAATATCCTAAGGAATTGTTGAGCCCGTTCTATGGAATAGTGGTCATTGCAGAGGATGCAAATAAAAACCGCAAGCTGGATCCGGAGGAATTCGATCGAATCCAGTATATCGAAAAGGGAATTGACAGCGGGGCGACTTATGGATCATTTAAAGCAGAGAAAAATAAAAACTATATTATTATTGCCTCCGGCTATTTCGATGGGAATATTCCATTATCCCTGCTTCCTTATGAATTGACTGTTGCGCCAGTTAACCAAAATGATGAGGATAAGGGATCTGTGGTGAAGAAGAACAAACCTTCTAAGCCGCTGATGCTGAAGAAATCCGGCAGCAAGCTATTAACTGCCTCTGGACATCTTAATGCAGGTGTACCGAACGGTGATGAAGATTGGTATGAATTAAAAATTGATAAACAAACAAAAGGAAACATTGTATTTAATGCCGGAACTGAAATTGATGGGATTGTGACTCTCTATAAAGATGGCAATGAGTTGGCTAAAGCAGACTACTACCCTGAAGGGGATGGAGAAGTGCTGTACTTTAACCTGAAAAAAGGAGTCTACCATATCAAAGTCCGTGACACATTCGGCGGCTCTACACTGGACCCTTATAGTCTGAAAGTTAACCTGCAATAGAAAAAATGCCCTGCCTTATTGTTTAGGCAGGGCATTTTCTTTCTATTTAGGTTCGTATTTCCACATGTCAGCTTCATTCCTGAAGTAAATATGGCCATTCTGGCCGATGGCTAAATCATGTGCACCTTCTTTTTTAATCAGTGTTACTTCCAGTGTTTTCGGATCTGCTTTAAATAATACGCCTTCTACTGTTCCATAGAGCTGCTGATCCTTGCCAAATTGCAGATTCGCATTTTTAAAACGGCCGGAAATGGCTGGAACGATCATTACTTGCTTGGTTTGACCGGAATCGATATCATATTTGAACAGTTTTCCGTCTGCCATTCCGAAGATATAGTTTTCTCCGTAATACGTTAATGCATTAATCATCGCCGCTTTTATTGGGATGTTAATCTCCTCTTTTTCTGAAGGAGAATCAGAAGGAAAACGGAAAAATACAGCATTGTTCTTTGCACGCTCATGGTTGGCATACACTGAAGTACCTCCATAAACATAATCCTGGGCTTGTACAAGGGAAATGATGCTTTGATTTTCTATATAGTTTTCATAATTTACGGTTTCTTTTGTTTCAGGATTATATACAGACAGCAGTCCTCCGCCCGTACTTGTTTCAGGATAAGTGCCTATGAACAGCTGATTGGTTTCATCAATCCCAAGCATGGCAGTTGGCCTTTCTTGGCCAATGTCTTTATAACGGGCAATTTCATTTATATTATTGCCTTCAAACGGTTTTGTCAGATCATATTCGAGGATTCTGGCTTTTGGATAGGCTCCGAAATATAGCTTGTTATTTAAATAAGCCATAGATTCGACCTGGCTGATGCCTTTCACTTCCTTTGTCTCGCCGCTTGCAATGTCAAAAAGACCCAGCCCGCCTGACATATAGCCATTAATAATGATCTTATCTCTTTCAGGAGTCTCTGCCATTGTATATAAAGTTACCGGAAGAGGAGCAAGTTTTGCTTGATGCAGTTCAAATTTCCGGGTCTCTAGGTTGTAGGTGAAATAATCACCATTATTGCTCAATAATCCCGTCAGCGTGAACCCCGGGTAATCCTCTGTTCCAATTTCAACAAAGTCCAAATTTATTACGTTCATGCCTTTCAGGGGAACATCCATTTTCACAGTTTCCCGGGTTTTGTAATAATAAGCATATAGCTCCTCGTTGTTTGTATAATAAACAGCTTTTTCTGCTGGTGATTTTACAGAAACGGTTTTAGAAGTCGAATCAAATTCATCAAGCAATTCCAATGTGTTCTTATTAAAAACTAGAACCTTCGGGCTTGGATCCAGTTTGGCAAATAAATATTCATCAGCTACTTGAATATCCGATACGTATTTTTCCAGCCGATACTCCCACGGCAGGAAGCGATCCCTGATTTTCGTGCGGATATTATAGCGTATAAGCTCTGCCTTTGATCCGATACCCATGAAAATACTATCTTGTTCTTCATCAAAGTAAACACTTTTTGCAAATTCTTTGCCTCTTATAATTTGGCCATAATCCTTTCTTTCACCTGATTCAGGTATATAGGAAAACACAGTTCCATTATAAGCTGTGGAACCATATATTCTTCCTCCAGAGGCGTGCAGGTCCTGAATTGAGGTATCACGGCTGTGCTTCAGTTTATTGCCATAGTCGGTTAGTTTTTTCGAAGAGGGATCATACTTGTAGATATGTCCGCCTGATGTTCCTCCGACCCAAACGTTTTGATCAGCATCGACATCAATACCCCAAGCGCTTGTGGAATTCTCAAGTGTGTATGTCTTTTCTGTTTTTCCTGTGGTCAAATTGACGATTGACAAAGCTGATGGCGTTCCATGCTGGATGATATACATATAGGGTTTGCTGTCAGGTAATTTCCCATATGCCGCAGCCAGGGCAGTCCCGTGGAATACCTGGGGTCCAATCTTTTCAATAATCGGGTTTAATTCTTCTTTTAGCAATTGTGACGGATCTGTTTCTTCTTGAGAAGGTGTTTGACTGTCATCCAATTCAATACTCTCCTCCTGATCGATTTGATCTTCTGCATATGCTGCACCTGAAAAGAAAACGGGTGTGCTAATGAGAGATGCGGCTAGAATGTAATTGATTTTAAATTTAGATAGATTCATATTTTCCCCCAAAAACTCTTATAGTAATCACTTCCTACATTACTATAATTATCCATTAATGAAAAGAGCCATCTCCTCTGTTGGGAGCATGGCTCTTCTCGCTAGTAAATATCAGCAGCATCTATCTGTATCCATTGATCCTCTGAATCTGCATTCTTCCAATGGATTCCAACCATAACATTTTCGGCGCCTTTTCTGATTGTTTTCGACACTTTAAATGAACGGGATGTGTCTTCAGCAGGAATGGTATTATATGCTGTCCTTTCCCATTTGCCGTTTACCTGATCCTGAATAAATAATTGCACATCGCCTGGATTGGATGTTTTACCTTTCAGAGAAACGATAAAAGTAACCTCTTCAGAAGCGGGAATATCCATGTCATTAAGGCTGAATCCTGCTTGTATCGCATTCTGGTTTACTTGATTTTCACTCATTGGTTTTAAAGCCATCCCTCCGGTGCTTCCTTCAGTTACCTGGAATTCACCCTTTTTTCCCAGCAATTTCATCGGAAAAACCTGGTTCTGCCACTTTTCAGCTGAGAACGGCTCGGTATTTGGCGGGACAAAAGAATAGGATGGCTCCAGACCAATGGGAGCAAGATAGTCGTAGGCTTCTGTTTCGGCTTCTTTAATTTCCTTCTTAATCTTTGCAACTTCAGCTTCGGCATTATCTTTATTTAGAGTTACTCCGAAACCTGAGTATTTGCTTCTTTCATTCCAGATTGAATTGACTATTTTTGTCCCAGCATCCGGAGTGAAATGATGGGAGTCAATGAAATTTGGCAGGTGCCTTGTCATTTCATTTACATTCATAAAATGATGAACCGTTCCAAAGGTTTCTGTCAGGTCCATAAGCCAATGCTCGTAACCTTGCAGGTATTCCTCATTCTGCATTTCTATGACCAAACGGGGAAATGTAACGGGTGTCGTGTAGACAATAAATTTGGTTTTCGGATTTTCGGCTTTAAGCTGATTCAGCATCTCAATCACTTTAGGATCATATTCATAGGGTTCGTTATTTTGAAAAAATTGATAGATATTCGTTTCAATTCTGGCTTGTCTCAATTCGTCGTCCACCGGAAAAGGCAAAGCCACATTTTCACGATTATAGAACCTATGATCTATGAATACAGGCTTATTCTTTTTCGATGATTGATAGACAGATATAGATTTTTTCAAAGTATCAAAGGACGCAGTAGACTTGATTCTGTAAAGATAGCTGTCAGCCTGTTCTGTGTAGAACTCCGGTTTTTCTTCGGCAAGCTCTCGGTATTTATTTGTAGCGAAAAAGTCCAATCCAAGGAAGATATATTCAAAAGGCTTTCCGTTTATTTCTTTGGCGTAGTCTATATACCCTTTATACTCCTCCACATACATAGAGCTCACGGCAAAGTTGAAAACTTTCAAATCTTCAAAATCATGCTGGTTTATATAAGTAGATCGGCTGCTTCCCAATAATAGGGCGTCATACTCTTCTTCCCCATACTTTAATTTATTTACTTTCTGCTGCCTTTCATTAAAACCCTGCTGCACATCATTCCATTCGTTTTTATGCTGGAAAAGCCATAAAGGATCTGCAGTGTAATTAAACACAGCTATCGGCATGGCGAATAGGCATCCTAAAATCAAAAAAGCAGCCAGAACTTTTAAAAGCCATTTTTTATAAACGTTCATGATTAACCACCTAAAAATTAAAATATAAGAACTCGCTGACTCTTGTCATGCTAAAGAAGGAAATCAGCAGCAATGCACAAATGAAAAACGCAGAAAACCAGGAGGGCTTTAGCTGATTCATCATTCTTACTGAGTTTCTGGCCCATAAGGTGATTGCGAATGCAGCTCCCAGTAAGGCAAGCATGTACAAAAGGGATGTATCAGTTACAGCGTTAATAGAGAGTATTTCCACTGCCTGAACGGAAGCCGGCGAAAAAAGGGATGTGAGCTGCTCTGGCCATGCGAAACCGCTCATTCCAATCATGCCTTTTAAAACTTTTTCTGCATCTTCCCAAGTTTGTGCTCTAAAAAATACCCAGGCAAAATTGACAAACTGAAAGGTGATAAACCAGCCTAGGAATTTATTCATTTTAAAGCCAAGCTGCTGCCACAAGCGGTTCAGCATTGATGCAGCACCATGCAAGATTCCCCAGAGGACAAATGTCCATCCGGCACCGTGCCATAAACCGCTGACGAAAAAAACAAGAAAAACATTCACATAGGTTCTGGGAATTCCCTTGCGATTACCGCCAAGAGGGATGTACAAGTATTGGGTTAAAAAGCGGGTCAGTGTCATATGCCACCGTTTCCAGAAATCCTGAATATTAACAGCTTTATATGGTGAGTTAAAGTTAAGCGGAAGCCGGATATTAAATAAAAGTGCTGCTCCCATGGCCATATCGGTATAGCCGCTGAAATCAAAGTAAAGCTGGAATGTATAGGATAATGACACAATCCAGGCTTCGATAAAAGTTAATGCTTCTGCCTGATCAAAGCCTGCTGAAGCCCACCCGGCAAAAGTATCAGCAATAACCACTTTCTTAAATAGCCCAATTGAAAAGATGAAGATTCCTTTAGCAAAATTTTCGTAATGAAAATTTCTCTGTGCTTTTTCCCTGGAGAACTGAGGCATCATTTCATTATGGTGAACAATTGGCCCCGCAATTAATTGGGGAAAAAAGCTGACAAACAATGCATATTTCCAGAAATCATATTCCTTTGTCTCTTTGCGGTAAGCATCAACAAGGTAGGCGATCTGCTGAAATGTAAAAAAGCTGATGGCAAGCGGCAAAGCAAGATGCAATAAATTAAAATCTGTGCTTAACAAGGCATTAAGATTTTCTATGAAAAAATCATAATATTTATAGTAGCCCAAAGCTGCAAGATTGGCAGTTATGCCTGCAGTCAAAAGCAGTTTTGCCCGCGGCTGGCTGCTGGTCTTTCCAAGCAATGTTCCAATATAATAATTAATCAGCATAGAAGCTAAAATTAATGGGAGATAAACGGGATTCCACCAGCTGTAAAAAAATAAAGAGCTGATAACAAGCCAGACATTTCTTACAAAGAAAAGCTGCCATTTATTCAGCAAAAAATAGCCAATCCAAACAGCAGGCAAAAAAGCGAAAATAAATTCATAGGAATTAAAAATCAATGTATTCTCCACCTGTTCCAAAATGTTCGTGCAGTCCCCATTATATCATGGAAGAAGCCGGTGGAAGGACCCCAACTTTTACTATACTGTTTGCCGTAAATCTACTAGAATGGGAATAAGAATTATTTTGAATTGGAGGGAGTATCTTGAAAAGGAACAAGGTATTGGGAGCTGTCACTATCCTGATTGCCATCTTCATCTATATTCCTCCTTTTTCTGCAGCAAGTGCAGCAGAAAGCTGTGAAGGTGCAAGAGGAATCCAAACAGTCTGGTGGGATGGAGCTGAACTGAAATCCGGACAGATTGGCAGATTAACAGTATTGAAGGATACACCTCTCTATAAACTATCAGGTGATAAAAAAATCCCGCAGAAGACTTTGAAAACAGGCGGAACTTATAGAATATATGCCTTTAAGCCTAATATGCTCAGTGTTGGCGGGGGGATGTATGTGAATCGGGATGCCAAAATCAAATACGAAACCCCTTCTGCTGAAAAAAAGAGAGCTCTTGCATGTAAAAAGGAATCCCAGGAAATTATCAGCGCCTCTATTAAAATAGGCGACAGCAAATCGTCCATTGAGACAAAACTGGGAAAGGAAAAGCGGATATCACTTGGTGAATATGGTATCTCCTGGCACACCTATCATAATCAATACCGGAACTTTTATATAGTAGGCTATCTTGATAATAGGGCAGAATTTATTTATTCCAACAGCCAGAGGCTTTATAGTTTTGGCGTCTTTAAAGGCTCGTCAAAATCACGGGTATCTTCAGCATTGGGAACGCCAAGTAAGTGGATCAATAAAAACAATGTAAATTATGTAACTGTCAATAATGATAGGCAGCAGACATTTTACAAAAAAAATTCATACATTACCGTTTTCTATGATATTCATAAGAGAGGTAATGTTACAGGTATTCAAATGATTTCAGAGAAACTGGAAAACAGGAAGAAAAGCCACTATGGTGTGCCAAGTTCAGCCCTTCAGCAAAGCCTGGAAATGCAAATGTTTGACCTGGTTAATGCGGCAAGGGCAGATAATGGACTTGCACCTGTCACCTGGAATTCTGCTGCCCAAAGCTCTTCAAGAAAACATAGTTTGGATATGGCTGAACATGATTTCTTCGATCATATGAATCTTAGAAACGAAAGCCCGTTTCAACGGATGGAAAAGGAAGGGATCCATTATTTATATGCCGGAGAAAACATTGCAATGGGCTATTCAAGCAGCATCTTTGCCCATGAAGCTCTAATGAATTCAGCTGGTCACCGTAAAAACATCCTGAATGCCCAATACACTCATTTAGGGGCAGGGGTTCAGTTCCAAAAGGAAACAGCAGTCCCGTATTATACACAAAATTTCTTTACTCCTTATTAAATTGAAGGAAGTGCCTGCCAATGAGAAATAGAAGATTTATAGTGTTCCTTCTATTTTCTGCTTTGTTTATTTTTGCATTCCCAAAAGACAGTTTTGCTAAGGTGTATTGGGATGGGGCGGAGTTAGTAAAGGGGCAAATAGGCCGGGTAACCGTCACAAAACCTATTAATTTGTGGCGCCTGGAAAGCAGCGGTCTAAAGTTTGTGCGGATTTTATACCCAAAAGATAAATACAGGGTGTATGGCTATGTTCCTGAACGCCAGCAGTTCAGGGTTGGCGGATCTTATTACATTACCAATATGAAAGACAGGGTCTTGTATGAGACCCCTTCAAAGACTAAGCTGGCAGAACTGCAGAAGTCCTATTCAGAACAGGAAGGGCTTGTGAATCAGCTTATTATTGTTGATAAAGGCTATGAGCAAGACTCCGAGGTGTCAAAAATAAAAAGCAGAATCAGCAAAATACCTATTTCTCTATTAGGGAAATTAAAAGAAAAAGGAGTAAAGATTAAATTGACAGCCTCCCCAATCACCAATCTTCCGGAGTTCTCCTATTTGAAAGGACAAGTGCCAAGGGGATGGGAGGGAACAAATAGAACCTGGGATGATGTTCCCGGCATTGGCGGAGCTGACATTGTGGCCATCCGGATTGGATATAGTGAGCCTGGCAATGGCCACAGCTCCAGCAACCTTGAACTGCATGAGGTAGCACATACAATTGATAGCCTTATTTATAACAATTTATCTTCTGCACAAAGTTTCAAAGAAATCTGGGGTAAAGAGAAGGCGCTTCTATTTGGCGATAATTCTTATTATAAGAATTATCCTGAAGAATATTTCTCGGAAACCTTTGCTATGTTTTATTTAAATGAAGAAACGAAAAAAACACTTAAACGAAAAGCCCCATTAACAGCGGTGTTTATTGAAAACTTGCAGTAATTAGTCTTGTCCGGACGGGCAAGGCTTTTTATGTTTCAATTTTTTCTCCGCGATTAAATAAAGCGGGTGGAGAATTAATTTAGGTAAATTATACCATTATATCTTTTTTGTAGAATAATAGGAAAATACTTGGTATTTTGTCGTATAATAGACTTATTGTGAAAATAGTACATATGAGGGAGAGAGTAATGAAAAAGAAAATCTTATTGTGTTGTCTTTTGTTTTTGTCAGGGATCATGTTCCCTTTTTCGTATGCAGTAAAAAAGGCTTCAGCTTCAACACCAGTCGTATATTGGGAAGGAATGCAGCTTGTTAAAGGCCAAGTAGGCAAAGTGGATATTCTTAAGCCTATTAACCTATGGAAAAGGGAAAACAATAAATTGAAGTTTGTCAGAGTTTTAAAACCTGGGGAAGCATATAGGGTTTACCGCTATGATGCAGCTTTTGGCGGGCAGTATGGTGTTGGAGGGCAGTACTTTGTTACCAACATGAAAGGATATGTCCAATACAAAACGCCCTCAAAGCTAAAGCTAAAGCTTGTGAATCCTGAATTATATGGAACAAAACTGACTTTAGGTACAGTTACCCAGGAGCAGACGGCAGTGCTTGCACCTGGTGTCACGCAATCCAAACTTTCAGTAAAAGGATCAAAAGGGAACCAGGAGATCTATAAGCTTGATGTTGACCAAAAATCGAGCCAGATTTCTTTTGAAACTTCCCTGGCTAAAGATCAAATGATCGGGTTTGAAACGGTTAATAGTATGGCACACCGCGAAGAAGACGAGGGCAAGTATGTAATTGCCGGGGTAAACGGAGACTATTTTGATTCGAATGGAGCTCCAACTGATTTAACTGTGCATAATGGTGAATTGGTTACCACAAATACAACCCCAGTCAATGAAAGAACAATTTTTGGGGTTAGCTTCAGCGGCAAAGCGATGATCGGAAACCCCGAAATTTTACTGAGTGTGTCTGCAAATGGCCAGAAGCCATACTTGATTAATTCTGTTAATAAGAGGAGATTTGCAGGCCATCTAGTTCTTTATACATCTTATTTTGCAAGCAATACGATGACGAATGAATTAGGTACAGAAGTGGTGCTTTCTAACGTTACAGGCCAGCTGAATGGAAATGGCCAGGTCACTGCCACTGTTAAAGAAGTGATTATTGGCAAAGGAAGTGCAGCGCTTAAGCCAGGTGAGTTCATCCTGTCAGGCCATGCTGCAGGCAGTGACTATTTAAAATCACTTAAAGCCGGCGACTCAGTTACAATTAACGCAAGTTACGATAAACCCGAATGGGATCGGGTACAGCAGGCAATAGGAGGGAGGTACCACCTGGTTAAAGGCGGGAATGCAAAAACCTTTAATATTGCTGGCGCCCATCCCAGAACCGCGATAGGAATTAAGGAAGATGGATCTGTTTTTGCAGTTGTCATAGATGGAAGAAGAGCTCAAAGCAAGGGAGTCACTTTAACAGATTTAGCAAAGGTTATGAAAGACTTTGGAGCGGTTGAGGCCATAACATTTGATGGCGGCGGATCGTCGACAATGGTGACAAGAAAGCAGGGGGAAACAACAACAAGTGTAGTTAATAATCCTTCTGACGGCAGGGAGCGGAATGTTTCGAACTCCTTGCTGATCATTGCACGCAGGCAGGCGGGAGAGCTTCATAGGTTACTGCTTAACCCTGAGGAAGTCACTTTATTTGCTGGTGCATCCTATAAGGACTTGAAGATTGCTGCAAAAGGGGTAGACAAAAATAATAATACTGTCAGCTTGAAAGACCCGATTGTTTGGACATCGAATGTTGGCAAATTCAATTCTGATGGATCCTTTACAGCTTCAGGCATACCTGGAAAAGGCACGATTACAGGAACCTCTGGTACTGTTGCAGGCAGTGTATCTGTCCATATAACTAACGTATTGGACTCCATAAAAGTGCCAAAGGATACAATCATTGTTGATAAAAATGGCACTGCAGCTATCCCTGCTTCCGGCTATCATGGAGGCATGGATGTGGTAACAGATCCTGCAGCCTTTACTTACTCGGTATCAGATAATTTAGGAACAGTTGAAAACGGAATTTTTAAAGCTTCGGGCAAGGACGGAATAGGGAAAATTACTATTTCACATGGTAAAGTATCCGCTGAAATTAAAGTAATCACTGGAAACCCAGGTCCTGTTATCATCGAAGATTTTGAAGGCGATATAAGCGGATGGCAAGTATCGGGAGCAAGATATGAGTCGGTTAAGGTTTCTCCTGAATCGGTATATGTTAAAGAGGGAAAAAGGTCACTGAAGGTAGCATATAACTTTATTGGAACAACAGGAACTTCGGGTGTTTATGCTTCTAAAAAAGAACCTATTCCAGTAATGGGGGCTCCTAAGAAAATAGGTATGTGGGTCTATGGGGACAACAAAGGGCATTGGCTGCGCAGCCAGTTAAAAGATGCCGCAGGCAAAGAGATTCAGCTTGATTTTACAAAGAACCTTGATTGGACAGGCTGGAAATATGTTGAAGCAGACATTCCGGCAGGCTTGACTGCTCCATACGTTCTGGAGATTCCTGTAAGGTATATGCAGGTAAGTGATGAACATAAAAATAGAGGTCAGATTTTCATCGACCAAATTCAGGCAGTGTATGAATGATTTAAAAAGGCTGGGTGCATGAGACTCAGCCTTTTCTTTGCGTTTCAGACGGGTTACCATAAATTTAATATTGTATAAATGTTTAGTATATTATAGTCTTGGTTATGGAAATATAGGGTGTAAATTGCAGAAAATTAGTAATTATGCTACTCTAATTACTGAAATTGTCCATAACTATATAAGTACGGTATAATTAAACACTAGTTTCATATATACAGATGCGGCTGTATAATAACATCGTAACATTGGAGGGAGTATTGTTAACCAATGGAACAGTCTAAAGAAATGCATGATTTATTAAGTCAATTACAGGAGAAACCTCCTAAGATTATCGGCGGTTATAAGAAGCAGGGGTGGGCTGTAAAGATCCTGGAGAAGATCAGTAATGATCCGATCGAGAAAGAAGAAGATGGCACCATTACGGCTAAAGCCATTCTGGAAGCAAAAAATAACACCTTTTATCCATCATTCCTGAACATAGATTTGTCTCGAAAAGGCAAGGTATCGGGAATTTACTTTATTGCTGAAAATGAAGATCAGTTTGATCTTATACCATTCGAAATTGGAAAAGAATTTTTAAAAATTACAGAGGATGAGCTCCTTCCTTTAAAATACAAAACTCTTGAAAAAATAGAGGGCGACGAATACCAGAGCAACTGGCCTTCATTTAGCTAATATTGATCCAGACTATCTTATTGATAGTCTGTTTTTTTATGCGCATATAGTGAAATTCTACATCTTTCAGTATTTTTCCCTACTATTCAACGTTACCTTGTAATATTTTTGTAATATTTTCGGGGGATTGTTATGAAAATGAAATAGAATCCTGTCTAATTATAGGATAAAATCTAGTTATCCCTACTAATTACATAATTTTTAGATAATTAATATATACCAAAAGTTTCACAGGAGGATACATACTATGAAAAAAGTCTTACTTAAGGCGCTGGCATTATTGCTGGTATTGCCAATGATTTTTACTCATCAATCTGCAAACGCTGCAGAGGCGAGTCCGGACAGTATTGTTAAGCTTGCAAAACAAATGCAAGGCGTTCCTTATAAATGGGGAGGTACAACACCAAAAGGGTTTGACTGCTCAGGATTTTTAACATATGTATACAGTGAACACGGGATCAAGCTTCCAAGAACAACTGCCGATCAATATAAAACAGGAGAGTCTGTCAGCAGAAGCGAGCTTCTGCCAGGAGATATAGTCTTTTTTACTACATATAAGCCTGGCGCATCACATGCTGGCATTTATACAGGCGACAATAAATTTATCCATGCAGATTCCGATGACGGAATCATGATTAACAGTATGGATATGAGCTATTATAAGAGCAGATACATAGGTGCTAAAAGAGTTGTAGCTCAGGAAAGCGTTAAGGGAATCGCTGCAGCGGTTCCAGTAAAACAAGGTCAAATCGGCATGGTATATGTGAAAAAGAAAATCAATCTTTGGCAGCGTACGGAAGATAATAAGCTAAAGATGGTGCGAATTCTAAACCCAGGCGAAAAATATCGTGTTTACAATTATGATACCCGCTTTGGGGGCCAATATAACCTTGGATCTCAACTTTATATTACAAATATGGAATCCTATATCGAATATGTTCCAGTTGGCCAATGATAAATTTCCAAAATACGGTTAATAATCTATTAAACTCTTGTTATAATTATGATAGCAAGAGTTTTTATTTTGTAGGAGGATGCAATTTTGTCTAATAGAAGAGGATTAAAAGTATTATTGTCCACGTCACTCATCATCCCGGCTGCTGCAGTTGTTAATGTCAGTGATACAGAAGCAGCTTCTGTAATCCAAATTGAAAGTGCAGTTCAAAAGGCTATCTCAACATCTCAAATATTAAGAAGAGCATGTTCCATTGAATGGTCCGGAGACGGTGTAACCAGACCGTATACTGAATATAATGCAGCTAAAAAAGCTTATAGTGAGGCTATTAAGCTAGTAAATACCTTAAGCTCGAGTGAAAAGCAAACATACTTGGCAAAATTGGATGAAAGTCAGCTGCAGATCAAGCGTGCGGCCTATTATATAGATGCCATCACAGCCGGGAAAAAAATAGAAGCTAAGAAGCATTTTTTGCAAGGGCAGCTGGACCAAGGTGTCCTCTCAAATGAAACAGTTAAGGCTTATCATGAGCTATCCTTTGAAATTAAGAAACAGGCAGCCCTTCTGGATCGTGTATATGGTGTAACCACAAGAGAAGCCATTCGGGCAAATTTCAAGGAATCTGCAGAGGCATTGAGAGATGAGCTTAGCTATTCTGTAACCGTTAAGATGGCCCTTACTCAGGTTTCATCCTCATTGGCAAAAGGGCAAAATGACGTAGTGTTAAAAGAAGCCAAGAAGATCTTGATGTTCTTGGAGGTAACTCCTCAGGAGACATATAAAAAGCAATTACGCACCGAGTGGGATGCCCTTAAAGGGAAAATTCCTGAAAGCATTAAAGATGCTGAATACAAGGAGCTTTACCTTCTTAACGAGCAGCTTCGCGAGCTCCGTGAGCTTGTAAAGCCGGGTGTTTCCGATGCAAAAGTGCCTGTTTTATATGATTCGGTTTCAACGCTGAGCGAGGATATTAAAAATCCTGCTTCAAAGCAGATGTTTACAGATGCCATTAAAAATGAAATGAAACAGCTGCAAATGCCGATAGAGGATTTGAAACTTCTACTGACAACGAAAGCAGCTGCAGCCGGCATTCCGCCAGAATTGGTGAAAGCGATCGCTATAACCGAAAATGGCGCATTTCAGCAATTCACTGAGCGTGGGGAAGCATTCAAAAGCCCGGATAATGGATATGGAATCATGCAGGTTACACCGCTTGATGAGCATGATGACCGCTATAATTGGGAAAAAGCCAAATATGATATTGGCATAAACATTGAAACCGGAATTCAAATTCTATTGGAGAAATGGAGTTATGCAGGCTCCAGAATTCCTGTTGTAAATGATGGGGATAAAGAGGTACTGGAGAATTGGTATTTTGCAATAATGGCTTATAATGGCCTTTCTAAGTTCAATGATCCAAATTTCTCGGAAGATCCATATCAACTAAAGGTATTCAATAATATCAGCAAGTGGGCCCAGGTAAATGCTGAAGTAATCAATAAGGATGATATAGAGATCTCCTATAACCCTTCGACTGGACAGGCTATTTTCAGCAGCAAAATGAATTATAAAACTGACAAACAAACGCCATCCACTCAGCTATTTAAAAAAGGGGACAGCATCATCATTTCTGGAGCTGCGACATTCCGTGATAAACCTTCAACAGCAGGAACTGGAACTTCACTTGCGAAGGGCACACGCATTACGATTATGGATGGCCCTATTGAAGATAACAATAAATACAACCTATTCAGCTGGTACAAAGTAAGTGTTAATGGAAAAACAGGCTATGTAGCATCGGTTGGGCTGAAATAATTATTTAATTAGAGGTTCCCTTTTGGGAGCCTCTTTTTGATGAGGTGAGAAGTACGTATATGAAGTATGCAAATTGGAGGGGGGACAGCTGCAAAAAGAATGATGTATCTTGCAAATAGAATTATAAATTTGCAAATAGAGAAGGAGAATCTGCAAATAGTATCCTCCGTTCTGCAAATAGAAAGGCAGACTGCGACTCGAATAAAAAAATTGCAAATAGAATGTGTGAACCTGCAAATAGAATCATAAAGCTGCAAATAGCCCGGCGAAACCTGCAAATAGAATCCCGCATCACTTCAATCAGGATGTATCACAAGAAAGAAAAATGCCCAAATTCTCTGCAACTCCGCAAATAAATAGATTACCAAATGCAAAATCCCCATTCCACTTCCGGAACGGGGATTTCATTCTTATTTCTTCTGAGGCGGATAAACCTTCCATTTGGATAAGTCCGGCTGCTGTTTTTGAACCAGCTCTTTTGGGAAGATAAAAGTCCATGGCTTGCTTGTGTTGGCTTTTACTTCAAATTTCTCAAGTTTGAATCCGCCCTGGCAGATGATATCTCCTGCAGCATCTTCCACGATGAGAGGAATTTGTTCCAGCTGGATGTTTTTTTCGCTGCCATTTCGAATTAGAACCGTAACAGCCAAGTTTCCCTCACTTCCATGCTTGGCTTCTATTCCCATGAAGTTTACTTCGCCAGGGGATAGAGCAGGCAAGGAAGCAACCATTTTCTCCAGATGTTCCTTTTGGGAAGGGGAAATTTGATTTTCCCAGCTTTCTTCAAGATCAAGCTGATGGACAGCTGCTGATTTTTTCAATTCAAAGGCTATCTTCCAGCCTTCTTCAGGGATCTTATCAACTAGCTTATCTTCAGATGAGAAGAGGAATCGCCATGGGCGTGATGTCATCGATGGAAGCTCATCCATGCCATCGAGCTCAAATTGCTTCTTCGCGATTGCCTGGCCATTTTCGTCCAATAAAAGGAGGTCAACTGCTTCGAAACGGATGGCTTTAGGGAGTGTATTTCTTAAAATGGCGACTACTACAAATCCTTCATCAAAATTTATTAGTTTTATGCCATTGATGGCAATTTGGTTTGGCTTTAGCAAAGGGAGCTGCCGGTGTTTGAATTGATAGACATATTTCTCCTGACTGGTTAGCTCCCAGTCAGGATGAAATGATAATGTTGTTTTTACAAGACCGTCCTGGTCATCAGCATTTAAATCGTTTTGCTGCTGTTCTTGCAGCTGATCCTGTTCAAGTGTTTTCTCTTTTTTTGTCTTTCTTTTAAATAAAGCCATTCTTTAAGTTCCCCCTCGAATTACTCTTGTGCCTGGAATTGGCTTTTAAGATATTCGATAAATCGCAGGCTGATCCCCGATTCGATTTCGAACATCAGTCGATTGAATTCGGCTAGTGCCTCGTTTTCAAGAAGTCGGTAAGGGTCTTCTTGTCCATAGCCTCGAAGGTGGATGCCATCTTTGATAATCGTCATGACTTCCAGGTGCTGAATCCAGTTCGCGTCAATAAGCTGAAGCATAAATTTTTGCAATTGATTTCCCAGCTCTTCCTCTTCCTGAAGGGAAAGAATCTGATTCTCAAGCTCTGCATATTCCTTCATGACCAAATCAGTTATCTCTTCTTTTTCTTTATCCTGAAGATCCTGCAGGCTGATATTAAACTGAATAAATACAAAGCTAAGCTCTTCTAAAAGGCCATTTAGATTCCATTCTCCGGCTGCGATATCTTCAATGCAGTATTTGTCAATGATTTGCAATAGATATTTTTTGATATAGCTAGTTACTTCAGGGAATGTCTCACTCGCTTCAGCCTTTAATAGCCTGTCTCTCATAGAATAGATGACTTTGCTTTGGCGGTCGATTACATCATCAAGCTTCAGCAAATGGCCTCTGGATGAATGATGAGCATGTTCAACCGTTTCCTGAACGCGTCGTACGAATTTATTCGGATCAGGAGATAGAATAAGGCCTTCTTCATTCGTTTTAATCTTTTTCAGATACTTTTCCATTTCATCCGGGTCATAGTTGATAAATAAATCGTCCTCAAGTGAAACAATGAACTGGGAGGAACCAGGGTCTCCCTGTCTTCCGGAACGTCCTCGCAGCTGCATATCGATTCTCATGCTTTCATGGCGTTCTGTCCCGATAATATGAAGACCGCCCGACTCTTTGACACCTTCCCCAAGCAATATATCTGTGCCCCGGCCGGCCATATTGGTTGCAATCATCACCTGGCCTTTTTGACCTGCAAGTGAAATAATGCGTGCTTCATCTTCCTCAGTCTTGGCATTTAGGATGTGATGCTTAATGCCATGTTTTTCAAGCTGGTCAGACAGTTTTTCAGACTGCTCAATCGAAGTTGTTCCTATTAGAATAGGTCTGCCCAATTCATGGAGCTTCTTAACTTCTCCGATGATTCTATTAATCTTGGATTGATAATCTTTAAAGATTAAATCATCTTCGTCAATACGCTGTATCGGTTTATTTGTAGGAATCGTTACCACTTTTAAATTATAGGTTTCCAAAAACTCCTGTTTGGAAGGAGTTGCGCTCCCGGTCATTCCGGCAAGAGTTCCATACATCCGGAAATAATTTTGTATGGTAATGGTCGCCTGTGTTTCATTTTCTTCCGTAACCTCCAGGCCTTCCTTGGCTTCTAATGCCTGATGCAGACCTTCACTAAAGGTTCTGCCTTCCATTATTCTGCCGGTGAATTTGTCTATCAGGACAATTTTCCCGTCTTTTACGATATAATCAACATCCTTCTTCATCACCACATATGCACGTAAAGACTGCATAACATTATGAAGGAGATCCTGATGCTCGGCATCATATAGATTTTCAATGCCAAAAGCATCTTCAATCTTATAAGCGCCTTCATCTTTTAGATAAATTTGCTTTGTTTCAGGATAAAATTCATATTCGGCATCGGCCTTAAATGATTTCATCAGGTCGGCAGTAATATAGAATAATTCAGCTCCAAGACTGGATTTGTTGGCTATGATCAGCGGAGTGCGTGCTTCATCTATTAAGATGCTGTCAATTTCATCGACGATGGCATAATGAAGCTTTCCTTGTACTTTTTGATTCATATCATAAACCATATTATCTCTTAAATAATCAAAACCGAATTCATTTCCCGTTCCGTATGTAATATGGGCAGAATAAGCTTCTTTCTTTTCCTCAGGAGACATTTGTGAGATGTTCAAACCAACTTTGAGCCCCAGGAATTCATGTACCTTTCCCATTTGCTCATAATCTCGTCTTGCCAGGTATTCATTGGCAGTAATGATATGAACACCTTTGCCTTCAAGAGCATGAAGATAGCTTGGCAGTGTGGAAACGAGTGTTTTACCTTCTCCTGTCTGCATTTCCGCAATGCTTCCTTCATGAAGGACAAAACCGCCAATCAGCTGAACATCATAATGCCTTAGTCCTAATACACGTTTTGCTGCCTCTCTGACAACACTGAATGCTTCTATTTTTATATCCTCAAGTGACTTGCCCTGTTTTATATCTTCCATAAATATGGCTGTTTTTTCCCGCAGTTCTTCATCAGATAGCTTTTGGATTTCTTTTTCCCTGCTGTTTACAGCATCGGATAATTTCGACAGCCTTTTGATTTCGCGGGTAGAATCACTGAGCATCATTTTAACCTTTGTTAGCATACTTTTCGCCTCTATTTCCAGTAAATATTGACCTAGTCGAATTATATCATATTGGGCAAATTTTTGTTGAAGTGGAAGATATTTCTAGTATAATTGTAGATTAATAGGACAGGTTATGTAACTTTCTTGGAAATGCAACGTCTATTTAATATGCGGAAAGGAGAGTGGATTAATAACCGGAAAATCGGGAATAGAGGGAATGCGGTCAAATTAATATCGTTTCCTCTAAAGATAATAAATATACCTTCCAATTAAAAAAACATTGCGTATTTAAAGATATGTGTTACGATATTCATGATTAAGCTAACAATAAAACTAACCTCTGCAAAAGGTGATGATGAATGTATATTCAAGCTGCTATAGCGTTTCTAGTATCTCTTGTAACTGTCTTAGTCATTACGCCGCTTGTCATAAAGTTCGCCATTAAAATCGGTGCGATTGATAAACCGAACCACAGAAAGGTTCATAAAAATGTGATGCCCCGATTGGGTGGTCTTGCGATTTTCATCGGAGTCGTCGCCGGTTATTTTGCGGGCGGTTTATACGATCAAAAAGTTACAGCCATTAGCATTGGTGCTCTTTTGATTGTTGCAATCGGGATTCTGGATGATAAATATGAATTATCTGCCAAGGTGAAATTTGCCGGACAATTAGTTGTTGCCGGTCTAATTGTTGCCAGCGGATTAACAATCGATTTGCTTTCCATCCCTTATATAGGAAACTTTGAGCTTGGGATGTGGAGCTATCCTATTACAGTGTTCTGGATTGTAGCGATAACAAATGCAATCAATCTAATTGATGGTCTGGATGGTCTTTCAGCCGGTATTTCGGCTATTGGGATTGCAACTATTGCCATAATGGCTGGATTGAATGGCAAAATGCTGATTTTAATGATTTCAGTTATTTTGCTGGGAAGTATTATCGGGTTCTTATTTTACAACTTCCACCCGGCTAAAATATTCATGGGAGATACGGGAGCTCTGTTCCTTGGGTATTCAATCTCCATTCTTTCGCTGCTGGGGCTTTATAAAAGTGTGACCCTGTTCAGTTTCCTTGTACCGATTATTATTTTAGGTGTGCCGGTCTTTGATACAACCTTTGCTATTATCAGGCGGATTGTTAATAAGAAGCCGATTTCAGCACCTGATAAATCGCATTTGCACCATAGGCTTCTTGCGCTGGGATTCTCCCATAGGAATACAGTTTTAGCGATATATGCCTTTGGGATCATGTTTAGTGTGAGTGCAGTAATTTTATCAGAGTCCACTTTATGGGGATCTGTCTTTATTATCTTTGGCCTGCTTATAGTTACAGAAGTATTTGCTGAAATCATCGGCATTGTCCATGTTCAGTATAAGCCGGTATTGACTCTGTTTAAGAAGCTGACAGGCAACCGTTCATATGGTAAGTAACGATAATTAAATGAAATAAAAACCGTTTGTAGCATTTTTTGGTGCAAACGGTTTTTTTAAGAATTTTTCTTGGTTATTATTTCCCTTTTCCAAGAAAATATGCAAGAATTTTAAATGGTGAAACAATACATTAATTCTGTATGTGTAAATTATGTCGAAAAAGGTAATTTCTTATACTTTTTTTGTCATATTTTGAACATTATATTATTATTAGTTGTGGTAAACTAACTTGTGGATTTTAATTTTATTTATTTTTGGAGGTATTCTTAATGAAAGTACCTATGCTTGACCTTAGTGAACAATATCAGGGATTAAAATCTGAAGTGTTGGAAGTTCTTGATGGGGTCATGAGTTCTTCAAGATTTATCCTTGGGGATAATGTGAAAAAATTAGAAGCAGATGTTGCGAAATATAGTAATGTGAATCATGGCATTGGCTGCGGTAACGGAAGCGACGCCATACATATTGCGCTTCAGGCTTTAGGTGTTGGCCCTGGGGATGAAGTAATTACTACAGCATTTACATTCTTTGCTACCGGCGGAGCGATTGCCCGTGCTGGTGCAACGCCTGTTTATGTTGATATTGATCCGGTAACATTTAATATCGATCCGTCCAAAGTTGAGGCGGCAATTACTGAAAAAACGAAAGCAATCATTCCTGTTCATTTATACGGCCAAATGGCTGATATGGAAAGCCTTGCGAAAATCGCTGAAAAGCATAACCTTGCGATTGTAGAAGATGCAGCACAGGCAATTGGTGCAAAACATAACGGTAAAAGTGTAGGGGAGCTTGGCACAGCCGCAACATACAGCTTCTTCCCAACAAAGAACCTTGGGGCTTATGGAGATGGAGGCATGGTTGTTACGGATAATGATGATGTAGCAGAAAAATGCCGTGTTATCCGTGTGCATGGCAGCAAGCCAAAATATTATCACCATGTATTGGGGTACAACAGCCGCTTGGATGAGCTTCAGGCTGCTGTATTAAATGTGAAGTTTCCTCATTTGGATAAATGGAGCGAAATGCGCAGAAAGAATGCGGACACATACACAAGCCTTCTGAAGGAAAAAGTGGGTGACCATGTTGTGACTCCTGTTGAAAAAGAAGGAAATTATCATGTATTCCACCAGTACACACTGAGAGTGGAAAATCGTGATGAACTCCAAAAATTCCTTCAGGATCAAGGGGTATCAACAATGATTTACTATCCTCTTCCATTACATGTTCAGCCTGTATTCCAGGAACTGGGCTACAAAGAAGGAGATCTTCCTATAACTGAAAAAGCGGCTAAAGAAGCCCTTTCTCTGCCAATGTTCCCTGAGCTGAAAAGAGAGCAGCAGGAATATGTCGTAGAGAAAATTGCAGAATTTTACGGTAAATAAAAATCCAGGAAACGCCGCCGGACTGGGGGCGTTTCTTTACATGCTTACAAAGGGCTGGTGTTGGAATGAGTGAAGATAAGAAACGATTTGTACTATATGAATACCTGATGTATTTCTGGAAAAGGAAGCATTATTTTTTAATTGTTCCGATCATTACGATGCTGCTGGCTGGCGGTGCGGTGTATTTTTTGAAGAAGGATATGCCGTATACGGGGCAGGCAGTGGTTTATACGGGGGGAGTAACTTCACCGGATTTGACACGTGAAAATAATATTGCTGCAAGATTTCCAGATGAAGAAAATCTTGAGATATTTGTTTCTTCTAAGCAGGTGAAGTTCACGAAAATAGGAAACAATGCAGATGAAGTTAAAGAGAATTTAGAGAAAGTTACTAGAAAATACGAAGAAGATTTAATAGAAAATTTTGAAGGCAGGATAGAGGCTTCAGAAGTATATCTTAAATCTTTAGAAAATCGAGTAATAGTCCTTAATAAAGCAATTGAAAGCTATAAACAGGATTTAGAAAAAGGGCTAGATCCAGACCAATATGAATTAGTGACAAATTTATGGATTGAATCAGAAAAAGAGCTTTCCGAAGCAGAGGCGACTGCCCACCGTATGAGAAGTGATATAGAATTTTTTGAGAAAGAAGAACCAAAAATCCTTTCCGAAAATGTAACCCAAAGCAAAACCTACTTCAAAGAAGGCGCAGCCATCGGCCTAATCCTGGGACTTGTACTAACCGTATTATTATTGGCACTCATGAAATATCTAAGTGAAGGCAGGAGATACTACAATGATTAATTTTGCAATTGTAGGAATGGGACATATCGCAAATAAGCATATAGAGGCTATTGAAAAAGCAGAAAATGCAAATCTGTATGCCATCTGCGATAATAACCCGGCAAGACTTGAGATTGATAAACCTAATGTGAAAAAATATACCGATTTAAATACGATGCTTGAAGAAAACCCTGATATCCATGTGGTGAATATCTGTGTTCCTTCCGGCCTTCATGCATCACTTACGAAGATTGTGGCAGACAATAAAAGACACATAATTGTCGAAAAGCCTATGTCATTAAAGCTTCAGGATGCTGAAGATATGATCAAATATGCAAACGAAAATGGCGTAAAGCTTGCCGTTGTCCATCCTAACCGTTTCCGTCCGGCAATCCAAAAGCTGAAGGCTGAAATGGATAAAGGCTCTTTCGGCAAGCTGAGCCATGCGAATGCAACTGTGCGCTGGAATCGCAATCAGGCATATTATGATCAGGCAGCATGGAGAGGCACAAAGGAATTTGATGGCGGAGTACTAATGAATCAGGCCATTCATGACCTTGATCTTATGCTTTGGCTGATGGGTCCTGTTGAGTCGGTTCAGGCAATGGCGGCGACACGCCTGCGTAAAATTGAAACTGAGGACGTTGCAGCAGCAGTGGTCCAATTCAAAAATGGTGCGCTGGGCGTGATTGAAGCTGCGACTACCATCTATCCAAAAAACCTGGAAGAGTCCCTTGCGATTTTCGGTGAGACCGCTTCGGTTAAAATCAGCGGAAGAAATGCAAACTATATCGAAACATGGGATATCGAGGGTGTAGAGGAAGACGAAGCGGAAAAAGTTAAAGAAGAAATCAAGGAAGATCCATTCGGCAAGCCAGGCCATCAATGCATTATTGAAGACATGGTACTTGCATTGAAAGAAAACCGTAACCCAATTGTAACTGGAGAAGACGGTTTGGCTCCTGTAAAATTGATACTGTCAATTTTAGAATCAGCAGAAACTGGGAAAAAAGTCGTTATTAAGTAAAGGAGAATGCAAGATGAGTGCATATCAGACATTAATAAATAAAATCGAAAACAAAGAAGCAGTTATTGGTGTAGTAGGATTGGGCTATGTTGGCCTTCCTCTTGCAGTAGAGAAAGCAAAAGCAGGCTATAAGGTAATTGGTTTTGATGTGCAGGCTGCCCGTGTAGAGCAAGTTAATATGGGGATCAACTATATTGGAGATGTTGTTGATCAGGATCTTGCCGATATGATTAAAGACGGCAGATTGGAAGCAACAACAGACTACGCTAGAATTCAGGATGTTGATGCAGTGGCGATTTGTGTGCCAACTCCTCTTGATATTTATCAGCAGCCGGATACTTCATATGTTGAAAGCTCTTCTAACGAAATTGCCAAGTATGCCCATGAAGGAATGCTTGTGGTATTAGAATCAACAACATACCCTGGAACAACTGAGGAAATTGTAAAACCTGCTCTTGAAAGCAAAGGCCTAACAGTGGGAGAATCAGTATTTATTGCTTACTCTCCAGAGCGTGTTGACCCAGGCAATAAGGAATTCAAAACAAAAAATACGCCTAAAGTTGTTGGCGGCATCACTGAAAACTGTACAAAAGTTGCTTCTGCACTTTACCGCAATGTACTTGAAGGAGATGTATTCGAAGTATCTTCTCCAGCTATTGCAGAAATGGAAAAGATTTTTGAAAATACATTCAGACATATCAATATTGCTCTAGCCAACGAAATGGCGATCCTTTGCGAAAAAATGGGCATTGATGTATGGGAAGTAATTGATGCTGCAAAAACAAAGCCATACGGTTTCATGGCCTTCTATCCTGGCCCTGGCCTTGGCGGACACTGTATCCCAATTGACCCATTCTACTTAACATGGAAAGCGCGTGAATACAATTATCACACAAGACTGATTGAGCTTTCCGGAGAAATCAATAACAGTATGCCTGAGTACGTAATCAATCGTGCTATGCAAATCCTGAATGAAGACGGCAAAGCTCTTCGCGGAGCTAAAGTAACCATTCTTGGTGTGGCATACAAAAAGGATATTGATGATGTTCGTGAATCTCCAGTCCTTAAAATTGTTGAACTTCTGGAACAGCATGGTGCTGACTATACTGTGGTTGACCCTTATGTAGCTTCATTCAAATCTTGCGGTGCAAAAGTGGAAACAGTTGAGCTATCAAAGCAGCTGCTTAATGATTCTGATCTTGTTCTTGTCACAACAGATCATTCAGACTTTGACTATAAGATGATTGCAGAAGAAAGCAAAGTCATCTTCGATACACGTAATGCAATGAAAGATGTTGAAAAGCCAAACAAATACGTTAAACTATAATTTCTAGAGGTAAAGGGAGATTCTTATGAATTTTATTGATCCTTCAGTACAAACCGATTCATCTGTAAAAGTTGGGTACTATTCCGTTATAGAAAAAGACGTTAAACTTGGCAAAAACGTGGTAATCGGAAATCGCGTAACCATTCATGAAGGTACAGTTATTGGAGACAATACAACCATTGCTGATGGTGCAGTCGTCGGGAAACCGCCAAAGCCGGCCAAGACAAGCACGGTTAAATTATCTGATTCTATTCCTGCATTGGAAATTGGGGAAGATGTAACCATTGGAGCGAATTGTGTCATCTATCGCGGTGCTAAAATCGGCTCTTCAACTTTGATTGCAGACCTTGCTAGTGTGAGAGAAAACGTTGAAATTGGAAACTATGTGATTGTCGGCCGCGGCGTTACAGTTGAAAACTACGTGACCATTGGCGATCGGACAAAGATTCAGTCCAATTCCTATATTACTGCTTATACGACATTAGAAGAGCAAGTATTCATTGCGCCATGTGTGACAACTACAAATGATAACTTCATGGGCAGAACAGAAGAGCGCTTTGATAAAATCAAAGGTGCAATAGTCAAAAAAGGTGCCCGTGTTGGCGGTGCTTCTATCATCCTGCCTGGCATTACGATTGAAGAAGAAACATTTGTAGCTGCTGGTGCACTTGTTACAAAAAATACCGGGGCGAAAACATTAGTAAAGGGTGTACCCGCTAAGTACGTCAAGGATGTTGACGAGCGGGAGCTGTTATAGGTGCTCGCCCAATTTAAGCGTTTAGGAGCGGATTCGCTCCTTTACGCATTTATGAATGTCGGAACCAAGTTAATAGCTTTTATCATGCTGCCTATTTATACAAACTATCTGCCTCCTGCGGAATATGGAGTACTTGATATTATTGATAAATGGACAGCCATGCTGACGTTTTTAATTATTTTTGGCACTGATTCCGCTCTGTCTTTCTACTACTTTGAAACAAAGGATGAAGACAAAAAGCTGGAGCATGTACGAAACGTCATGTATTTCAGAATTTTTATTGTTGCTTTATTGGGAATTATCGTACTTACAGCTGGTCCTTATATTTCTGAGCTCCTATTTGGTGACGCAGGGTATGTTAGGCTTCTGTATATTAGTATCGGGGTGCTATTTCTCGATACCATTCTCGTTGTAGTGCTTATGGTGCTTCGTTTCGACTTTAAAACCAAAAAAGTCGTGATTTTCACAGTAGGGAAAATGCTGCTGGTTGCGATTTTGTCTTATTTGTTCTTAAAATACTTTGTTCAGACACCAGAAGGTATCCTGCTAGGAAGGATTGTGAGCAGTGCAATTATTTTCCTGCTTCTGCTTTCATCTAGCATAAAATATTTAAAACCCAAGATATCCTTTCCATCACTGAAGGAATTGGTTAAGTATGCAGCGCCGCTTGTTCCGGCTTCCCTTGCTTTTTGGGTAATTGCCAATGCCAGCGTTTTCTTTCTGCAGGCTTTTCATTCCACAGAAGAGGTAGGGATTTACGGAGCTGCCACCAAGCTTGCTACCGTCATCACTTTGCTGACCAGCGGAGTACAAATGGCTTGGCGTCCATATTCCATGTCGATCAAAGATAAAGAAAATAGCCCTTTGCTCTTCTCAAAAATTTATATGGGACTTTTGCTGATGGGGATTTTCGGAATTATGGCCATTGCAACAGTTATGCCTTTCATCATTGGAATTTTGGGCAAAGATTATTACAATGCCTATCAGTATGTTGCTTTAATATCTGCTGCAACATTTTTGAATTTTTATTACCTGATTATTTCTGCCGGTTTATTTTTCACAAAGAAAACTGGGGTTATTTCCATAACGTTTGGCATTGTAGCTGTGATCAACACCGTTTTAAACATTACACTTATTCCGGTGTTCTCAATCTGGGGTGCCGTTGCGGCTTATCTGATTGCCTATATGACAGCTATTGTGTTCATATTCAGGAAAAGTCAGCAAGCATATTATGTACCAGTGTCATTTGGGAAAATGGCATTTTTGTTTGTAAATATGACAGCTGCCGTTATTAGTATTATTTATGTACAAGAACTTGAGCTGAACTACATTTATATAGCCTTAGCCTGGCTTTATATGCTTCTGGTTATCGGCATCAGCCGAGTAGATAAAGACTTCAGAAGAAAATCAATGGAAAATGAAAAATCATTGAATGAATAGAATAGGAAATGCTAATAGAAGAACACTCCACAGGAGGATGAATGATGAAAATTCTTACAGTATTGGGCGCTAGGCCTCAATTTATCAAAGCTGCTCCTCTTTCACGGGTTTTGCGTGAAGATCATCAGGAGCTAATTGTTCATACAGGACAGCATTATGATGCAAATATGTCAGATATCTTTTTTGAAGAACTGAACATTCCAAAGCCAGACTATCTTTTGAATGTAGGGTCCGGAAGCCATGGCAAGCAGACTGGTGAGATGCTTGCGAAAATAGAGGAAATTGTATTGGATGAGAAGCCTGATTACCTGTTGGTTTATGGGGATACAAATTCCACGCTTGCAGGCTCCTTGGTTGCTTCCAAGCTGCATGTGCCGGTCATACATATTGAAGCAGGCTTAAGAAGCTTCAACAAAAAAATGCCTGAAGAAATTAACCGTATTATGACTGACCATGTTTCAGAATTTTTGTTCTGCCCGACTGACACGGCTGTACAAAATTTGAAAAACGAAAATATTACACACAATGTCTTCAATATTGGTGACGTTATGTATGACGCTGTTTTATACAATAAAGAACTGGCAGCTGAAAAATCATCCATTCTTAGCGAGAATGGCTTATCAGAAAAAGGCTATCATCTTATCACCATCCACAGAGCCGAAAATACGGACGATGTCGGGAACATGAAAAATATTCTCGAAGCCTTCTCAAAAATCGAGGATGTTAAAGTATGGCCGATACATCCGCGTACAAAGCATAAGCTTGAAGGGTACGGCCTAAGCTTAAGCGATGTTCCTAACCTGAAAGTGATTGAACCAGTCGGCTACCTGGACATGCTGACATTGGAAGCAAATGCGAAGAAAATCATTACCGATTCCGGCGGTGTCCAAAAAGAAGCGTATTTCATGAAAGTCCCTTGCGTAACAGTACGGGAACAGACGGAGTGGGTTGAAACTCTGGAAGAAGATGCGAACATTCTGGTCGGTACAGATGTAAAGCAGCTATTGGATGCTGTTAGCAAAGAAGTTCATCCATCCTATAAGGAAGTTTTTGGGGATGGCAAGGCAGCGGAGAAAATTGTATCTCTAATAGATAACAGATAAGGCGGCTTACCTATGCTCTATCTTTTAATTTGGTGTATTGTCTTAACGGCTTCCATTTACCTTTTTAAACAGGCTGGCGGAAGCCTCTCCCTTTTAAAGCCAAATATGAATTCAATCATATTTTATTATTCATTCTTGATTTCCAGCTTTATCGGCACTTTGCTGATTGCTATGGAAGTGGATGATTATTATATGATTAATCGATTATCACATGAAGAATACAGGCAAATAGGGTTTTATATTATTTGTCTGGTGATGGTTTTGTTTCCATTAGTCATGATGTTAATTTCAAAGCTAAGCAATTTTAATGCCAAAGAAGAATTTAATGCTTATCTTTCGAAGGATATATCTTTGCCTTTTAAGGAAAAGAATGAATTTTTTCTTATCTTTCTCATGCTGTCTGTAATCTCATTGGCGTCTATTCTTTATACGCTGTGGAAAGCACCTGTCATTCCTATACTTGAAGTTGCTTTAGGAAACAGCGAGTACTCTCCGGGTGAATTAAGAATAATGGCTCAAAGAGAATTTGGCGGAAATGTTTTGATCCGTAATATATTTGCGATTGCATTGACCCCGCTGCTGTCCCTGATTGCTTACGTTTATGCCGTCAGGACTGGACAGGTGAAATGGAAGCTGTTGTATCTGTCTCTATTTGCAGGTGCTATTTTAATTAATATCTACGATTTGGCTAAATCACCAGTCTTTTTCTATTTGATTATGTTCCTGCTGTTAAGCCTATATATTGGCGTGATCCGATTTACTGTCAGACGCCTGGTTTTATGGGGGCTTCTAGGGGCTGCTGCACTTGTTTCCATGTATATCGTGATTCAGGGTGTTACGGATATGGGTTCCTATTTGTCCTATAATTCCGGTCCGGTTGGAAGACTGATTTTTGCTCAAATTGCACCGACTTTCCTGCATTTTGATTTATATGGTCATTTACTGCCGTTTTTAAACGGGAAAAGCCTGCCAATCATTACGGATTTATTTGATATGGATCAGGTCCGTTCAGCCAGGGTTGTAATGGAAACGGTATTCCCTGAAAAGGTGGAAGCTGGCACAGCAGGAGTGCTGAACACTCTTTATATTGCTGAAGCTTATGCAAACTTTGGATACTTGGGCGTCATTGTCAGCACGATTTATATAGCTGCTTTAGTGCAGATATTATATATCGTATTTGTAAGACTCCCTAAAAATCCTGTATTTTTATGTCTGTTCATTTACTTTACCATTAATATACCAAGAACCCTGGTTGGCGGGTTTGCAGACTTTTTGTTCAATCCAATCTGGGTGCTTATGACAGGTTTGTTTGTGGGAATCTTATTATTTATCAGGCTTCGCATTGACTTGACTGCTTTATGGCAGAAGAAAAAGTCGGGAAATGAAGTTTAAGGAGAAATTCCATGAAAAAAGTATTGCTGTATTATCCTTTTGAAATAGCTGAAAATGCCAATAGCGGTTCCAAACTCAGGCCAAAAGAAATCCATCAGGCTTTCTTAAGCTGGGGGAAGGAAAACGATGCAGAAATTCTTCTCTTGTCCGGTTCATCAGCCGCGAGGGAGGAGCTGTTTAACACCTGGCAAAGTGAAGGAAAGCTTAATGATATATGGTTCTGCTATATGGAGAACCAGACGATTCCTTTTTGGCTTACAGATAAAGGGCATATTCCCAAAAAACCATTTATCGACCTGAAGGTCATGAAATTTTTAAAGCAGAAAAATGTGCCTGTCGGTGTATTTTATCGGGATGTTTATTGGAAATTTGATGAGCTTTATCCTTTAAAAGGTCCAAAGAAGACGATCATGAAAACTGTTTATCGGATGGAAGAAAGCTTTTACCAGAAGTATTGCGACGTTATTTTCCTTCCTAGCGATGCGATGGGTGAGTATGTTGATATCAATCAACGGAAAATTGCTCTTCCTCCCGGAGGCAAGGCAAAGAATATTATCAAAAAAGAAAAAGACAGCAGGACTGCTCAGGGAATATATGTTGGCGGTATAAACAACGAAGATTATGGGCTATTTTTGCTGCTGGATGCTTTAGAGATGGCTAACAAGGACCAGAGAGTCTGTGACTTGACTGTTGTCTGCCGGGAAGACGAGTTCACAAGCCTTCCTTCAGACCGAAGAAGCCGTCTTGAGAAGCTTAATGTAAAGGTTAAGCATTTAAGCGGGGAAGCACTAAATGAATTGTACCGTGAAATGGATTTTGCCTTCATTCCGCGGTATAGAAGCACATATAATGATTTTTCCGTGCCTGTTAAGCTGGTGGAGTATCTATCCAATGAGCTTCCTGTCATTGCCACTTATTGTGAGGCACAAAGAGATATCATTGAAACAGATGGCTATGGGTTAATATGTGCAGACCAGGCAGATGATATGGCTAAAGCAATTGAAGAAATGGCGGGTAATACACAAATATACCGCCATAACATCAAGCAGACTTTTGCCGATAAGCATTCCTGGCTTGCAAGAGTCAAGAAGGTAAAGAGTGCCTTGTTAAAGGAGGAACTATGAAAGTACTAATACTTGCTCCAAGCAGATCAATTCACACACATAAATGGGCATTGTTTTATAAAAATAAAGGTATTGATGTAAAGGTTGTTACATTCTTCGACCATTTTTCTGAAGAAAATGCCAGGGAAATTGACACAATCACCCTTCCTAAGCTATTGCCCGGGAAATTGTCGTATATTTCGAGCGTTTTCGCTTTAAAAAAGGTTCTTAAAAGCTTTCAGCCTGACATCCTTCATGCACATTATGTATCAAGCTATGGATTTGTTGGGGCATTAGCCAATTACAAGCCTTTTTATGTTTCTGTATGGGGAAGAGATATTTTTCAATTTCCTCAGCAGGGTAGCGCAAACCGGAAAGTCGTTGAATACACACTTTCAAAAGCTGATGTCATTTGTTCAACAAGTCATATCATGGCTAAAGAAACGAACAAGTATACAGATAAAAAGGTATTTGTTACACCTTTTGGCGTAGATATGAACAAGTTCAGGCCAATGCCTGAATTTAAGACAGAAGGTAAAGTGACGTTTGGGACGGTAAAGGCACTTTCAGATAAGTACGGTATTGGTGATTTAATCAAAGCTTTTGCTGAAATTTATAAGGAAAAGAGCAATTCTGAACTTCTTATCGTCGGGGACGGACCGCAGCGCGCAGAGTATGAACAACTGACAAAAGACCTTGGAATCGATCATGTGACTGCCTTTACCGGACGGGTGCCAAATGATAAAGTCCCGGAGTACATTAATAAGATGGATGTATTTGGAGTTCCATCTACTGAAGATAGCGAGAGTTTCGGTGTAGCAGCAGTTGAATCAATGGCCTGCGGTGTGCCGGCAGTTGTGTCGAATGTTGGCGGACTTCCTGAAGTGGTGCTGGAAGGGAAAACCGGTTTCGTTGTGCCAAAAGAGAATCCTGAAGAGCTTGCAAAAGCCATGCTGCAACTAGCGAACAATAAAGAGAAAAGCAGAGAAATGGGACTCGCAGGCATTGAACATGTAAAGGCTAATTACAACTGGACGGATAACGCAAATGGCATGCTCGATTTATATGAGCAAACCTTGAACAAGGGGATGAAATCATGATTAAAAAAGCAGTAATACCGGCAGCAGGACTGGGTACCAGATTTTTGCCTGCTACCAAGGCTCAGCCTAAAGAAATGCTGCCTATCGTAGATAAGCCAACCATTCAATATATCATTGAGGAAGCTGTTGAGTCAGGCATTGAAGATATTATTATTGTAACTGGCAGAAGCAAAAGAGCGATTGAAGATCATTTTGATAAATCTGTTGAGCTGGAAATGCTTTTGGAGAGAACGGGCAAACATGAAATGCTCGAAGTTGTGGAGAACATTTCAAACCTGGTGGATATACATTATGTAAGGCAAAAAGAGCCGCTTGGCCTTGGCCATGCCGTTCTATGTGCTAAAAAATTCATCGGCAATGAGCCCTTTGCCGTTCTTTTAGGCGATGATATTGTTGATAGTGAAGTTCCGGCATTAAAGCAAATGATTGATCAATACACAAAAGTCCAGTCCAGCATCCTTGGATGTAATGAGGTGCCGCGCTCTGAAGTATATAAATACGGTATTGTAAATTATTCCGAAAACACTGGCGATCTTTTTAAAGTTAAGAGCCTTGTAGAGAAGCCTGCAGTTGAAGAAGCGCCATCAACTCAGGCAATCGTGGGCCGATACATTCTTACACCAGCTATATTCGATATGCTCGAGGATGTCCAGCCGGATAAAAAAGGTGAAATTCAACTAACAGATGCAATTGACAGCCTTCTTGATAAAGAATCCATCTACTCTTACATCATTCAGGGGAACCGCTATGATGTCGGAGACAAATTCGGATTCCTGCAGGCATCAATCGATTTTGCATTAAAGCGCCCTGACCTTAAAGATAAGCTGTCAGCCTATCTGAAGGAACTAAATGTTAAGTAATGGAGATGGGAAAATGAGAGTGATTTACTTGTGTCAGCATTTTCCCCCTGAAACTGGCGCTCCTCAGATTCGTGTTTATGAAGTAAGTAAAGAGCTTATCAGCAGAGGGCATCAGGTGGAAGTGATCACAGCTTTCCCGCATCATCCTCATGGCATCATTCCAGAGGAGTATAAGGGACGCTTCTATATGTTTGAAAACTGGGATGGAATTCCTGTGCATCGTTCCTGGATTTATCCATCTCCTAAGGGAAGTTTCTGGAAAAGGCTTGCTTCCTATTTTTCTTTTACTTTCAGCGCTTTTTACTCGATTCTTAAGTCGAAGCCTACCGATGTGATCATCTGTAATTCCCCGCCGCTATTCCTTGGTATTACAGGGTATTTAGGGGCTAAAATGAAAAGGGCAAAGTTTGTATTCAATGTTGCAGATATTTGGCCGGAATCAGCCGTAGAGCTTGGGATTCTTAAGAATAGGTCCTTTATCCGCATGGCTGAACGTCTTGAGATGTTTCTTTATAGGAAGTCCTGGAAGATTGCGACTGCCACGGAAGGGATTAAAGAGTATATGGTCCGTAAAGGAAAGAAAGAGGAAGATGTTTTTCTTCTCCCTAACGGGGTCAACACCGATACATTTGCTCCTCAGTCTAAAAACACTGAGCTGTTAAGAGAAGTTGGCATAGAGGGCAAAAAAGTCTTCATGTATGCTGGAAATCTTGGTTATGCCCAGGGGCTTGATTCTGTTTTGAGAGCTGCTGCTCTATTGAAGGACAAGCAGCCGGATGCCCATTTCCTGTTTGTCGGCGATGGCCAGGAGCGTGAAAAGCTGCTGAACTTAAAGAAAGAGCTGCAGCTGGACAATGTGACTTTCTATGGTTCTGTGCCTGTCTCAGCGATGCCGGATATGTTTGCTGCTGCGGACTACAGCATTGTTTCTTTGAGGAATATAGAACTTTTCAAAGGTGCGAGACCTTCTAAAATATTTCCAGCCATTTCTTCTGGTGTGCCTGTTCTTTATTGCGGAGACGGAGAGAGTGCAGCCATCCTGGAAGAGTATAATTGCGGAAAGATTGCTCCGCCTGAAAACCCGGAAGGCATTGCCGCCGCAGTATCAGATTTAATGAGTGTCAGTGATAAGGATTATCAAACTATGAGAGAAAATGGCAGGAAGCTTGCCATTGATCAGTACTCCTGGAAAAGTATCGTTGATGATATCCTTTTCCATTTGGGAGAGCAGAATAAAGAAAAAAGAGCCAATTCTTAGGAGAATTGGCTCTTTTGTTTCTTCTTATTTGGAAACTGTAGTTCCTTTGAAATAGTGAGTAATAATTTGTTCTGCTTTCCAGCCTTTTTCGGCAAATCCTTTTGCACCATATTGGCTCATGCCGATCCGGTGTCCCCAGCCTTTCCCGTTCAAAGTAACGGAGGTGATGCCGGATCCTTCATTGGTTACGATGCCGCTTGCGGTTTGAATGGACACCTTTGAGTCGGAAAGTGTTACCTGGCCGTTTGCGGTCTGAACAGTTTGGCCTTTCATATCACTGATGTTTGCCGTGCCGCTTGCGGTTTGAACGGTTAATCCAGATGCAGAACCATTCAGCACCGCATCAAACCAGTTTGAGTAGAGCTGGTTATAGACGCTTGAATTAGGAAGCGGGAAAAGCTTTCTGATAACAGATTCATTTCCAGTTACGGTTTTATCTCCAGCAGATGTTTTAATAGTAACGCCTCGAACCTCTCCATTTGCTCCTGTTTTTGATAGAGACAAATCATAAATGGTAGCAGAGGTATCTGTAAACCCAAAGTTTTTTAACAGCTGTGCAGAAGTAAATGTTTCACTCCAGCTGCTGTATGGGGAGGATTCATATGGATCATCGACCGAAACCAGATAAGGAAAAGAAGCCTGGTTGGAATTCCATACGTCTCCAACATTTGCTGTTCTGCCACCGCTGGTTGAGAAGAAAAAGGTCTGAATAGGCTTTCCATTATACTTGGCCACTAAACCGGCTGTTTCCTGAATAGCGGTATTTGTTCTGGAATCCTCGCCTGAATATCCTTTGTAAACCTGGCTTGCCGCTGTGCTTGTAAGCATCATCGTGTTGGCAGCATAGCTTCTTGCTGCGATTGCTTGTGCTTTCAAGGCTTCTTTCGGCCAGGAAGCTGGCATTTCACTTGGAACAACACCTTTTAGATAATCTTCCATACCCAGAAAATTAATGATCTCTACTTGTGATCCGTTCGGCTTTAAAAAGAAGCTGCCCCGGTATGTTGTGCCATTGCTTACCTTTGCAGTGGATAGCGAGCTTGCATCGGAAAGTCTCACTGTTGTGGATAATACCCATCCGGATAAACTTCCAGAAGATACTTTATACCAGACTTGTCCTTGTGCATTTGTAAAAGAGTCAAGGTAATTGGCACTTTCTCCAGCTTTAAACGTCTTAATAATCTCGTAAGAAGAAGTTGCACCTCTTCTCAAAGGAGTATCTGCCGTAAAGACCGCCAGCTTGGAAGTGCCGCTTAGTTCTTGTAAATCAAATCCCTTTGCAGATTTTTGGCTAAAGCCAGTATAGATGACAGAGACTCCTGAAGTATCCTTGCTTACCGTCAAGACAGTGCTTTCCGGCACAGCCGTTTTGGTGCCAGTATCTTTATTAACAAGCTGATAGGTGCCATTTAACGTAATTGTTAGGTTTGATTTCAAATATACAGATACATTTACTTCGTCATTATACTGCTTTGGTTCGGCTGCTTGAGTGAAGGCAGGCAGGCATGTGAGCAATAAAATGAAACTGAGGAATGAGATGATCTTTTTCAAAATTATCTCACCTCGCTAAGACCGCCGAATACCCAGCCTTTTACTCCAGCAGAGGTTTGGGCATTATACCAGGTTTCTCCCTTAGAGTTAACGAAAGTTGAAATATACTTTAGGACCGTTCCTTTTGGCAGTGTTTGAATGACCTCGTATGAAGTAGTGGCTCCTTTGCGCAAGTGAACATCGCCGGTTGTAATAACCTGAGTAGGTGCTGTCGTTGATGGTTTATCTGTCGATACATTGCCTGAGAACACCCAGCCCTTTAAAGTAGCAGACAATTCCACACGGTACCATAATCCGGTTGATGCTTTAAAAGAATCTATCACTTTTAAGCTTGATCCAATCGATTTAGTGGCAACGACTTTATAATCAGCTGAAGCTCCGGAATGGATATTCACTGAGCTCTTTGTCACATATACGGCAGAAGGAAGCTGTCCTTCTGCAGGTGGAGTGGTTGGATTGCCAATTTGACTTTTCAGGCTATTAATCTCCTGCTGCTGGGAAGCTATCTTTGATTCTAGGTCTGAAATCTTGCTTTTCATCGGATTTAATTGAGAAGTAACCCAATCTACACTTGCTAAAACTACATTGCTGGAAGCATTGATTGCATGTGGAGTGAATATTACAGCTCCTGCTCCAATTCCAAGAGTCAAGGCTCCTGCAGCGATCAACTTTTTCGTACGGCTCATTCAATTTTCCCCCTGAATATTTTATATACTTCGGTTTAGCGCAAAAATAAAATTGGGTACATAGCAGAATATATACCCAATTTTAATATTAGTAGATTAACAGATTAAGAAATTAAAGGAAATATAATCTGTTTATTTAAAACTTGTTAAAATATTCCTCTAATCCTTTAGTGATACCAATCGCCGCTTTTTGACGGAAGGCAGTTGTTTTTAGAAGAGCTTCTTCATTTGGATTCGAGATAAAAGCTAGCTCAACCAGAACACTGGGAAGCTGGTTCATTCTATTTACATAGAAGTTCTGTTCTTTTACGCCCCTGTTATAAGTGTTCATTGAAGAAATCATATTTTTTTGAATCGCATTTCCCAGAGTTTCGCTTCTGGGACCATTAAAGTTAACAGTTGAATTGAAATAAGTTGTTGTCCCTTTTGATGTAGAAGAGAAAGAATCGCCATGAATGCTGATAAACGCATCCCCGGTAGAATTGTTAGCAATAGAAGTCCTTTCGGACAACTCCAGGAAAATATCTGTACTTCGTGTTAAAATGACGGTTGCCCCATATTTCTCCAATTCAGTTTTTAGAAGCAGGGCAGTGCTTAGAGTTACATCTTTTTCCCTCAAGCCAGATGGGCCAATTGCACCAGGATCTTTTCCGCCATGGCCCGCATCCACCACAATCTTTTTGCCTAATAATCCAAATGGAACAATCTTGACTGAAACCTTATTCGAATAATCTCTTAATGTAAATGAATATCCTGGTTCAAACGTTATAACCGCTGATTTTTGGGAGCCGGATGCAAAGGTTTCAATGGATTTAATTCCTTTAATGCTTCCTTTTGGCAGCTCAATATCGGTCATTGCTCCTGTTATCTTTAAGCGGTTAGAAGACAAAGTAGTGTACGAGACTGCAAAATTGCTAGGTTTAATCCAAGTTAAATAATTCTCTCCATTAACTGTGGAATATGCAGGGGAGCTTAGTCTCTTAGCAGAAACAGTCGTTGTTTGAGTTTCTAAAACCCATCCCCGCGTTCCTTTCGCATTTTCAACATTCAGCCAGCCGTTTAATTTGCGCAGAATCTTCAAAGAATCGTTTTCAGCAAGGTAAGCGCTGACTCCATAGTTCGTTCCTGCTCCTTTGCGGATGACCGCGCCTTTTTTAGCAAAAACATACTTAAATACATTCTGTGATGTAACAAGTTCGTATTCTGGAGTCCATCCGGTTTTCCCTGCAGCACTTTTTATTCTGATCCATCGCTGTCCAAGGGAGTTGGTGAATTCGCCAAGAACGGTTACTTTGCTGTTATAAGGAAGTCTTTCGCTAATTTTATAATCATATGAAGCACCAGCATATAAAGCAGCATTCATGGTCCCGACAAGCATGGTTGTGCCAACGGAAACAGAAGGCTGTTTTGAGACCACAGATTCATGTACCCAAGCAATACTGCCTGCGGATGTTTTCACTTTATACCAAAAATCTCCTGTTGAATCCTTCGCTGTTTCAAATGCAGTCAGCTCCGCACCTTTTGTTGCCTGATCGATGACAGAGTGGCTTAAAGAAGGGCCGCTTCGCATGTTGGCAACATCCACACTTACATATAACTTTGTGTTAATAGCCTGATTGGCACTCGCACTTTCAGCAGGGATCCAGCCAGCAAGGCTTGAGTTCACTTCTACTCGCAGCCAGGCTTCGCCGCTGGAGTGAACAAAGTGGTCGAGAACTTTTACTTTCTGATTTAGTGTCAATTTCCCAACGGATTGATAAGAAGAAGTGGCTCCTCTTCGTACATCCAAAGAATTTACCTGGCTATAGACATAGCTTCCAATTGCAGGCAGATCCGGGGTTTCGGGTGCAGGCGGCAAAGAGCCTGCCTGAAAAGCATTCTCCTTAATCCAGCCTTGAACAGTTCCTAAGTCAGCCCGATACCATACTTCGCCATTAGCATTTTTGAACGAATCAATAATATTTATTTTCTGATTCTTTTCCACATAGGTAACGATACTATAAGAATCTGTAGCGCCTTTGCGGACAGGGGCTTTATCAATCATGACCGTTTTTGATCCAGTCTCAGGGGCAGGCGGAAGTGTGACAGCCTGAAAAGCAGTCTCTTTAATCCAGCCTTGAACAGTTCCTAAGTCAGCTCGATACCATACTTCGCCATTAGCATTTTTGAACGAATCAATAATATTTACTTTCTGATTCTTTTCCACATAGGTAACGATACTATAAGAATCTGTAGCGCCTTTGCGGACAGGGGCTTTATCAATCATGACCGTTTTTGATCCAGTCTCAGAGGCAGGCGGAAGTGTGACAGCCTGAAAAGCAGTCTCTTTAATCCAGCCTTGAACAGTTCCTAAGTCAGCCCGATACCATACTTCGCCATTAGCATTTTTAAATGTGTCAATAATCGTCACAGTTTGATTCTTATTTACATATGTAATAATGCTATAAGAGTCGGTTGCTCCTTTACGGACAGGAGCTTTGTCAATCTGAACGGTTTTTGTTTCTTTGACAGGCGCAGGAGGTTTGACTTCAGCATCAGCCTTTAGGTAGTCTTCTATAATCCACCCTTTTATCACGCCTGATTCAATGCGGTACCAGAGTTCTCCGCTACTATTCTTAAAACTATCAATCACTTTAACAGTAGTTCCTTTTGATAGTTTCGCAATAGGTTCATAGGAAGTGGTAGCTCCTTTTCGGACGTTGACATTATCTCCGGTTATTATAGCCTGCTTACCGATCTGAATCCCGGAATCGCCAGTGCTTTGAGCTGTAAAACTGGATGCCAATCCCCAGCCTTTATTGGTGCCCAAATCTACCCGGTACCAAAGTTCTCCTGCTGAATTGGTAAACTCATCGATGACAGTGACTTTTTTACCGGTTGATAAGGATGTAACCAGTGGATAAGATGCGGTCGCACCTGACCTGATCTCCACCTTTTGGCCTACAAGCATATTGGCAGGAAGATCTATGTCTTCCGCATTCACGAGGACAGGGAACAGAGCTGCAGTAGCAAGAACCGAAGATGCCAGAAATTTTTTCATGTTTTTCCCTCCGTCGACAAAATTTTGGGTTCTTTACCTATTCTAGCGAAAATTGTCAATTCTTCCAACCCGTATGTAGAAAAGATAGTTCAAAATACCCGTAGAAAATAATGGTAAAAAAAGAAGAGCACACATTGCGTGTACTCTTCTGTCCATATTTAATACTCATCTTCCTGCTGATCGGTTTGCCATGATTCCTCTTCAGCTGTATAGCTATCTGTACTGCTGCCCAGAGTGTCATTAAGTTCATAGCTTAGTTCAGAAATGGAATCTTCATCAGGAATGTAATAATATACATCATCGATATATTCATCATAGCCTTTTAAGGTTAAATTCTCGATGTTTGTATTTTTGATTTTAGAATAGAGCTTGACGAAGCTTGCAAATTTAGAAGGCGGGATGTTTGTTTTCACATTTGCCCCTAAGTCCTCCATGATATCGTCGATCTTTGTAATCGTACTGAAAGATGTTCCTTTATTGACAATGGCTTTAATCACTTGCTGCTGGCGTTCGTTTCTTCCCATGTCGCCTTTTGGATCTGTTTTTCTCATCCTTACATATGCCAGAGCTTCATTCCCGTTAAGCTCCATATTTCCTTCACGGAAAGTCTTCCATTTTAAGCTATCGGTCAGCTGTGCTTTAAAGGTAAATGGAACATCAACATCAATTCCGCCTAATGTATCGACAATATCCTCAAAGCCATCAAAGTTTGTTGTAATATAATAATCAATTGGAATATCGAGCAGTTCATTCACTGTCGTGATGGTAGACTCAATGCCTCCGTTGCTGTAAGAATGGGTAATCTTTGTATTATAGCCGACTTCGGGCACGTATGTCCGTGTGTCCCGAGGGATGCTCAGCATTTTTACCTCTTCAGTTTGAGGATTTACGGTTACGAGCATCAGGACATCGGATCGCTCGCCGCCTTCCTGATCTTCAATCCCCACTAATAGAATGTTAAAAGGATCCTTGGAGATTTCCACTTCATCTGTCCGGTGATTTCCAATCTTATCACTGTCCAGTTCCTGATATATTTCACTTGTTGCTTTATTGGCACTATATATAAGATCATATGCCAGGAAAGTCCCTCCGCCAATAATCGTCAGAAAGAGGGCAAGTACTATGACACGCCAGAAGCGTTTTCTTCTAATCTTTCGTTTTCTTGATCTCGAAACAGACATTATATCCCTACTTTATCATTGGTTTGAAAAGGAATTTTGTTTCATGCAATAGTATATTTTACCGAATTTTTATTCCTTCGTAAATAAGTGTTGAGAATATTATTTTTCTTCCTCTAAGTATAGCAGTTCTCCCTGCGAAATTTCCGCTTGTCCATTGGTTAATTCGGTTATCCATTCAGAAAAAATTTCTGTTTGGCCTTCTTCTACATATGTCAGTATTTCAACGCGGTCTAAATATAAAATATCCTTGAGTGTATAAGCGGAAGACCTGAGTTCGTTTTCAAGCTTTCCGAGCCATGTATATTCTGCTTTTGCATGCATGACGCGCATCAGTTTTCTTTCAACAATTCCGACAGCGTTAATTCCATCGGAAGCTGATTTCCCATAAGCACGGATCAGGCCGCCTGCACCTAATTTTATTCCGCCGAAGTATCTGGTTATGACAACAGCTGTATCTTTAAGCTGTTTTTTTTTCAAAACTTCCAATATGGGAACACCTGCTGTCCCACTGGGTTCCCCATCATCATTTGCTTTTTGAATCTGATCATTCTCGCCAATTAAATAGGCTGAGCAATTATGAGTGGCGTTCCAATGCTTCTTTTTAATTTCCTGTATGAAATTTTGGGCTTCCGCCTCAGTTTCTGTTCGTGCTATATGAGCAATGAACCTTGATTTTTGAATAATGATCTCATGTTCGCCTGTACTTTTGACTGTTAAATAACGGGGCAGCACTTCTGCAGCTCCTTTCAATTACATTATGAAGAGAAAATACATATTTCATTATAAAACGACAATAATCGATAAATTTAGATTTCAAGTGATTGTAATGAAACTTTAATATAGGTAACTTTTAGAGATGGTATAATAGGAAATATTCTCATAGGGGAATTTCTTTTATGCAATAACTTCTGTATAAAATTCAGTTAAAAGGTTTACCATCAATATATATAGGATATAAGACACGGGTGAGAAAAACAAGATTGAGTCTTTCTATCGATTTTTTGCCTTTTTGGCATAGTTTTCATAATACGGATATAGTAACCTTTACTATTACAAGCTACAATATATGGCAGGTATAATAGATGCGAAAGGAATTGTTTCCTTTTGGAGGTTTTACATGAACATAAAGAAGTTTGATACAAAAACCCTTGATCTTATATTGCAAAAGATGGTAGACACTGTAGGAACGAGTAAGGATGAGATATTCAGAATCGGCGAGCAGTGCCGCAGAGACTATGAAACCCTTACTGAAGAGTTAAGAGAAGTTAAGCAAATGGTGTTAAAGACAATTGATGAGGGGGACAAACTGGAGGTTCAAACCAGGTTTGCCCGCAAGCGTTTATCAGAAGTCAGCATGCATTTCAAGAATTACACCGAATCAGAGGTTCGGGATGCATACGAGAAGGCACATCAGCTGCAAATGGATTTGTCCATGAACCGGCAGCTGGAAAAACAGCTGCGTGATCGCAGAGATGATATCGAGAGAAGGCTGATCGGTGTTGGTGAAACGATCGAGAGAGCAGAAGCGCTTGTTTCACAAATTTCTGTAGTCATGAGCTATCTTACAAGTGACCTTAAACAAATGGGTGAAATTATAGAAGATGCAAAGATCAAGCAAGAATTTGGCTTAAAAATAATTGAAGCTCAAGAAGAAGAACGAAAAAGGCTGTCCAGAGAAATCCATGATGGTCCAGCACAAATGATGGCCAATGTCATGATGAGATCCGATTTGATTGAACGGGTATATAAAGAAAGGGGCGGGGACGAGGCAATTACAGAAATCAAAAGCCTCAAAAAAATGGTCAGAAGTGCCTTATACGAGGTGCGGAGGATCATTTATGACTTGCGTCCAATGGCACTTGATGATTTGGGATTAGTGCCTACCCTCAAAAAATACCTGCAGACAATCGAAGAATATCATAGCACTACTAAAATCAGGTTTTCCAATCTTGGAGAAGAAAAGAGGCTCCCATCTCAGTATGAGGTCGCACTTTTCAGGCTAATTCAGGAATCTGTTACAAATGCACTGAAGCATTCAGAGGCCGCCGAGATTATTGTGAAATTGGAGATTAATAAGGCAAGGGTAGCCGTCATCATTAAAGATAACGGCAGAGGATTTGATATCCGGGAAAGAAAGACTGAGTCCTTTGGGATCATTGGGATGAGAGAGAGAGTTGAGCTTCTTGAGGGGCAGCTTTCCATCGATTCCAAGCCGGGAAAAGGCACGGTTGTCATTATCCAGGTACCTTTGAACTTGTAGAAATTATAAATAGAGAAAACATTTAACCGGAGAATTTGGGAGGCGAAGCAATTGACTACAAAGATTGTCATAATTGATGACCATCAATTGTTCAGAGAAGGGGTAAAACGCATCTTAGATTTTGAAAGATCATTTGATGTAGTAGCAGAAGGTGATGATGGAGCTGAAGCTATCTCATTGGTGGAAGAGTATAATCCTGATGTTGTCATCATGGACATTAACATGCCGAATGTGAATGGTGTGGAAGCAACTCGCCAATTAATTGAAAAGCATCCTGATTCAAAGGTCATCATCCTATCCATCCACGATGATGAAAATTATGTTACACATGCGCTGAAGACAGGTGCAAGCGGCTACTTGCTGAAAGAAATGGATGCTGATGCATTAGTTGAAGCAGTAAAAGTTGTGGCAGATGGAGGATCATACCTGCATCCGAAGGTCACACATAACCTTGTCAACGAATACCGCCGCTTATCAGCTGTAGGAGCAGGAAGCAGCGGAGGCTACTCGTCACAAATCGAAATCCGCCGTCCGCTTCACCTGCTGACACGCCGCGAATGTGAAGTCCTTCAGCTGCTTGCTGACGGAAAAAGCAACCGCGGAATCGGCGAAGCTCTTTACATCAGTGAAAAAACGGTTAAGAACCACGTCAGCAACATTCTGCAGAAGATGAATGTAAATGACCGTACACAAGCCGTTGTAGTAGCGATTAAGAATGGCTGGGTTGAAGTGAGATAGGTGACAGGCACCACCCGATTTTTGTCGAAAAAGCACGCAGATGGTAATAATGCCATTGCGTGCTTTTTATTTTATCAGAGCGGCTGCGGCAATTTGGAAAATGGTTTTTGTATTGGATGATCGCTTTTTTGCCTGGTTTAACATGAAAACAAGTTCCTCAAGTTCTTGTGGAGATGCGCTGTCAATGAGCCAAGAAGCAAGCTCCGCACCACTTAGGGAGTGATTTATGTTTGGAACTTTTATAACTTTGTATTTGCTTAACTCCATATTAAGAATTTGATGGAGTGTTTCTAGAGTATAGTTGCTCGAGTTGGTTTTGCTTGTAAAAGAAGTGTTGTTGTTCAAATGTTACAGCTCCTTTACGGAATAAAGACACAAGAGGAATTTTATCACATACCTCTATTCGTTTGAATGTGAAAATATACCAGTTTTGCGAGGTGGGCACTAAGGAGTAGAATCATTAAATCTATTTATTGACGGCTCTAAACTTAATGCAATTTCTCATGCTATCATATAAAATGGAACATGAACATACAGTAGAGAAAAAAGATAAGGATGGTAACTCTATTTATGAAAACGGCTGTTGTAACAGATAGTACAGCATATATTTCTAAGGATATAAGAGAAAAGTTAAATATACATATGATTCCGCTGAGTGTTATTTTCGGCAGTGAAACTTACCAGGAAGAAGTAGAAATTACGGCTGCAGACTTTTATGAAGAAGTGAAGCATAAAGAGCTTCCGACTACTTCGCAGCCTCCGGTGGGCGAGTTTGCCGAGCTGTTTGAGAAATTATCGAAAGAGTATGATGCGGTGATTTCGATCCATTTGTCGAGCGGCATTAGCGGGACGTTCCAAGGGGCAGTTACGGCTGGGAGCATGGTGGAGGATATTCAGGTTTTTCCGTTTGATTCCGAAATCAGCTGTATGGTGCAGGGGTTTTATGTGATGGAAGCTGCAGAGCTTGCCGCTGCCGGTAAGGGGCCACAGGAAATTGTTGAGCGCCTGGAGGAAATGAAAAAGAGCATTCGGGCTTATTTCATGGTGGATGATTTATCGCATCTTCAGCGTGGAGGACGTTTGTCCAGCGCACAGGCATTGATCGGCAGCCTGCTGCAGGTGAAGCCGCTGCTTCATTTTGAAGATAAGAAAATTGTCCCGTTCGAGAAAATTCGCACGCGTAAAAAAGCGATGAAGCGAATGGTTGACCTTTTCTGGGAAGATGTGAAAAGCGGTGAGCCGTATCAGGCAGTTATTATCCATGCCAATCGTGAAAAAGAAGCTCGAGAGTGGAAAGCTGAGCTTGAGGCAGAGTATCCTAATGTTGAATTTATGATCAGCTATTTTGGTCCGGTCATTGGAACCCATCTAGGTGAAGGTGCTATGGGGTTTGGCTGGGTGAAGAAGTAAGTTTTGTTTGAGTGCGCCATTCTTAGGGTGGCGCAGATTTTTTGAGAGGGGTGATGTAGATGTAGGGATTTTGCAATTAGATTCAGGAATCTTGCAAATAGAAGGCTTGATTTTGCAAATAACTTGTCCAAATCTGCAAATAAAATCGGGAATTTGCAAATAAAACCGCAAAACCTGCAAAGAAATTAACATTGAGGTGATCCCTTGAGATTTAATCGAAAAATGACCCCATACATAAATGATTTTCCTCCAGAAAGCCTCCCGATTTCCTCCATTGACAACATTCCAGAGCCGCCACTCAACGAAAACTATTCATATAACAAAGAACTCCAGAGAATCCTCTACGGAAAACAGCTTCTATTCGAAAACTTACCGCATTCAATTGAAGAAATCCATCAGCACTATGAAAATAGCTATATTTCTTACCGAAAAGGGATAATTAAGACCAAAAGCAAGATAGTTTGTGCCAGGTGCGGCAATAAAGATCGTTCACTATTCGCAAGTTTTCCCTGTGCCCGATGCGGTGAGAAAGAATGTACTTACTGCCGGAAATGCATCATGATGGGACGGGTCAGTGAGTGCACTCCTCTGATTGGATGGTGCGGTCCAGATTCTGTCCGGGATTTAACCGGGAATCCCTTGGAATGGGCTGGCACCCTATCGCCTGGACAGCAGGTTGCCTCTGACCAGGTAAAGCAGGCTGTGATTGAAAGTAAGGAACTCCTCGTATGGGCTGTGTGAACAGCCCGATATGAATACATAAAAATTATTGCTATTAAAAACGCCATTCAATTATGACGTTCTTGTCATCTATTTTAATTTCTTTAATGAATTTATTAATTACGATTTGTTTACCTTTGAAGTCCAGTTCGTCAAAAGCAACTTGGATATCTTTTAGCATATCATCTGTAATTTCCTCTGCAGCTGGTGTTGCCTCTTTTTGTTTTTCTAGAACCTTCTTTTTTTCTTCGTTTAATTTATTCATTTGCTTATTTAATATATCTTTATCCATGTCCAAATTTGTGGTGTATAGTTCAATAAGTCGTTCAATTTTTTTGTTAATGTCTTTTATTTGTTTTTCATAATTAACAATACGATCTTTTTTGTTTGAACGGCTTTTTTCGATGGTAAGATTCTTAAGTTCATTTATAACTAGAGCTTCTAATTTTGGTCTGCTCCAATTCTGATTGTTGCACTTCTCGTCATATTCAGAAGGGAATCTTCTGGCCCTACACATGTAGTAATAATATTTTTTGGGGTTCTTCTTCGATATGCCTGTACTATAAGATACAAAACTTTCGCCACAATGCTCACATTTGATTAATCCAGATAGTAAGCTTTCTTTAGCCTTGTGGGCGTTATTACCCTTGTGCCTTTCCAGGAGCCTCTGTACGCGTTCAAATTGGTCTTTAGAGATAATTGATTCATGTTGTCCCTCGTATAGGTTGCCGGCGAAACTGACAAGTCCTATGTACAAAGGATTCGAAAGGATGTCCCGGTACCGTCTAAATCTCCAAACTTTATAGCCTTCTAATTTAAGCATTTCTTGAACTTGTGTTATTGAGTGAGATTGCTCATACAGATCATATGCTCTTTGTATATGCGCTGCTTCTTCCTTGTTTATAATTAAATTCCCGTCTTTTCGCAAATATCCAGCTGGGTCATAATCTCCACCCATTCCTCTAAGTCCATTTTCAGCTCTCTTTATGTGCCCCATTCGCATACGCTCAGCAATGGTTTCGCGTTCCAATTGAGCAAATACAGATAAAATGCCGATCATTGCTTTTCCAAAAGGTGTAGATGTATCAAGTGTTTCTGTTATTGATACAAAATCAACTTTGTTATTTAAGAAATGTTCCTCAATCAGTTCAAGTGTATCTTTTTGAGACCTGGATAATCTGTCTAATTTATAAACTACAACAGCATCAATGGTCTTTAAGTCCTTAAGTAAACGCTGAAGATCAGGACGGTCAAGTGATGCTCCAGAGTAGCCACCGTCAATATAAATGTTATGAATTTCCCAGTTTTTCGCTTTGCAAAATGCTTCTAACCGTTCTTTTTGTACTTCTATACTATAGTTTTCAACCTGGTCTTGAGTGCTGACGCGGATATAGATAGCAGCTTTTGTCATATATATCACCTGGATTAAAATTTAATGTTTAAAGGTGCCATGTACCAAACTAATTTTCCTTTAATATGGATTGGGTTGTATTCTTGCTCTTTAGAACTATAAAACTGAGTAGAGTTTTCAGGGTTATAACTTTCAGGTTCTAATGTAATTCCATCCTGAAATTTATAAAACCTTTTTAAAGTTGCATCATATCCGTTGACTGTAACAGCAGCAATATCACCATTTTTAACTTCTTCTGTAGGATCAATCAATGCAAGAGCTCCTGAAGGAACAATTTTATTCATGCTATCTCCCGTTACCTGGACTAAAAAAGCCTCTGGATACGTTTCTGCAACTTCTCTTGGTACATTCACCATTTCTTTTACTGGAATCATCTCCAATGGAACTCCAGCAGCTATTGATCCTAATAAAGGAACTGGAATGGAATCCGCATTGAGAGTGTCATTATTCAATCTATTTACTTTTTGGTCCTCAATGATATCACTTTTTAATATTCCGAAATGATCTGCGATTTTCTGAATAGTACCCATACGAGGTTCTTTAAGTTCGTTCTCCCAAGTAGAGACTGCTTTATCAGATACTCCTGCGATTTCTGCAAGTTCTTTTTGTGATAAATTATGTAGTTCTCTCAACTTTTTAATATTTTTTCCTATACTCACTTTATTTCCCTCCGGCACTATTTATATGATTAATATAAACTAAAAGTAGACAATGTTCAACATTATATCGAAAAAAATCTACTTTTATTTAAGTTGCTTATTTTCAAGGTAGAAATTCGTGAGAATTTTATCGTTGACAATCTACTAAAAGTAGAATAAGATGTGATTGTGAAAGGTGAAAAGCGAGGTGAGAACGGTGAGATTCACACTGAAACAGGCTAGGTTGCTAAAAGGTTTTACACAGAGGGAGATAGCCAGTAAGCTTGGAGTCCATGTGCAAACATACAGCAAGATGGAGAAGCATCCAGATGAAGTTACTGTTAGAGAAGCAAAGAAGCTATCGGATATCTTAGAAATGAGTTATGATTGTATTTTTTTTAACCAGGGTTCTACTTTAAGTAGAGTAAATGGTGATGAATCAACTACTTAAGGTGGAGGGGAGAAAGTAAATTGAAATTAATGGAGGACCTAGAAGTCACTCATATCAAATTAGAGGGTCATAGCATCCCTATCCCAGCTGGACTATCTGATCTTTTAAATGATTCAAGAGTTTGGGTCCTTAAACAGAAAGGAGACACCATTGAGGACCCACATTTTTTAAATCATTACGAGAGAAAGGTCTCTCTGGAAGATGGGAAACTTCGGACATATCTAACTTATGTAGAAAATTAAGAACTTGCAAGCTAGGCTGATTAGCAGCCTTATCTTTTTACCAACATGGCGAAACTTGATGAACGAATTTAGTTCTAAAATCATAACGACGTAAAGTCATGGTGAACAATATAAATCAGCCCCTGCTTTAACAGAGGCTGAGAAAAAATCTAATTATGATGACCGGTAAGGAAAATCACAAGGAATCGTTCCATTTAGTTAATTTGACACCAATGACTAAATTTTCAAAGCCAGGATCATCCATACAAACAACTTTAATTAGCCCTTGTTTTTCTAATTCATGGAGTTTAACTTCGATCATTTCACTCGAGTCCTGGCCAAGTAGTTTACAAGATTGAATTATATCCGGAAAGTCAATTATCAGTCCATGTTTTTCTGCATTGATAGGCGACAAACTATTCAAAACTTCTATGAGTTTCATTTTACCACCTCCTCCCAATTTTATTATACCGGAAGGAAATCTATTGGAATAAAAAATTTATGCATTTGGAGGTACCTGACGTGTTTGGTATTGGATGCTTTGGAATCGTCTTTATCACATTGTTATTCGCTGGTTTTGCAGTTGGAAAGGCCAAGGGTTGGGCTGAGTAAATGGAAGGTGGTGAAGGTTTTGAAAACAAAGGATAAAGAAAAAGTTTGTCCGGTTTGTAAAAGGAAGGACTTCAATTACAAACAATATGGTGAATCTTACTGTAATAACCCGGAACATTTGCCACGAAGAGTAAAGAAAATATAATGCTCTTTTAAATTTCACCTTTAGGGAGGTGAGAAAAGTGAGTAAAGAGGTAATGTCACATGTTTCTGACGGTGATTGGCACACAAAGCTGGAAAACATCAAATACAGCACAAGCTTGCGCGAAATTGTAACTGTTCAATTCATGCTTGATAACCCTATTGATTAATTGGTTTTACATATTTGAAGGGAGGTGAGAGCAATGGAGGTAATTAAAAGAACGGACCTAATCGGCTTAGAGGGTTCAATCACAAAAAACTTTTCTGTGGTAGATGCTGTTGAATACCCATCTGTTGGTTCTGTGGATGTTCGTGTCGCAGATGGTACAGGAGAAGAGTATTGGGTTTCTTTAGATGATGTCGAACTAGAAAAATAGCCCATCAGCTGCAACTGAAGGGCACATAATTAATAACACACACTGAAAGTATAGCACGAAACGATGTGATGTAAATGAAACTTTTTCCACACCAGGAACGAGCATTGGATGACACATATGAAAAAAACCGAGTTGCTTATTACTTGGATATGGGTCTGGGAAAGACATTTGTTGGATCAGAAAAGATGTGGGAGCTTAATACTCCTTACAATCTTGTTATCTGTCAAAAATCAAAGATCGATGATTGGAAAGATCATTTCCATCAGTTTTATGACTATGAAGTTATTGTTTTTGATCAGCAGCGAATTGAGGATATTCCTCCAGAAAGTGTCTTAATCATTAACTATGACAAGGTTTGGAGACGGCCGGAATTATTAAAGCTAAGGAATTTTACTTTAATGATGGACGAGTCCTCCATGATTAAAAATGAATCATCCAATCGGAGTAAATTCATTTTGAAGCTTGCAGCTGACAATGTAATCCTTCTTTCCGGAACACCTACAGGTGGGAAGTATGAGGAGTTATGGTCACAACTGCATTTGTTAGGTTGGAAGATTACTAAAAAGCTATTTTTAAAACAATTTGTTGTCCAGGAATGGGATGACCGGAATCAAAAGTTTGTCATCACCGGTTATAAAAATGTGGAACGCTTGAAAGCAAAGCTTCGGCAATATGGTGCCATCTTTATGAAGACGGAAGAGGTCTTTGATCTTCCTGCAGTTAATGACCAAATCGTAAAGATACCAGGAACCAAAGGATACAAGCAGTTTGCCAAGGACCACATCATTGAGATTGGTGAGGAAGAGTTAATCGGTGATACCCCAGCTGCTAAGAAATTGTATCTTCGCCAATTAGCCGGAGCATATAACCAAAACAAGCTGCAGTATGTAAAAGATTTAATCGATAGCACAAATGATCGAATGATCATCTTTTACAACTTTAAAAAGGAATACGCAGCATTAGTGGATTTAATTAATAAGCCGATCAGCACAGTAAATGGTGATCAAAAAGATTTGTCTGCTTATGAGGAGTGTGGAGACTCCATAACGCTCATTCAATACCAGGCTGGAGCCATGGGTCTTAACCTGCAGAAAGCAAACAAGATCGTTTACTTTACCCTCACGGATAAGAGCGAACTGTTTGAGCAGAGCAAGAAACGGATCCACAGGATAGGCCAGGAGAAACCATGCTTTTATTATTTCCTGCTCACAGATGGATCCATTGAGTGGCGCATGCTTGATGTCCTGAAGGAGCGAAAAGATTATACAGATGCTCTATTCGAGAAGGAGGAAATGGAATGAGTTTTTTAAGAAGATTTATAGACCAAATGCAAGCTTTTAGGGTAGCCAAACAAGCTGGGATTGCTCGTGATTTCGCGGAAATGAAAAAAGGTTCTAGACCTAAAGCACCACGTAGTACCAAACAACCCTATCAACCTGGTGAACTTGGAATATCGGCTGTTTCTGCAGCAATCAAAAAAGATTATGGTCAGATTTTAAATCGTAGGGAACGTAAAAAATTAGCTAAAGATAATGGCGTTGCTTTTGCCAAGTACTCTAGTTAAGGAGTTGAGCTTTAGTGTTAAAAAGATATCTGGTTGTCACAAGGCAGAACAGAGGTCATTTTAATGAGGATCAAGTTCATATGTATGAACGCGATACAGAAGTGAAAAGCCTAATTGGCCGCATTGCATCTGGAGACCGTGATTTCCTGTCGGAAGACCCTGAAACATTAAAAAGTATCCATGAGGTTGATCTTGTTTACGGAAAAATTAAACGCCTGGAACCGTCCCTTGAAAATATGAAAATCGTTCTGAAGGAGTGTGACAAGTAATGAGTAATGAATTACAGGCATTTGAGAGCAAACACATGTTATTGATGGCAAATGTTGCACAGCATATTCAACAGGAAAAATTATTAAAAGATCAAACCGCCAAACTAAAAGAAGTGCTTGGCAAGGCAATGGATGAGTTTGGCATTAAGTCGATTGATAATGATCTTCTTAAAATCACTAGAACAGCAGCAAGTACAAGTAAATCTTTAGATACGACTAGATTGAAAAATGAAGAGCCTGAACATTATGCAGAGCTCATGGCTGATTATCCTAAAGTCACTAACCGTAGTGCAAGTTTAACAATCAAGGTTAAATAAATGCCTTTAAAAATAGTAAAAACTGTGAAAGTCCAATGGACTGAAGCTTATCAAAGTTATTTTTCTGCAGGTGATGAGTCAGAACCGTTCTGTGATAATTGTGAAACTTTTTTGGAAGAAGAATTCAATTATTGTCCAGGTTGTGGCTCCAAGTTAGATTGGGGTGACATCAGATGAGAGAATCTGCCTTTCAGAAAAAAGTCATCAAGTTTCTAAAAGATAAAGAGGTATGGCATGTAAAGTATTGGGCCGGCAGCCAATACACCAAAGAAGGAATACCGGATATCTTGGCTTGCATCGATGGAAAGTTCCATGGCATTGAATTAAAAACCGATGTGGGTACGGCCAGTAAACTGCAGCTGTACAATATCCGGAAAATAAAAGACTCAGGTGGAGAGGGCTATGTACTTCGGCCAAAAGACTTTGAGTCTTGGAAAGTGAGGTGGTTTGGGTGACTGAAACTAAAGAGAAAGCTATCCTCATCGAAATTGGCAATGTCCGTATTAAAGAATATGACAGTCTAAATGTAGTGGTTGAACGGTTGGAAGAAGTGTTCAATCCAATTAAAAAAGAGACAGTCACGAAATGGCGATTCAAAGGTTATTCAAAGACCATTCATAGCGCTTTGAAATTTATAGCTCGTAATGAGTTATTGGTAAACAAAGGTGCTGTTAAAGACTTGAAAAGCTATCTGGACCAGATCAAAGTCTCCAATGAAGCATTAATGGAAGTGGCTAAGTTATGAGCCAATACAGTTACAGCCGGGTTTCATTATTCAATGACTGTCCCTATCACTTTGATCTTAGATACAATCAGCAGCTTACTGAAATTCCAAAATTAGATGCTGATAATCCTTTAATAATTGGCCGCGCTTTGCACTCTGGAATAGAGCACGATGTGGAGACTGCTCTTCATGAATACTACAATGCTTTTCCTGTATTAACGGATGCCATTATTGAAGAAGGAATGAAGTTAGAAATACTCATTCCCAAAGTAAAAGATTTCTTAATTCAGAATTTCTCAGATTGTGAGTTTATCCATGAATATAAAATCGATCATGAACGGTATCTGGGGTTTGTGGATCTGATTATAAAGGCACCTGATGGCACTTGCATGGTAATGGATTTCAAGTATTCAAACAACATTAAAAACTATTTAGGATCCGGACAGCTACATATTTACAAAGACTACTTAGAGCAAGATGGGTTCAATGTTAAAAAGCTGGCTTTTCTATTCGTACCAAAGACAAGCATAAAGCAAAAGGAAAAAGAGGATCTATTCCATTTCCGTAAACGCCTGGTTGAAACAGTTGAAGAATCAGAAGTTAATTTTGTCCCAATTGAATTTGATGAAATGGAGTCCATTTACTTCAAGAACAGCATGGACAAGATTGAGAAAACTACTGATTTCTCTAAAAAGAATGCCAGTGGAAAATGCTTCAGCTGCAACCCGCGGTTCAGGCCCAATTACTTGGAAGCTATAGAAAATGATAAGGGAGAGATTTTAATGGCATTGCCTAAAAATGAACGTCGTGAAAGAAAGATCGATACGAAGCCGGATCTGTGGCTTTACGCTGATAGTTATGTTGGAAAATCAACTTTTATTGATCAGTTCCCAAATGTACTTTTCTTAAATACTGATGGGAACACAGATAATACCACAGCACCAGTTATCAGAATTAAAGATGAAGTAACAAAGACTGGCCGTGTAACCAATCGTAAATTGGCATGGGACTTATTCTTGGACACAATTAGTGACTTAGAAACTGAAGATAATGATTTTGAAACAGTTGCTATCGATCTAGTAGAAGACTTACGTGATCACTGCCGTGTATATGTTTTTGATAAGAATGGATGGGAACATGAATCCGATGGTGGTTATGGTAAAGGATGGGACAAAGTTAAATTAGAGTTTAACAATGCCATCAAACGATTAAAGGCCCTTGGTTACCAAATTGTATATATCAGCAAGGAAATCGTTACTGAAATTACTTTAAAGGGTGGAGGTAAGAGAACCACTTATAAACCTAACATTGACGATAAAACAGCAAATTTCCTTACTGGTACAGTGGACCTCACTTTAAGAGCCTTTGTTAACTCAGATGACGAACGATTCTTGCAGCTGAAGAAAAAACAAAATGTATTCGGTGGCGGTAGATTCAATTGGCAAGTCGATACTATTCCACTTGAATATGATGCTTTCATTGAAGAATTAACAGCTGCCCAGGACGGAAAAGCAGCTAAAACCAAAGAGAAACCGAAACGTACTGGACGAGCTAAGAAAGAAGAAAAAGAGCCTGAAAGTGCAAATATAGCAACAAAAACAATGTACTTTGAACACGATGGAACCGGTGATTTCATTAAAGTTAAAAAAGGTGAGTCTCTCGATTTCTTGGATAAAGACATATATGATCCTCGTACTAAAGAGGAGTATGAAGCTTGGTCAGAAGAAAATGGTGAGCAAGAATCACCTGCTCAAGAAAAACCAAAGCGTGAAAGACGTTCCCGCAAAACAGAGGATGCTTCTGCAGAAGAAGAAAAGCCTGCACGCCAGCGCCGTTTCCGTAAGCCAGCTGAAGATGACACACCGCCAGGTGAAGAAGATACTTCGGAAGCTAAAGAAGATGAAAAACCAGCTCGTACTCGTCGCCGTCGCTCTAGAAATTAAACTATAAAACTATTTGGAGGTAATAAAAAATGGCAGTTAAAGAACTTAATACAAAAGAGCAGCATTACGCTGATACTCGTGAAGAGGCTGAAAAAGTTGTTGAAGAAGCAAAGGAGGATATCTATTTAACATCTTTCAAAATTAGCGAAAAGCACAATAAATACGGCACTTATTTCTTGGTTGACCTGGCTTTCAGTTATGACACTCCTCGTGAAATTATGGAAAGTGGACCTTCTAAGAAGGAAGAGCCAGAAGAACAACATGAGGGTGTTGAATATAGCATTGGCACTGATGGTACTGTTTCTGTAAATCATGACGAGGATGAAGATTTTGATGGGTCTCAAATTGGCAACGATGACGAGGAGGATGAACAATAATGGCAGAAGATAAAAAATTTAATTGGGATAAATTCGATAAGCAGGTAGATCTGGAAGCACTAGCTGAAGATGTGAAAGAAGTTGAGGAAAATGGTGGTGGCAATCTAGAACCACTTCCAGATGGTCAATACGAGGTTGAAGTTGAAAAGATGGAGCTTAAAGAATCGTCCAAAGGTGATCCAATGTTATCAATCTGGTTCAAGGTTGTGGACGGCGATTATGAAAACCAGCGCCTTTTCTATAACAAAGTAATGCAGCCGCAAAATGATAAAGCATTTGGCATTCAAGTACACCAAAATAATGAAATGCTGCGTGCACTTTGGGATTGCGAAAAGGATGATGTTAAATTCACTGGATTCGGGGCCTATGCTGATTTGATCTTAGATATTCATGAAGAAATTGATGGGCAATTTGAATATCTGCTTGAAAAAGGCACGAATAAAGATGGGTTTGATACATTCAAGATCATTGAAATATTTGAAGTTGAATAATTGAATAGGGGGAGCTCACTGGGCTCCCTTTTAATATACGAAAGGTAAGGGTGTGCTGATATGGATTTATCAAAGGCTACAGATCAGCAACTATATGAGATTGCAACTAATGAGAACGAGAGAATGAGAGATCGGTATGCTGCAGCGTGTGAATTACAAAGAAGGAGAAAGGCTCTTTCCAAGGATTCCTACAGAGAAGTAAATGTTCCTAGTGGTGGGAGTGGGTGGTTTTAATGGTCAACAAAACGAAACGGAAAAGACGATTAAGAAAATCACTTGCTCGTCGTCGTAAAGAAAGAACAGATCGGGCTTGGAGAAACTTATTTGTTAAGGCCGGTGTTTTACAAGATAAATAGAGAAGGTGGCCGTATGCAAAAAGATGTTATTAACAGTATCCATTTTGAAGACGCCACAAAAGAGCAACTTCTCCAAATTTGCTTGTGGGAAGATTGCCCGATTGATTATAAATATGAAGCTGCAGTCGAATTGCAAATGCGACAGTGGAATGATGAATACTTATCGCGACTGGTGCGGTTATGGGGAGAGGGTAAAACCTCTTTCCAGATTGCCATTGAATTAGGGATAGATATTAATGTCGTTTACTGGCAGTTAGAAAAATATGACTTGTACGGCAGGAGAGTGACAGGTGGGTCATGAAACAGCTTGATTTGTTCTCCTTCGCCCTGGAAGATCAAATCATTGATCTAAAACAGGGCGAGGAGATGGAATTTTTCAGAGGGAAGGAACGGCTGCTGATCCAGAAGCACAACAAGTACAATGGCGTTTGTCATTATCAGGGGCCGGACTTCTCTGGTTATGCCCTTCACATTGATAAAAAAGGTATATCGGGTGGATTAGATATCTTTGTAGCAAGTATTGAACGGTGGCTGGATGGCCGGGGTTGGAGGGAAACAAAAGAGTAAAAATGTTAATCAGAAAGGAGAAGTCAAATGGAAAATAAGCAGTATTGGGGAGTTTGTGTTGGTGAAGGGAAAGAAATGGATATTGTCAGAGTTTTTTCTAACTATGATCAAGCTTTAGAAGAATCTGCAATGTTTACGCTTGAAACAGGAGTTTCCCATACCGTACAGCCTGTTAAACCGAAAAAAGAAACTAAATAAGCATTATGTTGCGAGTAAGGGCTGAAACTTTTTCAATGCTGCAGGAGAAATTGATTTGCCCTTACTCTATAATGCACGAACCTATTATTGGATTGAGCAAGGGTCAGAAATATGGAGTCTGAAGTGGAAGAGCCCTTGCTCACATAGATAATTTGCCCGGAAAATTAAAACTAATACGCAAAAAAAGCCGCAAAATAGCGGCATGTTGATAAGGTGTTTGAATGTGTGCCCTGCATTATATGCCTATATATCAAAAAGGGTGCGAGCAAGGACCGGAATCAAAATGGAGTTTAAAAGGTGGAGTGCGCCCTTGCTCGTGCAGATAGTATGTCCAGGATAAATTGCTTTATGCATTATTGACATAAAAAGCGACATTAGGAAAGGGGATTGTTTGTATATGGACAAAAAGCAAGCAAAAAAGAATGTAGAAAAATTTATCGTAAAACGCAATTACACATATACGATTGAATCAATACTTGAATCGTATATCAATTATTACAAAAAGGGTTATTATATCAGTCACTCAATGAAAGATTGTGTAGAGCATTTAAGTAAAGAGTTAGAAGTGCTTAGTGCTGAGAAAATAAAACAAATGAAGGAACATTCTAAAGATACAACAAAAGAGGTTCAAAAGAACGCCATGGAGATTATAGGCATTTTGAAACAAAATGAAGATTTGGCAAAGTGGGTAGAGGAATTGGAAAAAGAAAATAATTTTTGATGGCAGTTGTTGCGCATTACGAAAATTTAGCGAAACAAAATAAGCAAAGTGTTTCGCTGTAGACATATTAAGCGAAGTAAAGGGAGGGGTTAAAAATCAAGATTTATCATGTTGCAGTAGATTCCTCCACAGCCGAATTAGAAGCCTTGCAAGAGGTTAAACCACCTAGGCTATTGCTATCGTATTTCTACTTCAGAAATAAGCCGTTAAAGGACTATGTAGAGCGTTTAGGATATACTCCCGAAATCATATTAGATAGCGGAGCATATTCAGCCTATACGAAAGGGAAAGGAATTGCTCTAACTGATTACATGAAATATATCGAGGGCAACAAAGAATACATTTCACACTATATGAATCTTGATGTTTTTGGTGATAATCAAATGTCCTATGACTACTACCAAATACTGAAACGTAAAGGATTTAGTCCAATTCCTGTTGTCCAATACGGTGATGATTATCAAGAATGGCTTGATAAATATTATCATCATGGCGAACGGTTTATGGCACTTGGTGGAACGGTTCCAGTCAAAAACAAGTGGGAAGCTTCAGAATGGGTAAGATTACTTTCTTGGCAGTATCCAGAAGTGAAATTCCACCTATTAGGCAGTAGTTCACGAAAGATATTAGATTATTGTGATGTTTACAGCGTAGACAGTTCCACTTGGTTTATGATGGCGATTATGGGTAAGCCAAACCACATTAAAGGCACTTCAAGATTGGCAAAATTGGAACGAGCTAAATTCAATCTTCGAAAGGAGCTGGAGTTAGTTGTTTGATAAAAAATTACAAGCCATTAAGGATAGATCATCCATGAATATTAAAAGTGGTCGAGTGATGATGGAAGTTAAGGATAGAAATTGGCTATTCGCAACCATTGAAAACTTGATGAAGCAAGTAGCAAAACAAACTAAGTAATGCACATTCCGAACAGTTAGCGAAACAAAATGATAGAAAAAGTAACTTAGGAGGAAAAGGGATGCTTTATCTATATGATCCCAGGACAAATATTCTCACGGAAACCACATTTGATTATGTTCTAGATATTGCAGGTGTAGTGAAATCAAGTCTTAAAGCGATGAAATCGAAGGGAACCAAATTAAGAAAAATCAACTGTTACTTAGTTGATGAATCAATAACCCTTGCGCAAAGAAAAGAATGGTATGTCAAAGAAAAATATTACCTAGAAGTGTGGAAAGAAGTTGAAGGATCGGACGGGAAGTTCCTCGTTTCAAGTTACGGCAGGGTGCAGCGTGTGTATAAAAAGCATTCTTCCTTCATTCTTCCTTTTCTTCATAAAAAGAAAGGACATTTGATGGTAAAGGTTTGGTTCAAAGGAGATTACAAACAAATGAAGGTAGGGCACCTAGTTGCTCATCATTTTTTAGATGAACCAAAGCCTGGAGAAGTCCTGCGTCATAAAAATGGCATAATCACTGATGATTACTTTGAAAACTTAGAATATATCAGTAAGGAAGAGTTGGGACGGAAAACAGCTCATAAAGCAAAAGCGAAAAGAGTTGTGAAGCTGGATCCGGAGACACTTGATGTTGTGGATGAATACAGATCATCAAGGGAAGCTGGTAGGCAAAATTTTCGTTCGTATCAATCTGTTTTAGACAACTGTAATAAGAAAACCAAATCCAGTGCCGGAATGCTCTTTATGTGGGCTGATGAATACGAGGAATTTTATGAACTGAAGGAAGTGATGTAATGAAAGAGGTACGTGAAAAAATTCTAACTGATATTGATGCTGAAAGAGAACGCCAAGACTCCCTTCATCCGCAAAGGTTACCTCTACCAATGAGGTTTATAACCATTATGGAAGAGGCTGGTGAAGTAGCTCAGGCAATGCAAGAAAATGATACCGAAGGTATTTATCGGGAGTTAATTGAAACTGCAGCGTCCTGCGTGAGGATGGCAGAGCAAGTACTCCAGGTGAAAGATAATGACGTATAAAGCATATTGTCCCAAATGTCGATATGTTGTCTATTCGCAAAAGTGTTGGGGATCCAAAGAAAAGTTTCGGTTTAATTGCACATGTGGTTGCCACTTTATTTTAAATATTATGTTTGCAAGCAAGGTGTGAAGACATGCTCTTTTATGACTTTGAGGTATTTAAATACGATTGGCTGGTAGTTGTCACTGATACTGATACAAAATCAGAAAAGGTCTTTGTAAATAATGCTGAAGCGTTAATCGAGTATTACAACCAACAAAAGAAAAATATTTGGATTGGTTATAATAGCCGGCATTATGATCAGTACATTTTAAAGGCAATAATTTGTGGATTTTCTCCTCAGGAGATAAATGAATGGATCATCGTTAAAAAAGAACCTGGCTGGAAGTTTTATAAAGACTTCTGGAAAATAAAGCTTTTCAATTTCGATGTTATGACCAACAAACTACGATCCTTGAAGCAGCTGGAGGGTTTCCAGGGTCATGACATTCGTGAATCATCTGTAAATTTCACTATTGATCGTCAGCTAACTGAAGAAGAGATTGATGAGGTCATTAAATACTGCCGCCACGATGTACATGAGACAATGCACATTTTCATGGAGAACATAACCGAATTTGAGTCTCAAATGGAACTCTTAAAGATGTTCAATCTGCCTATGAGAAATGTCTCGAAAACCAAAGCGCAGCTTGCAGCTGTAATTTTGGAAGCAAGACAGCCGACGGTACCAAGAAATGATGAGTTTGACTTTTCATTTCCAAACACTTTGCAAATTGATAAATATAAGGAAGTTCTTAACTTCTATATGGAAAACAAAGATTATAGCAAGGTTTTCGAAATAGATGTTGCTGGCGTTCCCCATTTATTTGCTTGGGGAGGCTTGCACGGTGCCAGGAGTAATTATTATGGAACAGGTCATTTCTTGAACATTGATGTGGCCAGTTATTATCCGGCACTAATGATTGAATACGGGTATCTAAGCCGTAACGTCAAAAACCCGGAAAAGTTCAGGGAGATACGTGACACACGACTTAAATATAAAGCTGCCAAAGATAAGCGCCAGGCACCATTGAAAATTGTCATTAACGGTACATACGGTGCTATGAAAGATAAATACAATGGCCTTTATGATCCTCTGATGGCTAATAATGTTTGCATCGGGGGAATGACGTTGCTCCTGGATCTAATCGAAAAGCTTGAACCATACTGCGATATTATTCAGTCTAATACTGATGGTGTCCTGGTCAAATTAAGACATTATGATGATTATGATTTAATCGATGACATTTGTTATGAGTGGGAGCAAAGGACAAAAATGGAGCTTGAATTTGAAGAGTTTACTAAGGTTATTCAGAAGGATGTTAATAATTATATCTTGGTAGATTCAGAGGGGAAATACAAATCAAAAGGCTCATACGTGAAGAAATTAAATAACCTGGATAATGACCTTCCCATTGTAAACGAAGCGATAGTAAATTTTTTTGTTAAAGGCATCGACCCAGAAGAAACTATTTTCGGATGTAAACAGCTAATTAAATTTCAAAAGATCGTCAAAATCAGCAATAAATACGATTATGCCAGATATGGCACCAGGAGGATGCATGAAAAAGTTTTCCGCGTATTTGCCAGCATAGATAAAAACGATAAAGAATTAACGAAAGTAAAGAATGGATCATCAGAGAAGATATCGTATGTTCCGGAATGCTGCTTTATTGTCAATGATGATATCACAGGTGCAAAGGTTCCGGGGAAACTTGATTATTGGTGGTACTTGGATTTAGCCATAGATCGGATAAATGCGTTTTTAGGGAAGGAATAAATAAAGCACCACCTCTGAGCAGGTGGTGCAAAATCATTAGGATGATACCCGAGAAGATAGCCAATCCCACATTGTTTTCGGTGCAAAACCATAGTAGTTTTTTGTAACTTCGGAAATAAAAAGAAAATCATTTTTATCCATTTTAGCTTTTAAACGTTCATTCATAGTTTTAGGTGTCAGATTTGTTTTAACAAACCAAATTGACTCCATGTTATGGTTCGATTCTCCAAAACTTTTAATTTCTTCATAAAGTTTATTGTAATCTTGACCAGGACTATTTAAATCGTAAGTTATTAAGTAAACTGCCAATTGTAGTTTCACCTCCATTCTATTGTCCTAATATTCGACACTAAAATGGAAATTCCTACAAAAGAAGCGGCCTTTTAGATTTAAATTACGTTGTGATTAGAGAGTAGGTGAGTAATTTTGTATAAAGGATATCTAAAGGGGAATGGGAAGCATGCTGCTACATCATTTAAAGATGGTGGTAAATTGCTTTCATATAATACAGCAAGAAAAGAAGATTCCTTTGTTGGTATTTTGGAAGATGATTTCATCATGGTGGATGTTGATGATATCGATGATGCGGAAACACTTCTGGATATTGTGGAGGATAAGAATATTCAATGTTCAGTCCTGGAGACAACCGGAGGTATGCACTTTTATTTTAAGGGATATGATATCACAGCAAATAAAATAAAGTGTTATTCCAATATTGGCATTCTCTGTGATTACAAGCTTGGAATCAAAAATACAGCAGATCCATTAAAAATAAATGGCCAAACAAGAAAATGGATCCGGAAGGTAAAAGATCATGCTCCTCTGCCAGCCTGGTTATATCCTTACCATAAGAAAAATCCAAACCTGACCAAGCTTTCAGCTGGAGATGGGCGAAATGATAAATTGTTTACTTATATCTTAAAAATGCAGTCGCAAGGATTGGCTAAGAAAGATATTAAAGAAACGATTTCAATCATTAATACCTATATCTTAGAGGATCCAGTTGGTAAAGATGAGTTAAACATAATTTTACGTGATGACGCCTTTATGAAAGAGTCCTTTTTTGTAAAAAACTCTTTTCAACATGAAAAATTCGGTGATTTTTTGATAAATGAACATCATATTTGCAAGATTGCTAACTTGCTTCACATTTATAAAGATGGTGTTTACTCAGACAACCAGGCTGACATTGAAGAGGCCATGATCAAACATATTCCATCACTAAAACGCATGCAGCGTCAAGAAACTTTGGCATATCTACAGCTGAAGGCAAAGGACAAGCACTTTGCATCCACAAAATATGTTCCTGTGAAAAACGGAGTATTTAATTTAGAAACATGGCAGCTGATGGACTTTTCACCTGAGATTATTACAAGAAATAAGATTCCTGTAGCTTATATAAAGGACGCTTATTATGAAGTGACAGATAAAACGTTCAGCAAGTTGGCAGTAAATGATAAAAAAGTACGTGCCATCTTAGAAGAAATATTGGGTTACATTCTCTTCAGAAGAAACGAATTTGCAGCAACATTTATTCTTACTGGAGACGGATCCAACGGAAAATCATCTTATCTGAAAATTATCCGGAGGTTGGCCGGCACAGAAAACGTATCTTCATTGGACCTGAGAGAGCTTGATCAGCGATTTAAAACGGCAGAATTATTTGGGAAGCTTGTTAACATTGGTGATGATATTTCAAAGGGGTACATCAAGGAATCCTCGGTATTTAAGAAATTATCAACTGGAGAAACCTTGAATGTGGAGCGAAAAGGAAAAGATCCGTTTGATTTCACTAACTATGCAAAATTAATTTTCTCTGCCAATGAAATGCCAAGAATTAATGATTATTCGGATGGTTTAGGAAGACGCCTGCAGATTGTACCATTTAAAGCTAAATTCAGTGTTCATGATGAAGACTATGATCCTTTCATTACCGATAAGCTGTTATCTGAAGAATCATTGCATTATGTTTTGAACTTAGCATTAAAAGCGCTCAAACGACTCCTTGAAAACAAACAATTTACGAAATCCAAAGCTGTTGAGGACGAGCTATCGAAGTACCAAGAAGAAAACAATCCGATTATCAGCTTTGTACAGAATGAAGATGTGCAGCTGGAGCGTGGAGTGGTTAAAGATGTGTATGACCAATATCGTTTGTATTGCTCAGATAATGGTTTCCAGCCGGTTAGCAATATCAGCTTCAGTAAACAAATAAAACAATTATTTGGTTACACTTCCACACAACAAAAAGTTGATGGTAAAAACAAACGCATTTTCATTAAAAGTGAGTAATTTTTTTCGCGCTCACCCAAAATCACCCTGAAAAAGGGGAAATGGTCAAAGGTTCGTGACCATTTTTGGTCAAAATTATTTTCTCCATCCTTATGTATCAAGGGTTTTAAAATCTATTGTGGCAAAAAACGGTCACGAAAATGGGTAAAAACGTGACCATTTTAGACGATTTTCAATAAAAAACAGGCGTTATCTGTTACCTGTTACCTTATCTGTTACCTCGAAAAAGTCAATCATATCAATGGTTTGAGGGGTGTCGGTAACAGGTAACAGAAGATTTACTTTCTTTATTAATATTAAATAAAAAAAAGAAGTAATTCTATATAAGAAAATAAGGGGGTTTATCTGTTACCTTTTGACCCTAAAGTGAATGAAAACCCAGTAGTACCAAGGGTCTAAGGCGGTAACAGATGAATTTGTTATCTGTTACCTTCTGTTACCGCATTTTCATCAAAAAGGCAGGTGAAGCATGTTGTATGAATGGCTGCGCGATTATCAAAAGCTTGAAGAGGAAATCACCTACTTAGAATTTAACCTTGAACAAACAGAACGTGAGTTGAAACGCTGGATGATAGGTGGAGACTTATCCGGTATTCAATTACAACCAGATTCAAAGGGAGCAAAGGTTGAAGAGATTATTGAGAAGATTAAAGTTGATCTCCAATTCAAACGAGAGCAAATGAAAAAGCTGTTGTGTCTTGTTGATAAATTTAAAGGATTAGATCATAAAATACTTAAAATGAAATACGTAGATGGCATGACACTGGAGACCATAGCAGAGGATTTAAATTACAGTGCCAGTTATATTTATAAAAAGCATGCTGAAATAATAAGAATGATTAAGTTTGCTGAGTCTCTTTCACTTCAATAACTTGCATAAAACTTACACCCAAGTGAAAATATGTAATCTATTGAAAAAGCAAGATATCATAAGAACATAGAAAACTGACAAAAAACGGGCGATTTCTTAATGATTTTGCTCGTTTTTTTATGTTCTTTTGAGGTGAGCCTATGAAGTTTGCTGATCATTTAAATAAGGAAACCATTCAGCATTTTAATCAGCTCAGACGATCCAGCAGAAATAAAAAGGAAAAGGCAAAGCCGAAGAAGCAGCAAGAACATCTTTCCAGAAGAGATATAGAAGATCTGATGGGTAAGCATAGGGATACTTATAAAAGAGTGAATGGAGCTGTGAGAAGAAGATGAACAAACCTTCTTTTACAAATAAGCCAGAAAGACCTGTTGCGCCAAAGTCTATGCCGAAAGTATGTGACCACAAATACCAAGTGTTAGATAAACAAATAACAAATGTATACGCAGATAGTAAACCAGCAATAAGAAATATCTCTGCTACATTTTACTGTGAGAAATGTTTAGCTATTACACATAAGTCACTCGGTGGGTAGGATCCAGGAACATGACTGAATATAAAACACAGGAACAAAAGAGTAAGTTTTATAACAGTGGTGAATGGAAGAAGCTGCGGGCAGAGATCAAGAAGCGTGACAACTATGAATGCCAGGAATGCAAACGGCAAGGACGACTGAGCATTGATACAAATGAATACAGTGAGAGAGCAGGACGTAAGAAGATCCAGTTGGTTGTTCACCATATCAAGGAGCTCGAACATCATCCGGACCTGGCACTCGATGAAGATAACCTGGAGACTGTTTGTGTTGATTGTCATAACAAAGAACATGGCAGAGACTTCAGGAATAAGAAGCCAAACAAATGGCAGCATGATGAACGTTGGTGAAAAGAAGGTGAGTTAAATCGAATATCTATTCTTGTTTATCACATATTTCTTAATTTATTGGATTGGATTTTGTAGAGGTAAAAAGAAAAAATTCTGAGACACCCCCGGTCAAAAAGTTTTGGCTTTTTTTCCATATGGAACACCGGGGCAAAGGCTGTTCCGTCGAGATTTTCAGAGAAAAACTTCACGTAAGGGGGGGATGGGATGCCGGTAAGTATTTCAAAGTTACAGCAGCAGCTGATGAGCAAGATAGATATTGATGATCTGGTTGAAGTTGAAAAGGTTGAGCGCTATATTAGCCTGGTCAAATTAAATAAGAAGCTGGATAAAGATATCAAGCGTGATGGAGCCACGGTTATAACTGAAAATGGACCACAGCGCTTTGTCAAAAGTCACCCAGCTGTAAATGACAAAATAAAAGTTAGTGCTCAGCTGCTGGCCATTGAACGAACATTTAATTTTGTCAATGAGGGGACCCACTCCCCTTCAGACGACAATGAACATTCGGATGATGATCTAATTTGAAAATTAACAAATACGTTCAGGAATATATTAATCTCTGGAAATCTGGAAGGATTAAATTTAATAAAGAGCGCAGCATGCTCATTGAATATTTAGAGAAGCATGTGTTAAATCGCGACGATCTGTATTTTGATGACGAAATGATTGATAAGTGCATCCGGTTTGGCGAGAAGTGGTATTTCCCACTTTCAGCATTCCAGAAGTTCTTAATCGCTTTCGTTTTTTTATTTTATAAAAAGAATGATCGTGTTTTTTACCGTAAGCATCTTTGGATGTTAGGTCGTGGCGGTGGAAAGAATGGGTTGATTTCCGTCATTACTCATTTTCTGACCACACCACTCCATGGGATTAAAGAATACAACGTATCAATTGTTGCTAACTCTGAAGAGCAAGCCAAGACATCTTTTGAAGAAACATACAATGTAATTGGCAGAAGCGGCACATTGAAAAATATGTTCAGAAGGACAAAAGAAAAAATCACATCCAATAAGACTGGGTCCGTTTTAAAATTCCGTACCAGCAATGGGGAAACTAAAGATGGCCTGCGTGATGGCTGTGTGGTTTTCGATGAGATTCACCGGTACGAAAGTAATAAAGATGTTCGTGTTCATATTTCTGGTCTTGGTAAAAAACCTAACCCCCGGGAGTTTTATATTGGTACTGATGGATATGTCCGTGACGGCTTCTTAGACAATATTAAAGCCCTGGCTTCTAAAGTGTTAAAAGGTGAAGCACGGCCAAATGCCATTTTCCCTTTTATATGTAAGCTCAACAAAGAGGAAGAAGTAAATGATCCAGACAATTGGGAACTTGCCAATCCAATGCTTTCTCACCCGAGAAGCACCTATGCTCAAAGTTTGTTTGATACCATCATGGAAGAATTTGAAGCTTTAGAGGATGATCCAAGCAACCGCGAGGAATTCATGACGAAACGTATGAATTTCCCGGTTACAGACCTTGAACGTTCCGTTGCTAAATGGGAAGAGATTGAAGCAACCAATCAGGAGCTGCCAGACCTATTAGGCAGAGAATGTATTGGTTGTTTGGACTTTGCCAGCATAAGAGATTTCGCGGCATGTGGGCTTGTATTTAAGTATGAAGGAAAGTATCCATTCATTACTCATTCTTTTGTGAGAAAAGAATTTGTTGATAAATTCTATAGTTATTCTAAGAAACAAGATTCTGAAATGGCTGGCAAACGCAAATTTGCCCCTATCAGGAAGTGGGAAAAGGAAGGTTTTCTAACTGTTCTGGATGAAGAGACTATCAATCCTCAAAAAATTGTAGATTGGTTTATTGATATGCGCCGATATTATAACATCAAAAAAATAATTGCAGATAACTTCCGAATGGAAGTGTTAAAACCATTGTTTATTGCTGCTGGATTCGAAGTGGAGGTCATTCGTAATCCAAAAGCAATACACAGCTTGCTAGCTCCAAGAGTGGAAATAGGATTTGCAAATAGACTTTTTATATTTGGAGATAATCCATTGATGCGCTGGTACACCAATAACGTCCTTGTAAAAATTAAAAAGGATGGTAATAAGGAATATGAAAAAAAGGAACCAATTCGCCGAAAGACAGATGGATTCCAGTGCTTTGTCCATGGTCTATATCGAGTTGATGAGCTAAGTGAAATCAACATAGAAGAATCTCTGGATCTCTTAGATGCTTTGAATTTCTAGGAAGGAGGTGGTTATAAAACGATGGGTTTTTTGGATTCAGTATTAAGACGAAACAGTGAACTTGAATGGATGTTTGACCTGGATATAAATGTAGAAACAACTCAAAGAGTCTATCTAAAAAGGATAGCTCTTGAAACCTGTATTAACTTTATAGGCAGGACAATAAGCCAATCCGACTTTAGAATAATGGAAAATGGCAAACGCAGTTATAATGATTGGCATTATTTATTGAATATAAGGCCAAACACAGATCAGTCAGCTGCAGATTTTTGGCAAAATTTTATTTATAGGTTGATTCATGAGAATGAAGTGCTTGTGATTCTGACAGATAGTGATGATTTGTTAATTGCAGATAGCTTTACCCGTGTGGAATATGCGGTTTATCCAGACATATTTAAAGAGGTGGAAGTAAAGGGACATAAGTTTCAGCGTACCTTTAGAATGGATGAAGTCATTTATCTGACTTATAACAATGAAAAGCTCTCTAAATTTATGGAAGGCTTGTTCGATGACTTTGCAAATTTATTTAGCAGAATAATTGAAACAAGTATGAGAGCAAATCAAATTCGCGGGACAGTGGATATTGATTCATCTCATTCTCTTGATGAAAAAACTCAGACCAAACTTCAAAAATTCATTGATAAGCTGTTCAATACCTTTAAGAATAATACAGTAGCGATTATTCCAAAAATAAAAGGTTTTGAATATAACGAAGTTGCGGATGGCTCTTTCAATGGTAAGTCAGTTGAGGAAATGACGAAGATAAAGAAATCGTTGATTGATGATGTTGCTGACATCTTAGGGATCCCTAATGCCTTAATTCATGGAGAATTATCGGATTATGAGACCAGCATTAAAGCATATGTGAAATTTTGCATTGGTCCACTAATTAAAAAGATTTCGGATGAATTAAATGCAAAGTTGATTCTTAAAAAAGATTATCTTAATGGTTCCCATATTGAGGTGCGTGGTGTTACCGAAAAGAGCGTTATCGATAATGCAGAAGCGGTAGACAAGCTTGTTTCCTCTGGCGCATACACGCGCAATGAGGTGAGGGTAAAATTCGGCGATGAGCCTTCAGATAATCCAGCTTTAGATGAATTTGTTATTACCAAAAACTATCAAACTGCAAGTGAACTTAAGGGAGGTGAGAAAGGATGAAGCATAAAATTAAAGGTGATATTTCAAGTTGGAGTTCAAGTATTTGGGAATTCAATTACAAAATGAGAAGCATCAAAGAAGATGAGGATATCGAATTAGAAATTAATTCATATGGTGGAGATGTTTTTGCAGGTATTGATATTATGAATACCTTACGCGGCCATAAAGGTAAAGTATCTATAACGGTTACCGGTATTGCAGCAAGTGCAGCTTCGATTATTTGTATGGGAGCAGACGAAATAAAAATGTATTCTAATACACAAATGATGCTCCACAATGCTTGGACAATTGTTGCTGGTAATGCGAAGCAACTGCGTAAAGCTGCAGATGATTTAGATAGCATCGGAGAATCTGTTTTAGCATCATATACCCATCGAATTGACGAAGATACAGCGAAGAAATTACTGGATAAAGAAACATATTTATCTGCATCAAAAGCAAAAGAGCTTGGATTAGTTGATGAGATTGTGGATGCAACAGCTGAGGAAGTTGAGTCCGAGATTTTCCAGGATAAAGCGAAGGAATTTAATAATAAAATTATCTCTTTGCAAACAAATCCAAATCAGCAGCAACCAACAACTATTTCAGATGAACAAATGCAGTCTATCATTGAAGCAGTAACAAACAAAATACAACATAATATTGAACCATCGAATGAACCTAAAATTCCTGTGGCAGCACAGAAACGTAAAGGGTTCATTTTTTAATTTAAAAATATTGGAGGAATGAAATAATGGTTATGAAATTAAACAACCACACAGAAACTTATGAAAATGCGAAATTAAATTATGCTACAGTTGTTAAAAACGAAGAATCAACACCTGAACAAGTTGAAAAAGCTTGGACAGAGATGCAAGATGCATTAGTTAATTCGTTAACAACCCAAATTACAAATCAAGTAGCTGCAAATACTGTTGATCAAGTTGTTTTATCTAATCGCGGCACAGACGTAATGACAACAGAGGAAAACAAATTCTTTAACGCTGTTGTGCAATCAGACGGCTTTACTGATGAACTAATATTACCTGAAACGGTAACAGAAAAAATTTATGAGGATTTAAAAACTGAACATCCGTTATTATCTGTTATCAACTTCCAAAACCTAGGTACAATCACACTTACTACAATTACATCTGAATACGAAGGTGCAGCTGTATGGGGACCAATCTTTGGTGACATTAAAGGTCAATTGGATGCTGTGTTCAAGCAAGAAAATCTTGCACAATCTAAATTAACAGCGTTCGTTGTATTACCAAAAGACCTTGCAAAATTTGGTCCAACATGGGTAAAAGCGTACGTTCAAGCGCAAATCACAGAGACATATGCAGTAGCTTTAGAATCAGCTGTCATTAGCGGTGCAGGACCAACGAAATATGAACCAATCGGTTTAATTCGTGATTTGCAAGCAGCGGTTGACCCAACAAATGGTCATGCTAAAAAGGCTGTAACTGGAACATTAACGTTAGCTGATGATGCCACAATCATCGAGGAATTTGCTGGCATTGGTGAATTATTATCGGTGAAGCAGAACGGTAAACCGTTAAATGTAGATGGAAAAGTAGCACTAATAATTAATCCAACTGACTCATGGAAATTACGTAAAAAGTTCACTACGCGCAATGCTCAAGGTGCTTATATTACAAATGTTCCGTTTGATTTCAAAATCATCACTTCTTTATTTGCTACATCAGGTGAGGTTATTGCGTTCGTTACAGACCGTTACGATGCTTACCGCGGTGGTGGAGTTGAAGTAAAAGAATATGATCAAACATTAGCGATTGAAGATTGCAATTTACACGTTGCTAAGACATTTGCCTTTGGTAAACCGCGTGATAACAAAGTAGCTGCCATTTACACATTAGCTGAACCAGCACCAACAGTTTAATAAAGCGGTGATATAAATGATCTCTGATGAGATATTAAAAGAATTTAAGGAAAGGATGCACTTAGGTGATCATGAAGATGCTAACCTGAGACGCATCCTTTCTGCGTCTAATAAGGCGTTGATCAGGTCGTGTGGTGACTATGATATAAATACCGATGAATCGTTCAAGGAGCTTGTCTTTGAGCGTTCTCGGTATGTGTATAACGATGCCTTGGAGTATTTCAATGACAATTTTATAAGTGAAATAAATAGCCTGGGCATTGATAAAGCACTCAAGGCAATAGTTTTAGAGGGTGATGCCGATGCAACCGTATAAGTATTCTCCTCCAAGGGTTAAAACAGGAGACCTAAGAACGCGCGTGACATTTTATGAGTTTGGTGAAAACGAGGGTCCCCTTCCGGGTGAATCGCAAAAGAATGTATTATTTGAAACCTGGGCAAAGGTCGATGAAGTTTGGAGCAAGGATTTAGAGATTGCTAAATCTAATGGGACTTTATCAGATTTAACTATTACAATTCGGGATCCAAACGGCGCCTTCTTTCCAAGCAATAAACATTATATCCAGGTTCATGCCCCGGAATATGAACATTTGCGATATAACGTAAAGCATGCGCAGCCTGATTTGCAAAATAGAGATTTTATTAAAGTAATTTCTGGTGTCTCATCATGAGCGTAAATATTACCGGCATTAACGCTCTTATCAATGAGCTGGAGAGAAGACTCGGGCCAAACAGGATGCAGGAAATCAACGACCGGGCATTAAAAGAAGGTGCAAAAGTATTTGTTCGAGAGCTAAAGCTGCAATTCGAACATTTTAAAGATACAGGTGCATCTATAGATGAAATCACAATCTCTGAACCAATGTGGGTTAGGGGGAAGCGTACTATAAAAGTACATTGGCGGGGCCCTAAGGGGAGATACCGAATCATCCATTTAAATGAGTGGGGAACGGTGAAAAATCCTAATCCTCGTGGTAAAGGGGTCATTGCACGTACATTAAGAAATGCTGAAGACGCTTATCGAAATGCCGTTCGTGAAGCATTAGAGGGGGGAATCTAATGTGATTTGGAAAATAAATGATGCCTTTTTGGCTGATCCCCTTATTCAAGAGAAAGTCGGCAGACGTATTAAGTTCTATGAGTACCCATCCACAACAGATTTAGAAAAAGGTCCGTATGTTGTGATAGACCCATTAGATACTCCCATCCCAAAAGATTATGCGGACAATAAATGGCTTACAGAAGATTACCTATTTCAAATTGAAGTTTGGTCAAAAAGTTTAGCTGATAGAGACGCTGTATCGAAACAAATTCGCAAAGTCATGTGGGATAAGCTAGGGTTTGCTCAATCAGGTGGTGGAGTAGACGAATGGGAAAAGGACTTAAATATTTATCGTGATGCCAGGCGTTATCGCGGGAAAGTATATGTAAATTAAGAGGAGTGAAGAGGAATGTCTGAAAAGACTTATCGTGCATCCACTGGTGTGGATGAATTTTATTATGGGGTATTAGATCCAACTGGGACTGCCATAATTTCCGGAAATGTCGAGCGGATTGAATTCCTGCAGACTATTAATGTGGAAATGCCACAGGAAGCAGTCCGTGCTTATGGTGACAATAAAACTGCAGAAATCGCTGTATCTGCAGGAAATATTAGTGTAACTGGAGCATTTCACAAAATCCCGATTGAGGACAGGAAGGTACTTCTTGGCCTGGAGGCTACAGCAGCTGGCTTGCATTCTTATGGAAGTGAAGATACCCCGCCATATGTTGCGTGTGTATTTGCCAAAACCCATGAAGATGGCAGCAGGGAGTGGGTAGGATTAACGAAGGGTATTTTCATGCGTCCCAATGTTAATGGTCAAACAAAGCAGGAAAATACCGAGTTCCAAACTGATGAAATCTCTGCTGAATTCATGGATCGTGAGGTTGCAGGTTTTGCAAAGGATAAATCAGTTGTTTTTGCGTATGAGGAAGCCGGTGCTACTACAAAACGCGATGCATTGTTCCAGGCTGTTTTCGGTAAGGCCCATCCTGATGCACCAGTAGTTTAATTCTAAATATAACAATTTGGAGGTTTATATCATGGCTAAAAAATATGAAGCAATTGCGGCATTTAAAGATGGTCAGGATGAAAACAAACAATATCACAAGGGAGACCGTTATCCTTCCCCGGCAAATAAAAAGGTGAGTGCAGAGCGCTTGAAGGAGCTATCGTCTCATGATAACAAGGCGGGTTATCCAGTAATTAAGGAAATTGAAGAGAAGGCCAAGGAAGAGTAAAAGATCGAGAGAGCAGTGAAAACTGCTCTCTTTTTTTGCATTTTATAAAACGGAGGGAACCCAAAATGGCAAATTTAAAGAGAAATATGATTGAACTGATAAAGGAAGTTAAGGAAGGCGAAATCGTTACTGAAAAATATCTTACTCCTGTCTTTATTCCCCTTTCAGTGGTTTATGAAGGATTGGATCTCGCAGATCAACTAGAAAAATCGAATGTGGACGAAAAAGAGAAGATTGACCGACTTGTTAACTTTATTGCAGATGAAGTGTACGGCAAGCAATTCACAAAGGACGATCTCAAGAATGGCCTGCATGGTCCGCAAGCAATCGAGACTCTCCACCGACAACTCGTGTTTGCAACGAATGGATTCCAGGATGATGAAACAAAAAAATTCCTGGCGAAGAAAAATTAAGGGATGAGGATTTTTCTCCCGCCAAGCAAAAAGAATATCTTGATAAACTCATCCTCGAATTAATGAAGGGTGGAAAGGACATTAATGAGGTCTTGACCATGCCATATCATTTTGTCATTGAAATACTTCAAGAACGCAACAAACCTAAAAAAGAAAAATCACTCATCGCTGCTTTTGGTGGTTAAGAAGGGAGGGAGAATATGACCGAACGAATTGAAGGTTTATCCATAGGTTTGGATCTTGATACGCTGTCTCTTGACCGAGGTTTAAGCGGATTAAAAGACAGGTTGAGGACAATAAACTCTGAAATGAAACTTAACATGTCGGCATTTGACCGCGGTGAAAGATCGGTGGAAAAATACCAGACACAATTGCAGGGCCTAAATAGAAAGTTAGAGGTTCAGAAGCAGGTTGTTTCTCAGGCTAGAGCAGAATATGAAAGGATGGTCCAGGAGCATGGCGCGGGATCAGCTGAGGCCGAGAGAGCGGCAAGGGAATACAATAATCAGGCGGCGTCCCTCAACAATCTCGAGAGATATATAGGCCAGGTAAATCAGGGGCTTGAAGAATTACAAGAAGAACAGCAAAATGCAGCAAAGGGTTGGACCAGATTTAGCAATGCAGCGGCAAACGCAAGAGAGACATTAACTGGTGTTGGTGAATCCATGAAGGGTGTTGGCGAAACTATGACAGCATCCTTAACATTGCCACTAGTTGGTTTTGGTGCGGTTGCAGGAAAAGTTGCCAATGACCTGGATTCATCTGCAGGGAGGATTGAAGCCCGTTTAGGTGTAACAGCTCAGCGTGCTGAAGAGTTAGGTGATATTGGGGAGGATGTTTGGAAAAACGCTTTTGGTGAAGATGTCAGAGAAGCAGGGGATGCAATAACTCTTGTTTCGAATAATTTAAAAGACATTCCCGATGAGGAATTGAAGAGTGCCGCACAATCTGCTTTCTTTCTTTCCGAAGCATTTGATGCTGATTTGAACGAATCCACACGTGCAGCTGGGCAATTAATGAAAGATTTTGGCGATAGTTCTTCAAAAGCTTTCGATGTTATTACATGGGGATTTCAAAATGGCTTGGATTATACCGGGGAGTTCCTTGATACGATCCGTGAGTACAGCCCACAATTCTCTGAAATGGGCTATACAAGTGAACAGATGCTGAACGGGCTAAAAGCAGGATTTGACGAAGGCAGCTGGTCCCTTGATAAGTTAGGAGACGCTATCAAGGAAAGTCATTTGCGCATGGGGGCACTTGATAAGGCTACAGTTGAAGCTTACACGTCGATGGGGCTTAATGCTGAAAAATATGTGGGCAAAATCTCTAAAGGTGGAGAAGAAGGAAATAAAGCCTTTCAGGAAATCGTAAAAAAACTTATGCAGGTTGAGGATGCCACTGAGAGGAATGCTCTTTCAACAGCGTTATTTGGTACTCAATATGAAGATCTAAGGGAAAAAGTAATCTTCGCCATGGCTGGGGCCAGTAAAGAAATTGCAAATTTAGAGGGCACCACCAAAAGAGCTTCTGATGCACTCCAAGATAATATTGGTGATCGAGCTACCAAAGTATGGCGAAAATTCTTAACAGACCTAGAGCCGGTTGGACAAATGCTAATAGATTTCGGTGAGGATGTTCTTCCAAAGGTATCGAACACGCTGGATAAAGTTACAGGATCCTTTAATGGGCTCTCTCCAGAAGCTAAAAATACAGTATTAGTAATAGGTGGACTTGTAGCTGGGATCGGTCCATTAATAACTGGTCTTGGCTTTGCAGCTACAGGAGTTGGTGCTTTAGCAGGAGCTTTGCCATTACTAGCGGGCCCTGTAGGAATCACCGCGGCTGCAGTGGCGGGTCTTGGTTTGGGATTTATGGCCCTTGATAAGGAAATGGACAAACCTATCATCAAATCTGATATTTTTGCAGGTGAAATTTCTGCTGCTACTGAAAAAGCAGTGGGAAGTTATATGAAATTAGATGAAGATGCTACTGCAGAATTAAATTCACTTGCCTGGTCGCAGGCTACTATTACTCAAACAATGGCAGATGACATGGTCTCCAAGTATCAGGCCATGGGTGACCAAGTCCTAATTGCCATGAAGGAAAATCACAACAAACAGATTGAAGAACAGCAAAGTTTGTTCGATCGCAGTTCAGTTCTGACAGAGCAGGAAGAGGCTAAGAGAATTGCCCAGCTTAAAGCAAAGCAATTAGAAGAAATTGAGGCGCACAATGCGACTCAAGCAAGAATAAAAGAAATCTGGACAACAGCAGTTGAAGAAAAACGAGGCATTACAGATGCTGAAGGACAAGAACTTGCAAGATTGCAAGAATCACAAAGAATAAAAGCTGTTGAAGAGTTATCCAAAAGTCAGCAAGAGCAAGTGACAATCCTAAATAACATAAAAACAAATAAAGCGATAATTGAAGCTGAAACAGCGGCTAACACAGTGAGTAAATCTATTGAAACTAGAGATAAAGTTATCAAAGAAGCAAACGAGCAATATAAACAAGCCGTTGCAGCTGCAGAACTGGGAAGAGATGTAATAGGTAACATTAAAGCAGCAGAAGCAACAAAAATGATTGAAGAGGCTGAACGTGCAAAGAATGAATCGATCTCAAAAGCACAAGACATGCATTACGATGTTGTTAAAGAGGCCCAGGCGCAGGCTGGTGAACATGTTGATGAAGTAAACTGGGAGACTGGCAAAGTGTTAGAAAAATGGGATTCTATGTATAATGGTGTGCTAAAAGCCTGGAACTGGGTTCGGGGACTTTTTGGGAAAGAGCCATTAGCTAAAAAGGGAACCCTTAAAGAAACTGGGCGTCAGAAGCAGAGAAGGCAGGATGCAAGGTTGGCTCCAGGTTATGCAGTTGGTACTCCTTCCAGTGGTCACCCAGGAGGTCCTGCTATCGTTGGTGAGGAAGGTCCGGAGCTGGCACATATTCCCGGTAAAGGAGTAACACTTTTAGGGATGAAAGGTGCTGAATTCCATAGTAATTTTCCAAAAGGTTCTTCCGTTTTACCAAATCCACTTACTGAAAGTTTATTAAAATCATATGGCTTCCCTGGCTATAAAGAAGGAATTGGTGATTACTTCGATGTCTTTCTAAAAGGCGCCGGCAATGTATGGGATCTGGTTAAAAAGAAATTCAATCTTGAGGATATCCTTTTCCCTGAGTGGATGAAAAACCATATAGGAAATCCCTTATCTGCTATTGGTGATATGGCTAAAAACAGTATAAAAGAAATGTGGGAAAGCTGGTTTTCGTTTGATTCAGCTGGCGTATCTGGATCAGGTGTCCAACGTTGGGCAGGAGTGGCTACTAAAGCACTCATGATGACTGGCCAATATACAAAAGCCAATCTAGACAGATTGCTTTATCAGATGGACACAGAGTCTGACGGGAATCCCCGAGCCATTAACTTGTGGGATAGTAACGCAAAACGAGGTACACCATCAAAGGGCCTTATGCAGGTTATAGACCCTACATTTAGGGCATACGCCTACCCGGGGTTTGATAAGAATATTTACGATCCACTCTCCAATATTCTTGCCTCTATCCGTTATGCAGTATCTCGTTATGGCAGCTTAGCCAAAGCCTATAGAGGGGTAGGTTACGCTTCTGGAGGTTTGATTAACACTGAAGGCTTATATCAATTGGCTGAAGGTGGTTGGCCTGAGTGGGTAATTCCTACAGATCCGAGCAAACGAACAGATGCTATGAAGCTATTAGCTCTAGCAGGTCGTGAAATTACAGGGAATAAAAGACCACAGCAATTGCCTAATGTTCCAGGTGGAAGCAACGATAATTCTATATTAAGAGATTTGTTGAATGCTACACTCCAGCAAAATCAGATTCTGATGAGACTTCTTCAAAAAGACCCTTCCTTAAACATTGATGGAAGGGAATTAGCTCGTTCAATTAAAGACCCTATAAAGGAATTTCTTGATTTTGACAATGCAAGAAAAAATGTGGTTGAAGGGAGGGCGTACTAATGTTATATTCTTTTTCCTTTAATGGAATAAAAAAGAGCTACGTCATTAGTGGAAGAGGGAAAAGGCGCTCTGCCTTCGCACCTGTTAAAAGAAATCTTCTGATTGTACCTGGCGTGCCGGGGGCGTATTTAGAAAGCACTGATACTGAAGTTAGAATCATCCAGCAGCCAATCACTATTAACGCTAAAGACAGGTTAGATGAGAGGAAACTCGAAGAGGATCTTGCCGCCTGGCTTGTTACAGACCAACCAGCTGAGCTTATTTTTGATGATGAACCAGACCGTGTTTATTATGCGGTTGTGGATGGTTCCCTTGATATCGAGGATATCGTTAATTTTGGACAGGGTACAATTACCTTCGTTTGCCCGAATCCTTATAAACACACAAAAGAATTTACAGCGCAGTTTAAGAATGATTTCCTTACTATCAGAAACCATGGCACAGCTAAAGCAAAGCCGGTATTTGAGATGGAAGTATTACAGCCTACAACCTATTGCATGATTGAGAATCAAGACAAGGAATATATGATGATCGGTCAGCCTTATGATGTTACAAAAGAGCAGCCGTACATCCGGGAAGAATTATTTTTTGATAAAAGAGGAAACACATTGACAGAATGGAGCGCAGGGACAACTGTGGACGGAGGCATTGTTGCTGGCTCATTCTACGTGGATGGCAACGCGTTTCGGGCTAAAACTTATGGGGCAAACACTGCTGCCTGGCATGGGCCCTCTATTTCAATGTCACTCGATGAGCTTTTGACTGATTTTCGTGTCCAGACATATTTTACGGTCAAGTCTAAAACGGATAAATCATTTGGACGTGCAGAGCTATATTTACTAAATGCCGGTGGTCAAAAGATAGGCAAGCTGGCCATGAAAAATATTGGGACACATGGCAATTCCAATGTCGGTGAGGTTATTCTCCGGGATGAGACCACAGGGAATCAGCATGTAATGATCCAAACTCCTGGAATCAGAGAAAGACTATGGAACAACTTCTACGGGATTCTACGTTTAGAACGGGAAAAGGGTGTATATAAAGCGTATATTGCTATGCTGGATACAAAGACGGGGCAATATCACACGGCTTGGCATGCAGAATTCAAGGATGATGGCAAAGTGTATGATGATCAATTGGCTGCCGTTCAATTACACCTGGGTGCTTATGCTGGCTTGCAATGGATTGAAGATATAGCTATCCACAGGGTTACGGTTTATAAGATTAATCGCCCTGTATCGTATGAGGTTCCTTATATTGCTCAGCCCGGTGATACCATCGTATTCGATATGGTGAACGAAGACCTCCTTATCAATGGGGAAAGCCGAGTAGATCTGAAAGATTTTGGCGGTGAATATTTTTCTCTGAAATCCAATCTAAACGATTTTCGCATTTCCCCTACCGGAAACTTTAAGACAAAGGTTCGATATAGGGAGAGATACAAATGAGTATTATTCATATTTTGGATCATCAAACGGATATGATACTGGCTACATCCAGTAAATTTTATAATGATGTTCATAGAGAAACATTGAAAAACGAAGAAATATTTGATTTTATTGAACCTATTACCAGCAAAGCTTCTCCTTATTTAAACAAAAGAAATCGTGTCATTATCCCAACGGATGATGGCTTTTTTAAAGAATTCATAATTGAAAAAGCGTACCAATCTAAAGGTGGAATTGAGGTTTATTCATCAGCCTCCTACTTTGAACTCATGAAAGCAAAGCCGATTGCACCCATGACTCTATCAAGTTATTCGGTTGAAATGCTGCTTGATTTTATTCTCAATGATTCGGATTGGATTCCTGGAATTAAAGTTTATGACGGAATCAAAACCATTGTCTTTGATGAATACACGGATCCTTATTCAGCTTTGAAAAAAGTCGCTGATGAATTTGGATTAGAACTGCGCTTTCGCATCGAAACAAATAAAAATAGAATCACAGGTCGATATGTGGATTTGATCGAGCGTGTAGGGGAGTGGCGAGGAAAAGAGATTACATCGGGTAAAGATTTATTAAATGCTAAACGCATCGAATTTACTCAAAACATCGTGACAGCTTTAGTTGGGGTAGGACCACAAAAGGAAAATGGCAAAAGAGATGTCGTTACAGTCGCAAACGAATCAGCACGGCAAGCTTGGGGACGAAATGGGCAACATCTATGGGGGATATATCAAGTGCCAGATGATGGCGGCAATGAAGATATGACCATACAGCGCATTACCCAATTGACAAGTGATGAACTTCAAAAGCGCATCAGCACTGTAATATCGTGGGAAGTAGAAAGTGCGGATATTGAACATATTTTTGGACGTGAACACGAAAAAGTAAGATTAGGCGACCAGGTACGTGTCAAATTAACCGACTTTAACCCACAGTTTTTTCTTGATGCCAGGATTATTTCAAGAGAAGGGTCTATTCGAACAAAAGCTCAAAAAAAATATGTTCTAGGTGACTTTATCGAATACACGGCGGAAGATATTAAGTCAGTTAAAAGAATGCTTCAAAAGCAGATTGATAAAAAACTATCTGAATCCCAAGTGCTGGAGATAACTTATCCAAAAAGCACTATTGATGAAAAATTAACGGATAGACCCGTCACCGATGACAGCTTTCCGGATGAAATTCCTCCTGCTCCAACAAATTTTGATGCGGAGGGATTATTTAAAATCATTCAGCTGAAATGGGACTATAACATTGCTAGTGTCATTTCTGCCTATGAAGTTTATGCCTCTAAAACGGATGGTTTTATTCCTGATGTGACCAATCTTGTCTGGAGAGGAAAAGCTGGCGGGTACAATTTTGAAGCTAAAACAAATGAAACTTGGTACTTCAGAATTCGAACCATTAACTACAAAGGTACAGCATCGGATTATTCTCCGCAAATCATGGGGCAGACGGTGCAAGTGAAAGCTGAGGATATCATGCCCCGAGTAATTACTAATGAGCTTATTGCTGAGTATGCAGGCATAGACTGGGCAAAAATCGGAAATGTGCAGGTTACTGATGCTGATATCTATGGAACGCTCAATGTAAATAGGTTAAGTGGGAATTTCCTTGAGGTAGGTAAAGAATCAACTAACTCCAGGCTTAACCTTTATACAAGTGACAATGACTTTCATTACATTGAATCCACAAGATCCGGTTCAGAAGATGGATATGGAAATATAAGCGGCGGGTTAAGAATTAGAGTACCTTACGGACCAATTTCTTTATCTTCTAACCCAGGAACAGGTGTCTATATAACGGATTCACCTTTAGTTCTTCGACAAGGTATGAGAGTGAACGGCACTTCCCAGTTTAATTCAGACGTTTATATTACCAGCAGCACTTTATACGCAAACGATATCTGGAAAAATGGAAGCGCGGTTTTAAGCGCAGCTGAAGCACAGGGCTGGTTTGCGGATATTAACCACACCCATTCTCAATATGCTTCTTCCTATCACACTCATTCACAATATGCGGAATGGTATAACACTTACAATATAAGGCGTGGCAGTGCTACCCTAAAATTCCTGGCAAGTGGATCCCCAAAGGTTCAGGCGAGGAATTATTGGGATGATGCATATGGAACATTTGAAGGATTGGCCTATTCGAACGTGTCACGCAGGGAAGAAAAGAAGGACATTGAGCTATTCGAAAAGACGGCCCTAGAATTAATTTCAGATACGCCAGTTTATGCCTACCGATACAAAAATGATTTAGATACAGAGCCGAAACGGGTAGGGTTAATTTACGATGAAGCGCCAATGGAGATTATGCAATTCTCAGGAGGCATCGATGTTTATGGGATGTCTTCTCTAATGTGGAAAGCCATTCAAGAATTAATTTACGAAATAAATTTACTAAAAGGAGCTGCTTAAAATGGCTGAAAGAAATGTACTGGATAAAAATTCAAAAGTTGAAGGGAATAAGGTAGTCCTTACAAAACTAACTGAGGAGCATTTAACCCTTCAGGATCTATACCAGGCAAAACAGAATCTAAATCACCAAAAACAAGGGATTATGCAGCAGATGGCCCAGCTGAAGGAGAGGCTTTTGGTTTTAGATGAGCAAGATAAAGAAAATGATGAATTTATTCAATTACTTGAACAACAAATTTAAAGAGGGCATATAAGCTCTCTTTTTTATTTTGGATTGGAGGTGTCAGAATGCAAATAACTGCAAACAGCGTCAAGTTGTTAACGGGTGGTAATGTTATCAAGCAGGGAGACCAAACACCTTTAACGTTTGAATTATTCGATGAAAACGGTAATCAAGTAAATTTGCAAGAAGCATCAGTGAAGGTGAAAATCGCAAACAATCAAATCGTTTTATTGGAAAAGACGATAACTATCAACCCTGACAATACCATTTCATTTTCTCTTTCAAAAGATGATGTAATCGGAAACGGAAAAATGCGTTTAGAGTTTAGCGTCACATATGCAAATTCAATTGTTGAAAAATTCCCTGCAGAAGGTTGGCAGGAAATAATGATCACACCTACTCTTGATGATCTGAGCACTGGAAATGTGGCTGTTATTACGATAGAACAATTTGAACAAAGGATTAATACGGCCGTGACTGCTGCAGAAGAAGCCACAACGTCAGCAGACAATGCTGCTAGCCGCGCTAACACCGCAGCGGAACATGCAGAAAATGTAGCAACAAATCTAACAGAAACCGAGTTAACTTTAGGTAACTTTAAATTTGTATTCAATAGTGTAACCAATTCCTTAGATATTGTGGTGATCTAATATGATCGTTACCAGCGGTCTTGTTGGATATTGGCATTATTCACAAGTAAACGGCGCTGTATGGGAAAACATTGCACCAGGTAGGGAAGGACAGTTTAACGGGGATATTGTTGGTGGGGTTGTGCAGGATGACGGTATGTATTTTGATGGGAGCAGTTACGTGAGTGTCCCTGCTCTAGGCTTAACAGGCGATACGACGATTGAAGCGCGGTTCACCTTCGACAGCTCCTTAACAACTACTATGAATCCTCATATCGTTGGTGGAAATGGCAACCATATACTCCGTCTAAACAGGACGACAAACTCCATGCAGTACGTTATCGGCACAAGCATAAGAGCGTCTAAGCCATTAGTTACGGAACCTAACACCTGGTATCACGTTGTGGCGGCTTATAATTACACCCTTAATAGGGTCGATTTTTATATTAATGGTTCTCATGCTGGTTTCTATGAGGATCCTGCAGCTGTAAAGCAAATATGGGATCAGATCTTTCATATCGGAAAACGACAAAATTCTGCTGATTCTAGCCTTTATCACAAAGGGAAAATTGCAGCTCTGCGCTTCTATAACAAGCCACTAAGCGAGCAGGAAGTCTTACAGAATTATCAGATGGGAGGTAGCGTTGGATTGTCAAGTGATGGCATCATAGCTAAATGGTTTACATCTGGAGTCCTTCAAATTAAAGGGGAACTGATTGAGGGGAGTCAGAATGTTTCCTTTAAACAAAACGGTGACTTGCACGTCCAGGAGCTTTCAGAAGGAAGTACAAGTGTAAAGTCTAACCTCTTTGAGGTAACAGAGTTTATAGAGGGGGCTTTGTAATGGCGAAGTTATTAGAAGGAAGTTCAATTTTAAAGCCAACGGGTGAAGAACAAATTGCTACACTCAATGATATATCAACAAAGCGAAAAGGAAGGCTGCTTACAAGCTTTGGAACAGATTGGGCCCTATGGTTTGGAACAGTTACTCACGATACAATCAATACAAAAGTGGGGAGTTCTTCAGTAAAGGTGTCGTCTGATGCAGCAAACACGACAGCTGCTGCTCGTTTGCGATCGGCGGCCTTTGATTTCAGATCGTATAAAAATATTATGCTTAGATTCTATGTCCATGACTTTACAAACCTGTCGAAGATAGAGTTGCGTCTGTCATCAGTTGACGCGATGACAACCTACATGTCTTATAGTATATCGAAGTGGAAGATGGCTCCTGGCTGGAATGAAATCATGATTCCCCTATCTAAGTTTACTACTTCAAACGGGGAATCTCTGGATAATACAATGGTAACTTTGCAAGTATCTGTAACTGCTAGCGCAGCAGGGGAAATAACATCAGTCTCATTTGATGGATTATATGCGAATCTTAATCAGAAGGGTTTGGTTCAGATTCATTTTGATGACGCATTCGCCAGTGTACACGCGAATGCTTTCCCTATATTACGGGAAAAGGGTATGGTAGGAAGTATTGGAGTCATTAGTGGTTCAGTAGGTACGACAAACTATATGACGCTTGACCAACTAAAGACACTGCAGGTGTATGGATGGGGAATATTTAATCACACTGCTACACATCAAGATTTATCAACTCTGACAAAGGAACAGATTGAATCACAGCTGGCTGACTGTAAGAACTGGCTTGATTCAAATGGATTTACTGAAACCTCTGATTATGTGGCCTATCCGTATGGAGGATATAATGATACGGTTTTAGAGGTTATGCAGAATTACCGTTTCGGAAGGTCTACCCGAGAAGAGTTTGAGGTGTTACCACCAATACAGCCTTATACACTAAAGGTTTTGAGTGTCACTCGTGATCTTGCTGCAAGTGTTTACCAGGCAGCGATTGATCATGTAGCTGAAACAGGTGATACAGTTACATTCCTTTTCCACAAGGTATCTGATACTGGAACTGACACAGACACGTTTACAGTTGCTAACTTCAGGACTTTTGTGGAATACCTTGATTCTAAAAGAGACTCTATTGAAATAGTAACCTGTAAGGAATGGGCCGATGAAGCGCAGCGTACTCGGTAGTCTGCATATAAGGTAATATTTTGCCTTCAAGGGGGGATTGTGAGTGACACAGGAGGCGGAAGCAGTGGATATTTGGAAAACATCTGTTCAAAAAGATATAGAGGATATGAAAGGCGATATTCGCCGGCTACAGGATAAAACATTATTACAAGATCAATCCATTCAGAATATCCAGGGAGATCTAAAAGAGATTAAAGAAGATACCAAATGGCTTAAACGCACAATTACAGCAGCATTAATTACAGCTGTATGTACAGGGCTTATTGGTGGCGGCATAGCAATTATTTTCACAGTATTCAAAGGAGGAAGCTAAAATGAAAAACATGGACAAGGGCACTGTCATGCGGACGGTGCTTCTTTTTATTGCATTAATTAATCAGGTATTTGGGGTAGGCACGATTGCATTAGATGAGAGTCAAGTCATAACAGTTGTGGAAGGAATGTATTTATTGGGATCCACCCTGTTTACTATTGTGACTTCCCTTATTGCCTGGTTTAAGAATAACTACGTTACTGAACGAGGCGGTCTTCAGAAGAAGGCCCTACAAGCTCAAAAATTAATAAAGAAATAAGAAGCTGCCCTTTTGGGCGGCTTTTATTATGTCTTGAAAGGGGGTGATTGTCATGTGAAAGGTAAGGACGGTAATACAAGCAGTTTATTTATTTTGGAATAAAAATAATATTAGAGGTGATTAAACATGGTAAAAGTATTTATTGATCCAGGACACGGCGGAACAGATCCAGGTGCAGTTGGTAACGGGTTACAGGAAAAGAATTTAACACTTCAAATTGCTACACGTATTAAAGATATTTTAACCCTTGAATATGATAATGTTTCAATCCGGATGAGTCGGACTGGAGATCAAACTGTCTCCTTATCTGAGCGCACGAATGCAGCCAATGCTTGGGGAGCTGACTTCTTATTATCAGTTCATATTAACGCAGGTGGTGGTACAGGATATGAGGATTATGTTTATCCAGGAGTTGGGGCACCCACCACCACTTATCAAAACAATATTCATGCTGAGATAATTAAGCTGGTAGATTTCTATGATAGGGGTAAGAAACAGGCTAACTTCCACATGCTACGTGAATCAGCTATGCCGGCACTTCTTACCGAAAATGGTTTTATTGATAATGCCAATGATGCAGGTAAATTAAAATCAGCTACTTTTATTGAAAATCTCGCTCGTGGCCATGTGAATGGAATCGTGAAGAGTTTCAATCTTCCAAGAAAGAGCTCTGCAGTATATCATACTGTTGTTTCTGGAGATACAGTTTACTCTTTAAGCAGAACTTATGGAAGCACTGTGCAACAAATCAAAGATTGGAATAACCTTGATGATAATTACACTATTTATGTTGGACAAGTGCTTCGAGTTAAGTAAATAAGAAAAGCCCTTCTCAATGGAGAGGGGCTTTTTCCTTTACCAAACGAATGTGAATTATTCCTCTTACGCCTTCTTTCACAAGCAATGTTTCACCATAAGCCTTCATAATTTTTCTCACTGCATAATCTATTTCTGACATTCTAACTGGTCTGTTAATATTAGAAATACTTATGTGTTTATTTTCTCCATCAGTGCTAAACACTACCCTAGTGTCCTTACAGTCATATACTTTAACCTTTTGACCAGCTAAGGGACCCTTCTCCACTCTTGAAACTAATTCAATGTTTTCCTTTGTAACATCTTTAAATTTCATTAAAAACACCCTCTCATTTATATCGTTTATATAAATAATGCTCCAGTAACTCCTGGACTTTATTCCGGATACGAGGATTAAAATAATTATGCTGTTCTTCAAACCCTTTATATATGAATAAAAACATTGTAAAATCTTCGTCCCTGGCTACTTGCTCAACCTTCATCCTATCTTTCCTCATGGCATTCTTCGTTTCTTTTAAGTCCCTTTGTACAGCCTTTATTGTTTCCTCAATTAATTGAAGATAAGGCTCTTTTAGCTTAAAGCCCGCCTTATCAATTATGATTCGATCGCGTTCCAGAATGGTCAGCAGCATAGGAAGATACATTGCTTGTTCTAAAATATCGCGGTCTTTCTCTGGAATCCTGGTCATCTCTATACCCTTTCAACACCCGTAATTTCTTCAATCATTATTTTTCTTTTTCCTTCATCACATTCAAATAAAATGTATTTCATTAGCATATCCACCTTATCGACTATTCCAGTAATAGCCTTAAAAAAACCATCCTGCCAGATCGTCACCTTAATTGGTATTGTATTATTCAGTGAATCCATAACAACAAATCCAATCTCTTCAAACTCCTGTTCATCCAGCTGTGGCTTCTTTTGTTTCTTATCATCATAGGTTATCTGTTTAAGCATTTTTACATGCTCAGGCATAAAGAATGCAGATTGCCATTTCTTTTTTCCGCGATCACGAATCATTTCCTTTCAGCTCCTTATACTATAAATTATACAAACATTTGTTCGAAAATCAACTTGAAATCGAACGCGTGTTTGTATATTATTATGTCAAAAGGAGCTGAAAGTGATGAATTGCTTATTTAAATACTCAATGGAAAATAAATTACCGATTGATTTAATCTATATAAATGATGCTGGGGAGCTTACACACAGATCAGTTATTGTAAGAAAAATAACTGTGGAGGGCATTTTGACTTTTGATATTGGTAAACAGCAGCTGAGATCATTTAAACGAGCAAACATTTTATCAGCTGCCAAACAACGTAGAAAAAGAGGGGTAAATTATGCGTAAACTATCGAAGAGACAAAAGGAAACTTTAGAAGCCATAAATCAATATATAAATAAACACAATTATCCACCGGCATTTCGTGACATTGCAGATATGTTGGGATTAAAATCACCATCCACAGTTAGTGATCTGCTTCATAAATTAAAAGACAAAGGATATATCAGCTGGGAGCCAACACCACCAAGAACGCTGCGCATAATAAAAACCGCCTCTTAATTGAGACGGTTTGTTTTTTATTATTTTAAGTTGCTGAATATAAAATCTTCAACTTTAGGTACCCCTGTGTTTTTGTCAGAGAAAAAAATAGCGGCATAACTACCATCTTCATTTTCCCATTTATATGAGGTTAAAGTGGCGTGGCTCATTTTAGTTTCATTGCTTAAAGTTCCTTCCTGCCCAATAATTGACACCACTTCCTCATAAGTCATTCCTTTATGAATTAGATCAGATTCAGCTTTGCTTACTAATGGTTCCGTTTCCTTAACCTCCTGGACTACACTCGCTGCTTCTTCAGTTGATTTTGGTGCAACATTGTCTTCATACCATTGATCAGTTTCTTCGTCAGACATTTCATCAACTACTGGTGAATTCCCAAGAGGTATTAAAATTAATACCGAGACAACGAGTGCTAATGCACTAATTGAAAGTCGCTTGGCGCCGTATTTTTCCCTCTTGAACAAAAAGAAAATAGTAAGCATTCCTAATGCGACTGTTATTACAAAAAGCCCAACAAACAAATAATACATTATTTAATCCTCCTCAAGATCTGCTAAATCATCAATAGATACTCCTAATTTACGTGCAATAATTGCCGATTGTTTCAAATCTGGCTGAGTTTTATTTTGTCTCCATTTTGAAAAGGTGGTTTCCGTTACTTCACAAGCTTTAGCGATATGTTTGTTCTTTAACCCCTGCTTATCCATCCAATAATCTATTTTATTTTTAAACATATGTGGCCTCCAATAGCTTTTATAACCATTTCCACACTTTGATTTGAATTCCTTTAAAGATAAGTTTGATAAAAATTTAACTTTTCTTTGAAAGACAGGCAATTTTATAGTCAAATGCCCATATATTGTATCAGACACTGACAGAAAGAGGTGGAGATACATGATTAATGGAATAATAAGAAGCATTTTTGATGGTTATAGGGAAAGTGAGGTGACTAAGAGGAGAATGTATGAAAGCAGTTTTAATGAACTGGATGAAACTGAATATCTATTTTCCTCTGACTATCTTAATCAACTGTATTTCAGCGCAAAAACTGCAGATGATTGCTGGACCATCATGAACTATCTGGAACGGTACCAATGTGTGGATTCTGGAATTGAAAGCTATGACGAAGTTTATTATCAAACAGCAGCCAAATTAAAAAGGAAGCTGAAGGAGGAAGAGAGACGTGGGAATCGAGGTTATTCCTTTTAAGCAGTTTGTTTCTGGTTATTCCTATATGGCTCCAGATCCAGGTCTATTGTCCATGGTGGATGGGGGACTTACCTTCTTTGTGGGCACTGGGGCTGTCTTAATGGCCCTCTTTTTTTTAGAAAAATGTGGCGTGCCGATTAATGAAGCGACTGTTCGGGCAGTTGGTCTGGGAGGGATTCTGTTTGCTCTCGGGTGGGCTGTATTTAAGAACCCACTCATACGCAGCCTGGTCATTGGGTTTTAGGCAGTCAGTTCTCCGGTCGGTTCGGATGTCAATGTTTTCAATGGATAGAGCTTGTATTTATTGGTTCAGTTTGAGTGAAATTCCTTTAGCTTTTCGCTAAAGTCCTCATTCACTTGTTCCACAAGTTCATTTTGGAAAGGAGAGCATGTTCAATGATTGAATGGTTAGCTTTTCCCCTGTTGGTGGCAGGAGCTGCAGCCATCCCTAAAGGGAGCAATGAAAGGAAAAACATACAGACTATATTTGAAAACACAGGGTATGGGATCACCAATAAAAATGGGGAACCTCAATTCCCTAAATTCAAAAAGAAATATCCTATTGTGGATGGGAACGAGGAAATTGGAACAAAGTATGTTTTTCAGATCCCATTAGGCTTGCCTGCTACCAAAATGGCTGAGATGGAAAAGAAGGTGCATTTTTTCTCAGATGGATTAAGTCGGCCTGTATTGGTCGAATTTAAACCCTGGGTGATCCCTAAGGATCCACGGAAGTATTTAGTGATTAAAGTGTTTAAGAAGGATATTCCAAACTTATTCCCTTATGATCTTGTTCCGGAATGCCCTATTTATCCAGAAGATCATAAGAAGGCAGGAGAAAACAAGTGGGTAATACCATTAGGAAAAGTTTTGGAAGGAATGCTCTGGCATGACTTTGAACAGATTCCTCATATGACTGTGGCAGGCACCACGCGATTTGGAAAAACAGTCTTTTTGAAGGTCCTGGTGACATATTTGATTGATTACCATCCACAAGATGTGGAGCTGTATATCATCGATTTAAAGGGAGGTCTGGAGTTTGGAAGATATAAGCTTTTGGAACAGGTAAAAGGGGTGGCCAGCAATCCAATGGAAGCTGCTATCATGCTTGATGGCATCCACAATCAGATGCAGGAGGAATATAAGTACTTTCAAGAAAATTTCTACACAAACATATCTAATACACCCATTAAGAAAAGGAAGTTCATCATTGTGGATGAAGCAGCCCAGCTGGCCCCTGAGAAGTGGATGAAAAAAGAACAGAAAGAAATGTTAGGTATGTGCCAATACTTTTTAGGTGAAATAACCCGTATTGGTGGAGGTTTGGGCTATAGAGAAGTATTCTGCACCCAATACCCAACATCAGACACTTTGCCTCGTTCTATAAAACAAAATTCCGATGGTAAAGTAACCTTTAGGCTGCCATCCGGTTATGCCTCAGAAGTGGCCATTGATGAAAGGGGAGCTGAGGAACTGCCATCAGATGTTAAAGGCAGGGGGCTTTATAAAACTCATGAGCTCCAGAAAATGCAGGTACCACTCTTAGAAGATCATGACATGTGGAAACGATTAGAGAGATACCAGGTCCCACAATCAATGAAAGGAGCCCCAAAAAATGTTGTCGAGTATCGAGAAAAAGAAGAGCCGGCAGGAGAAGATCTTGTTAAGTTTGGATAAATTGGTTTTTGCCTCAAGAGAACATCTTCAATTGCTGCATGGATTAGGAACTGATCGGAATGCACTTAAGGTGCTGAACAGGATGAAAGACTTTCTGCACATTAAGATGCATAACGGCAAATATGTATATTATTTAAACAATGCCGGCAGGGATCTCATTGGATCTGATAAAGAAGTGAAATGGTCATTAACTGTAGATCATCACCTTCTCAGAAACGACATGTACCTTTATTTCAACCGTCCACAAGATTGGAGGATAGAGGAAAAGATCACCTTCAAATATCAAAGTGGGCTGACCTACAAAGAGACCTCGATTATCCCTGATGCAACTTTCACCCATCATAAAGTTTTTCACTTTTTAGAAGTAGATCGGACTCAATCCATGCATGAGAATAAAAAGAAAATCAAGCAATATGAACTTCTATCTCCAGCCATCGAAAAGCAATATAAGCATAAGCCTGTCCTTGTTTTCTACACCACAACTGAAAGCCGAAGGGAGATATTAAACAATTATTGTGCAGCTGTAGGCATGCTGTGTATGGTTTTCACCAAGGAAGATTTAAGATAATTACATGGACCAATAATATTTATCCATTAGCTTATTTACAATTCCGTTGAAGTAGGCAAATTCTCCTTTATTCATCCTCTTGCCTGCTTTCACCTTCATAACAAACTCCTTGAATGCTTTAAGGCCAATTTCAAGTTCCCCAGCTGATGTAAATGCTCGCTCTTCTGTCTCATGATTAATTACTCGATTACATTGTTTTACAACCTTCCAGAATTCTTGAATAGTCTCAGCCTTTGCATAGAAGGATCCTGCAAGTGAAGCAAATGCTTCTGGTACCCAATGAGCAATGAAATTTGAATTGGAGAATTGAGCCACAGCTTTACGTGTATTATTAATATTTTGTTTTAAAGAAACAGGGGTTGTTTTAATGGTCGGACACTTCCCGGACTTTTTCGGAGGGTTCTTGTCGGACACATCATTTTTAGCAGGCTGAATAATAATTGCATTGGCAGTCTGCAGCATATCCTTTTTGCGCTTCATGGAAACCTGGCGGATCATGCCAAGGTCTTCTAATTTTTTGACTAATCTTTGGACCGTTTTATAAGACAATTTCAGTATGTCTGCAATGGTGTTTTTGCACATATAGCTTACACCGATTTGCTTGCAGCTGTGACGCTTTAATAGTTCCAGTAATGAAATTAGTCTAACCTGTACATCAGAACGCTTCACAGTGGCTTTTAATTGATCCTTATAGATGCGTACAGTCTTATTCATTTCTTCAATGTCGCTAAATGTTGAAAGGTTTGAAAAAGACTCTTCTCCAGCAATTACATCAATTCGTTTCTTCATTAAAATGTCTCCCTTTGGAAACAAAAAAGCAACGGCCTGTGTTAGCAAACCGTTGCTAAAGAAACCCACAATGTAATAAACTACATCTAAGGGTACAGCAAGTGTTTGCCTAGTGCGTTAGGCGGACGGTATAAGAGTGTTGGTAGCACTACTTATACACGCTGTGCTCTTTTGTTTTTAGTTATGAATTTTTTTAGTATTCATAACCAGCTACTTGTGGTGCTGGAAAAACGGAAGTGCTGTTTGAAGGGATTAATACTGCGCTTGCCATTGGAAAAAGAGTATGCATTGCTACTCCGAGAACAGATGTTGTACTTGAGCTTGGTCCGCGGCTAAAAGCAGTCTTCCCCGGTATTCAGGTGGCTGTCCTTTACGGCGGCAGTGAAGACCGCCACCTTCAAGCTCCTTTGACCATCGCCACCACCCATCAGCTCCTCCGCTTTTATAAAGCTTTTGACACCGTAATCCTTGATGAAGTGGATGCCTTTCCTTATACGGCAGACGAAACCCTGCAGTATGCCGTCCGCCAATCCCGCAAAGAAACCTCCTCTATGATCTATTTAACTGCCACCCCCAGTCAAAAATGGCAAAATGAATGCCGCAGCGGAAAAAGAAACTTTGTCACTATCCCGGCTAGATATCATCGCCATCCATTGCCTTTACCGGATTTGAAATGGTGCGGAAATTGGGAAAAATCACTAAAAAAAGACAAACTCCCGTCAGCAATTACCTATTGGATTAGGAAGAGGCTCGACAACCAGAAGCAGTGCCTGCTCTTCCTTCCAAAAATCGATAAAATGGAAAAAGTCCTCACCATCCTTCGTAAAACCTATCCTAAAATCCAAGCTGTTCACGCAGAAGACCCCGATCGAAAAGACAAAGTCCAAATGATGCGCAATAAAGAGATCCCAATGCTTTTAACAACGACGATCTTGGAAAGAGGAGTTACCTTCCCTAATATTGATGTGGCAGTACTCGGAGCAGAAGACCGCATTTTTACAGAAAGCGCTCTTGTTCAAATTGCTGGCCGGGTTGGCAGAAGCTCTCAATTTCCAAGCGGTGATATTACCTTTTTCCATTACGGCAAAACCGAAAGCATGATCAAAGCACAGAAACAAATCCTTAAAATGAACACTGAAGCCAAAAAGAAAGGACTGATAAACCATTAACTGCTTAATATGCCATGAAGAAATCCTTTCAGCTGTCAGCTGGACAACGCTTTGGTCGCGGCCAAAAGAGAATCATTTATGCAAGGGCTGCACCGATAAACTCCCATTTATCAATGGAGATACTTGCAGTAAATGCAGCCGGCCCTTCAGTAACTTAGATCTTCAATTTCGAAAAGGGAATCTATGCGCAGATTGTCTAAGGTGGAACGGGGATCCAGAATGGTCAGGGCAGCTTCTGAAAAACAATTCCCTTTTTATATACGATGACTTTCTGAAAGAAACTATAGCCCGCTATAAGTTCCGGGGCGACTATATTTTGTCGAGAGCTTTTTCTCCTATCATTAGGGAAAAGCTGAGTACCGTGGAATTCGACTATCTCGTCCCAATCCCTCTAAGTCCCCAAAGGCTTTATGAACGAGGCTTCAATCAGTCTGCTGCCCTCATACATGAGGCAGGCTTTACCGTGACGGAGCTGCTGCATCGAATTCACTCAGAAAAGCAATCCAAGAAATCGCGATTTGACCGAATCCATTTTCATCAGGTCTTCCAGCCGCTTAATCTCCATATCGAAAATAAGAAGATTATCCTAATTGACGATATCTATACCACCGGCTCAACTCTATATCATGCAGCGAAAGTTCTGAAAGCAGGGGGCGCTGCATCAGTATGCTCGCTTACTTTGGCAAGAGGATAATGGATGGAATAAATTACAAGTTGGTGTTTTTGAACTAGATAGTTATTAGGAAAATAATCCTATGTTAAAATATTCTAATCCAGGGCAAATTTTACGAAAGTAAAAGACGCAAAGCTGCGGGCCTAAAGCAGGTTTCTGCCATGGCAGCCGGGCTGCACAGAAGAATAACTATTTTCGTTTGCCTTTTTTTATTGGAAAGGATGTTTTGAAGTGGACGAAATAAACCCACAGGATGGTGAAAACACCACTAAAGATACTGCTGAATATAACAGTCAGCAATTGGAACTAACTAAAATAAAAAATAACCTGAACCAGGCTCAGAAGATCGCAAATATTGGGAGCCTGGAGTACGATGTTGAAAACGATAGAGGGTTTTGGTCAGATCAGCTGTTCCGGATATTTGGCCTAAAGTCTCAAAAAGGCTTTTTTCCAGACTACAGAATGTATTTGAGCTATCTTCATCCAGACGACCGTCCGGCTTTTGAAGATCAGTTTCAAAAGCTGCTAAAGGAAATGAATAGTGTGGATCTGATATGCAGGATAATCAGGCAGGATGGAGAGGAACGGTATATTCATCAGCGTGCGAATTATTTTGCAGAAGATAGCGGATCACCGAAAATTATTGCAACGATTCAGGATATAACGGAAAAAAGGCGCATGGAAGAAAAGCTCTATGAAAACGAGCGAAAAATAGGACAAATCTATGAGAATCTTGATGTGGGCATTTATTCTGCCGATTTAATAGAAAGAAAGGTATTTCATTTCTCCAGGGGAGTGGAAGGTATTTTCGGGTACACAGCCGACGAGCTAATTGATAATTTCGATTTATGGGACGAAGTGATCCATCCCGATGACCTGCAAAGTCTGGAAGCCAACCGGGTGAATCTTATAGATGGGAAGAGCATTCGCTGCCAATATCGTATTTTCAATAAATCCGGTGAGCTGAGATGGGTGAATGATCATAGTATCCCCTATTTAGATGAAAGAGGCGAACTTATCCGGGTTGATGGCTTTGTCACAGACATAACAGAACAAAAACGGCTTGAAGAGAAAATGAGACATATGGCTTTTTATGATCATTTAACCGATTTGCCGAATCGAAGATACTTCGACCAAAAGCTTCAGAGCTTGGTGAAAGACAATGAGAAACACCGATTTGCCGTCCTGTTTTTTGATTTGGAGCGCTTAAAGCAGATTAATGATACATTTGGGCACTCGGCTGGAGATGAACTTCTTAGACTTGTCGCAAAAAGAATCAGGGAGAAATTAAATGTAACTTTTTTTTCAGCAAGAATTTCCGGTGATCAATTTGCTGTCATTAAGGAACATATCCAGGAAGTGGAGGACCCTGCCCAATTAGGAGATTGCATTTATCAAATATTCTCTGATCCCTTTCATATCGAGAGCTTTGAGCTCAAAATAACCCCTTCCATAGGCATTAGCATATATCCGAATAATGGGGTATCAGCTGAGGAAATGGTTAGAAATACGGAAACGTCACTTTATCATGCGAAACAGAAAGGGAAAAACAGATTTCAGGTTTATCATCCATCCATGGATATTGAATCTTATAAGTTATTTACCCTGGAACAGGATATGAGGAAAGCGCTGGTGAATGATGAGTTCATCCTGGAATATCAGCCAAGAGTCGATACGAAGACCGGCAAAATATTGAGCGCAGAGGCTCTATTGAGATGGAGTCATCCAGAATGGGGCAGAGTTTCGCCGCTTGAGTTTATACCTGTTGCAGAGGAATCCGGTTTCATTATCAATATCGGTGAATATGTGATAAGGAAGGTATGCAGGCAGCTGTTTGACTGGAAAGAAAAAGGCTTAAGTATTGTTCCGATATCTGTTAATATCTCGCCATTAAGCTTTTTGAAAAATAGTCTTGTTTCTATGATAAAGGAAGCATTAGACGAGTATCATCTGGAGGCGGAACTAATAGAAATTGAATTGACGGAATCTTCCCTAATCAATTACTCAGAGAACGTCATTTCAGTGCTTAAAGAATTGGGTTCAATGGGAGTGAAGATTGCACTGGATGACTTTGGGACCGGGTATTCCTCCATCACACAGCTGAAAAATTATAAATTTGATGTTTTAAAGATTGATAAAACATTTATACAGGCAATGGATAAAACTGCGGAAGATGCCATCATTACGGCCAATCTGATTCAGCTTGCCCATGGGCTGAATATGAAGGTGGTAGCAGAAGGCGTAGAGACTTTTGAACAATTCTATTCTTTAAGGAAGAATGAGTGTGACCAAATACAGGGATATCTTTTCAGCAAGCCAATTCCGCCATCCTCCTTTGAGCAGAAACTGTTAATTGGCACCCTGAAGCCGCAAAATATCAAGGAAGACAATGTGTTTAAAGGATTGCGCAAGTATGTTCGAATCGAGTTTCCCTATCCGCTGGAAGCAGAAATGACCATCTTAGAGCTTAACAGCAAGCCTGTTAAAATGGGCAGCACGAAAATCCTGATTGAGGATATGAGTGCAGGCGGTGTTAAATTTGCTTCAAAAATGAAACTCCCTGTGAGAAAAGATATTATTCTATTAATCGAAACCAAGCTATTAGGGGAGGTCCTTGCCTTTACCGGTACGATTGTCAGAAAAGATGAAATATCGGATACTCTGACTAATTACGGGTTTCAATTTATTATAGAAGAGGGACCTAGAGCTGAACTTGCGGGGATGCTTGATACTCTGCAGGTACAGCTAGAGCAAAACCCCTCCGTTCCTGAATCCCGATTCATAGAAACAGCCAGCAGCCAGCTGTATTTTGAATAATATTTTTCTATAATTATCCTATTCTTCGAGCTATAATAATTTCATATAAATTGAGAGAGGAAGAACCATATGGCTGAGTTATCTAACTGCCCGAAATGTGATGCCATTTTTGTCAGAAACCAATTTCGCGATGTCTGCCAGGACTGCTGGAAGGAAGAAGAAAAGGCCTATGAGACGGTTTACCAGTTCATCAGGAAGAGGGAAAACAGGACAGCGAAGATGATGGAGGTTGTCGAGGCGACCGAAGTCGAGGAAGAACTCATCATAAAGTTTATTAAGACCGGCCGTTTGAAGTTAGCGCAATTTCCAAATTTGGGGTATCCCTGTGATAAATGCGGAACAAGCATCCGGGAAGGTAAGCTATGCGGCAGCTGTGCAGGGGATTTGAAGAAAGATCTCCAGCAGTTTACCTCTGAGGAAGAACGAAGAAAAGAAGCAGCTCAAAAAGAAAAACACGGCACTTATTTTGCCGTCAATGAAAAGATCAATAGGCGATTCTAAGCTATGTGACTCATTCACATAGCTTTTTTCTATGGGCTTATAGATGTATTTTTTGCCAAAGTTAAATTAACATTTAAAGAAACTAAACTTATAGCCGATAATAGACTTAGGTTAATTCGACCGGAAAGAAAGTGAGGGGTACACATGAAAATCAATAACTTTGGTCCTTCAGGCGTGAACCCATACAAACGCCAAATGAACAAGCTTGAAAACGCAGGGAAAACAGCCAGAACGGCATCAGATAAAATCGAAATCAGCTCTACCGCAAAGGAAATGCAGCAGGTATCACAGCTGAGCGAGAACCGCAAAGCCAAAGTAGAAGAACTTAAAATCCAGGTAGAGAACGGTACTTATAAAATCAATCCAAAAGAAGTCGCGAAAAGCATCGCCAATTTTTATACGAAAAAATAATGAGGAGGGAATGGCATGTCAGCCGAATCACTTACTGCAGCGATGGAAAAACTGCTAAAGCTTCATAAAAGCCTTTATGAACTCGCAGTTAAAAAGACAGATATTATTAAAACCGGCGACATGGACGCCCTCAATCAGATGCTGAAGGATGAGCAGACTCATATTGCCGCTATCGGCCGATTGGAGAAAGAGCGGGCAAAGGCAGCGAAGTCGATAGCACCTATGCTTGAGAGCCCTGCAGTTTCCGATTGCTTAAATATCCTCACGCAGCCTGATCGCTTCAAGCTTGAGGTCATCACAAAGGAGCTTGCTGAGCTGGTATATGAACTGAAAGAGCAGAACTTCCTAAACCAGCAGCTTGTTCATCATTCGCTTCAGTTTGTAAATGTATCTATGAATCTTTTAAGGCCGCAGCCTGAAACGATGAACTACGGCCCGCCTGCCAAAAAGAATTCAGAAAAAATGAATCCAGGAATTTTTAACTCGAAAGTGTAGCAGAACGGAGGAACAAACATGCGTTCAACTTTCATGGGACTTGAAACAGCCCGCCGCGGCATGTTCACCCAGCAAAGTGCTTTATATACAACCGGACATAATATTTCAAATGCGAATACGCCAGGCTATACCAGGCAGCGGATTAACTTTTCACAGACTGAGCCATATCCTGGTGCCGGGCTTAACCGTCCGCAAATTCCGGGGCAGATGGGGACAGGAGTAGAAGCAGGATCGGTCCAGCGTATTCGTGAAGGCTTCCTGGATATGCAATATCGTACTGAAAGCACAAAAATGGGCTATTATGGTGCGATGAGTGAATCCCTGACTAAAATGGAAGAAATCATGAATGAGCCATCTGAGAATGGTCTGCATAGCACCCTTGAAAAGTTCTGGAATGCTATTCAGGATTTATCCAGCCATACAGAGAATACAGGTGCAAGGGATGTAGTTGCCGCAACCGGTCAAATGGTCGCTGATACGCTGAACTATTACTATAATTCTCTGACAAGAGTCCAGGAAGATATCGGAAGCCAGATTAACGTTAAGGCGGATGAAATCAATGCAATTGTCGCACAAATTGATAATCTAAATAAGCAGATTTCATCAGTAGAGCCACATGGCTACTTGCCAAATGACCTTTATGACCAGCGGGACGTGCTGGTGGACAATTTATCAAAGCTGGTTAATGTAAAGGTTTCTAAGGTTATTCCAGACAATTACGGCAATGCCCAGAAAATAGCGGACGGGCTTTATAATATTGAAATTGTCCAGCAGGATGGAAAGTCATTCGAGCCTCCTATTCAATTGGTTCCTGTAACGAAGGAAGCCGGAATTATGGATGTAAATAAACTTGAGGTTGAAAAAAGCAGTGATGGCTTTATTTCCGGCTTAAAGATAGGATCAGAAACTATTAATGACTTCAGTAAATTATCCGGAGAGCTTGCAGGATTAGTTAAGAGCTTTGGCTATGAATCTGGTGGCGAAGCTAAAGGGGTTTACCCTGAAATGCTGGATAAACTGAATAAAATGACAGAGGCTTTTGCGAAAGAGTTTAATAAGATCCATCGGGAAGGTTTCCCGCTCGGGGCTGATGAGCCATCTGGTTTGGACTTTTTTGAATTTACTGCGGGCAATGCGGCCCAATCGATTAAAGTAAAGCAGGAAATACTGGATGATTCCTCAAAAATTGCAGCAGGTGCAGCCAGCGGTGCTTCAGGCGATAACGGAAATGCTCAGCTGCTCGCTGATTTAAGGAAGAAAAGCTTCAGCAGCTATGAATCACTAAGTCCTGAAGAAAAGGCTAACTTAAACGGCAGCCTTGATTCGTATTATTCCGGACTCATCGGCCGGCTTGGTGTTGATTCACAAAGTGCCCAAAAAGATCTAAGGAACTCTGCCATTTTGGCTGCCTCTGTTGAGCAGAACAGGCAATCCGTCAGTGCCGTGTCATTAGACGAAGAAATGACCAATATGATTAAATTCCAACATGCATACAACGCTTCAGCAAGAAACATAACTGTGGTTGATGAAATGCTCGATAAAATTATCAACGGCATGGGCGTTGTAGGCAGATAAAGGGTGAAATAAAGTGCGCGTAACACAATCAATGCTATCAAATAACATGCTTCGAAACTTAAGCAACAGCTACAGCCGGCTGGACAAGCTTCAGGATCAAATTTCCACCCAGAAGAAATTCACCAAGCCATCAGACGATCCGGTTGCTGCGATGATGGGGATGAACTATCGTACGGATTTGAACCGGATTCATCAATATACCCGCAATATTGGAGAAGTGAGAAACTGGGTCGACAGTACAGATGATGCCCTGGATAAAGGGGTACTGGCCCTGCAGCGAATCAGGGAGCTGACTCTTCAAGCAAGCAACGGCACGCTGGAAGGAGATCAGCGGAAAGCAGTTGCTGAAGAGGTCAAACAGCTTAAAGAGCATTTACAAAATATCGGGGACACACAAGTGGGCGGAAAATATATTTTCAATGGCAATCAGACAAATGTACGTCCATCTGAATCAGGTTTTCAGAGTGGAACCATCGAGCTTGAGGTTTTTTCAGGCATCAAAATTCCTGTCAACACAGAGGGGAAAGCTTTGTTTGGGGACATGCTCAGCGATGATGGAGATATCCAAAAACTCATTACAGCTCTTGAATCAAATGATCCAGCTGTCGGGGATATGCTTGAAAGTATAGATAAGGATATAGATAATTTTTTGTCTGCTCGTGCCCAAATTGGTGCCAAACAAAATCGGGTCGATTTGATGGAGGATCGTCTTTCCCAGCAAGAAGTTTTCTCAACTAGAATCCTTTCCGATAACGAAGACATCGATATGGAGAAAGCTATCATCGACCTTACAACCCAGGAAAGCATCCACCGTGCTGCACTAAGTGTTGGGGCAAGGATCATTCAACCAACCCTGACTGACTTTTTAAGATAATCAGTGAAAAGCTATCCATCAGTGATAGCTTTTTTTCATAAGAGAGGTGTTTATCATGAACCTTCCGCAGATTAGACTGGAATCCAATTTTATCAAAATGGGTTTAAGGATAGAAAAGCCGGTACAGGAGATCGAACAGCCCCCTGCCATCCAATCTATCCAGCAGCCAAAGGCCATCCTGGAAATTGAAACAATCCCTGGAAAGCTGACGATTGACCAGACAAAAGCACGCGAAGACGTTGACCTAAGAAATGTCGGCAGAAGAATAGAAGAGTTTGCCCAAAACGGGTACCAGGATTGGCTAAAAGGGATGGAGAGAAGGACAGTTCAGGGAAGAGAGCTCATGAAAATTGAAAACGGCGGTAATCCTATCGCCTATCAGGCCAAGGAAAATAGCGAAGGCCCTCCTAACCAGTTCAATATTGGCTGGGTGCCTTCTCACAATAGCGTAAAGATTCAATACGAACCAGCCAAAGTAAACATAGAGGCACAGCCGCAAAAGCCGAAGATTGACGTTGAAATTAGAAAGCCGATTCATACCTATACACCAGGAAAAGTCAGCACAGAAATTCTTGAGAAAAACAGCCTAAATATTGATTTTATCAATCTAACAATATAGCAATGAGGTGAAAAGATGAATATCCTGACAAAGTTTCATGGTGAGCAGGAAATTAATAAGGATGACATTATTCATTTTCCGTCTGGGATACCGGGGTTTTTAGATGAGAAGAAGTTTTATATTTTTCCTCTTGACGGGACAGACTTATTTGTTCTGCAATCAGTAAAGACAACTGAGGTGGCATTTATTGTTACAGATCCGTTTGCTCTGTTTCCGCAGTATGGGTTTGATTTGCCGGATGAGACAATAGAAAAATTAGAGATTCAAACAGAAAAAGATGTAGTGACATTTGCGATCTTGACATTAAGAGAGCCATTTAAGGAAACAACCGCTAACCTGCAGGCTCCATTAGTCATTAACCAAACAAAAAAACTGGGCAAACAAGTCATTCTTAATCAAACACCTTACCAGACAAGGCATAAAATCATGACACCTCAAGAACAGGGGGAGAGATAATGCTTGTACTGACAAGGAGACTTAAAGAATCGATTATGGTTGGTGACGATATTGAAATCTCTATCCTCTCTATTGAAGGTGACCAGGTAAAGCTAGGTATCAGCGCGCCGAAAAATGTGGATATTCATAGGAAGGAAATATATCTATCTATTCAGCAGGAAAACAGCAGCGCAACTCAAACAGATGCTGGTGCAATTGAAAGTTTAAGCAACTTTTTTAAAAAGCAATAAAAAATTTTTCCAAACTATTAAACACCTGTCAAAATAAGTCGATATAACCATTGTAAAGCTAAACAGCAAAAAGGCGGCCGACTTTTCTGCTGGTTAGTAAAGCAACCACATGGATGTGGGATATATAACTCAAGGAGGAAACAAACAATGAGAATTAATCATAATATTGCGGCGTTGAATACTTATCGTCAGTTAAACAGTGCTTCAGGCGCTCAGTCAAAATCAATGGAGAAATTATCTTCAGGTCTTCGTATTAACCGTGCTGGAGATGACGCTGCTGGTCTGGCGATTTCTGAAAAAATGCGTGGACAAATCCGTGGGTTAGATATGGCATCTAAAAATGCCCAAGATGGTATTTCTTTAATCCAAACAGCTGAAGGTGCTCTAAATGAAACACATTCAATACTTCAACGTATGCGTGAGTTATCAGTACAAGCTTCAAACGATACAAACACAGAAACTGACCGTAATGAACTTCAAAAAGAAGTAGATCAATTAGTAGAAGAAATGGATAGAATATCTAGTACAACAGAATTTAATACAAAAAAATTGCTAGATGGTTCATTAAAAGGTGTAACAGAAGAGCTAGGAAGTGTTTCTTTTGATAACCAAGGGGATAAAGCTCTTTTTGATTCAGTTGTAGCAACTACACCTGCAGTTGCTGGAACTCCAGGTTCTGAAGCAAATGAAACAATTAATGTTAAAATCACTGACTATGACGCTACTGCTGGCACTTACTCTATGGAGTGGACTACTCAGGATGGTCAATCTAATACAATTACAGGCATTGCTGCTACAGGTGGAGCTCAAACAATCGCTACTGCAGATGGTTCATATTCACTTACTTTAGGTGCATTAACAAGTGATTCTATCGGAAAAGAAGCTACATTCACTTCACGTGCTTCTATAGAAGAATATGCCGATAGCAGTTTATCTTTCCAAATTGGTGCCAACTCTTCTCAAACTATGAGAGTGGGTATTGGTGATATGAGTTCAACTGCATTGAATGTTAAAGGTATTGATGTAACTTCTGCAGGTTCAGCTGAAGCAGCTATTACTGCAGTAAACAAGGCAATTGAAGATGTATCTGCACAACGTTCAAAACTTGGTGCTTACCAAAATCGTTTAGAGCATACTATCAATAACTTGGGTACTTCTTCAGAGAACTTAACTGCTGCTGAGTCTCGTGTACGTGACGTTGATATGGCTAAAGAAATGATGGAACAAACTAAGAATTCTATCCTTTCTCAAGCAGCTCAAGCAATGTTGGCTCAAGCAAACCAACAGCCACAAGGCGTCCTTCAATTATTACGTTAATCTGAGTAGTAACTTAGATAAATTTAGTAAGACCCTGAATATTTTTCAGGGTCTTTTTTAACAGATTTAAATAATTCATTCTATATAAATTACAACAAAATAGGAATTATTACCTAAATATCCTAATGGATACGCAATAGAAATCTACTAATTAAAGTTAGAGAGGCAAAGCTACGTGTCTAGGTTGTATAACATATGGTAGCCGGGTCGAAAACAGAAAAAAGCGTCAGTTTTTTTATGCTACTTGTTTTTTTAGAAAGTAGTAGGGGGAAGTATGGGTTGCTAGAAGTGAAATAATACATGGGGAGAGGAGAACAGATTATGGGTTTTTTGAAGAAATTAATAATAATTATTATTGCATCAATGCTTTGCTTCGGTTCAATCTTAACAGTCAATGCAACGGAAGTTATTATTGAAGATCCTACACCAGATACAACACCTCCGTCATTAGATGGCTTAAGTATAATAGAAATAACTGCTGGAAAGACTTATAAGCTTACTGCTGAAATCAGTGATGATTTATCCGGAGTAGATTACGTATATGGTTATTATCAATCTCCAAGTGGTACATATAGCAAAAATTTGAGTTTTGGTTATAACTCTACCACAAAAAAATATGAATCAACCATAAATTTCTCTGAATATGATGAATCGGGAACTTGGAAATTATCCTCGCTCACTTTAAGAGACCAAAAATCTAATTTAATAACTATTTATGATCAGAGTAATTATTCATCTGAAAATAAATTGGATTTTTCTCCATATTTTATTAATGTTTTAGGCGGTCTTGAAGATACAATTCCACCTGTAATAAATAGTATTGAATTGCTCCCTGTAGCAGAGGTAACAGATGGTGCGGAAATTAAAGTTGTAGCGGATATTACAGACGTAGGTTCTGGAGTTGATAATGTTAATATTTCAATCATAAAACCTAGTAGAAAAACTATGGATTTATATTTATATTACAATCAATCAACTGGAAAGTACCAAGGTAGTTTTAGTATAGATAAATATGATGAGTTAGGGATATGGAGGCTATATTCAATATCGATAAGGGACAAAGCTAGGAATTTTAAGACTACTTATGACTCAACATTAAATCCATCGGCTAATATTAAAATGGATTTTAGTAAATTTCAGTTTGAGGTTAAAGAAACTACACCTGATTTACTAGGTCCAATCTTAGATTCCCTATCTGTATCATTAGAACAGGCATCTACTAATAGTGCCTTAATAAAGTTAACTGCAAATACTAGTGATAATCTATCAGGTTTAAATTCATTAAATGCAACTTATACAAAGCCTAGTGGGAAATCCCATTACGTTTATTTTAGTAACAATTATTCAACAGGGAAATTTGAAGCATCTATCCCGATTGATAAATATGATGAACTAGGTACTTGGAAGCTTAGTTCTGTGTCTTTAAGAGATAATAAGGGAAACTATATAGCTATTATGGATAATCTGCAAAATTATTATACTAAAGAAAGTATGGATTTCTCTCCTTTTTATTTTGTAGTCAGGGGAATTATAACAGTACCGCCTCCAACTCCCTTTAGCGTAACTACTTCTGAAAAAACTTTATCATTGGAGAGTGGAACAAGTCATCAACTGAAGGCTTTTCTTAACATGTCGGATGGAAGTTCAAATGATGTTACTATGGCATCTACAGGAACAACTTATACTAGTTCAAACCCATCTGTAGTTACCGTATCCAAGGATGGATTAATAACGGTTAATCAAAATGTTCAACCAGATACAGTATACATCCAGGTTGCGAATAGTGGAAAGTATGCACAAGTTAAGGTGGAGATTTCTGGGGGAACCCTGCAAAGTTACCTGCAGGTTGACCCAATTAATTTAAATCTTTCATCAGGTCAATCCAAACAGTTAAGTGTAATAGCAAACCTAGCTGACGGAACATCAAAGAATGTAACAGCGGATTCTGAAATAAAATATACTAGTACTGATGAGGAAATTATTACAGTTAATTCTAGCGGTTTAATACAAGTTTCACCGAATGCTCAGCAAGGCACGTTGAAGGTAAAAGTTAACTATAATGATATAGTCAGTGAGGTAACAGTTAATATAACAGGGCCACCCGTTATAAAATCTATCTCAATGACTCCCAGAGAAGCTGAATTAAGCTTTGGAGAAACAGCACAACTTAGTGTTAGAGCAACAATGTCTGATGGTACATCAAAAGATATTACGGATGGATTAACTGGAACAGTTTATACTTCATCAGATCAAGGAAAAGCAGTAATTGACAAAAATGGGCTGATTCAAATACTAGATAATGCAAAGAGTGGGACTGTAACAATAAAAGCAATAAATAATAATTTTATAGCGCAGTCTACATTTAAAATAAATGGTATTCCTGAGGTAACTGCCATTGAGGTTACACCAGGGGTGGCAACTTTAAAACAAGGTGATAGTCAAACACTTGTGGTTAATGCCATTTATTCTAATGGTACTGAAGAAAATGTTACAGGCAAAACTACTTTTAAGAGTGGAAACTCAGCTTTAGCAGTTGTTGATGCAAGTGGGGTAATTACTATACCTGAGGATTCTACAGGTGGAACGGTTAATATTGTTGCTACATTTGAAGGAAAGACTTCAATTTCCGTAATTTCAATTCCAAGCAAACCTGTTTTAGAATCACTAATATTTACTCCTGATAAACAAACATTAAAACAAGGTGAAACCAAGCAATTAGAAGTCTTAGCAAGTTACTCAGACGGTTCAATCGCAGATGTTACCTCTCAAGTAGTTTACAGTAGTTCTGATGAGACATTAGCCACTGTTAATGAAGAAGGCTTAGTAACTGTCAAAGACGAAGCTAAGGGTGGAACGGTTTATATTAGAGGAACATTTAATGGTAAAGGTGGAGCAATAGCCTTAAATATTCCCACACCGCCAACGGTAAGCACTCTCACTTTCACTCCTGGTAAGCATACATTGAAAAATGGAGAAAGTGTTGAAATAAAAGTAATGGCAACTTATACAGATGGGACTGTAGAGGATGTTACTAGTAAAGCTTCACTAAAGAGTAGTAATACAGCACAGGTAACAATAGATGCGAATACGGGGGTTGTCTCAGTATCAGAGGATTCGATTGGAGGAACTGTCTATATTCGTGGAAGTTATGGAGGAAAGGGTGGTGCGACTACTATAACTATTCCAGCTCCGCCTTATGTTACAAGTTTAACACTCACTCCTTCTATGGAAGTAGTTAAACCAGGTGATGGGTTAGAATTAAAAGTAATTGCTAATTATTCAGATGGTAGTGAGAAAGACGTGACGTTCCTATCTGCTTTAAAAAGCACAAATACCAACTTGGCTACTGTTGACTCAACATCAGGCTTAATGGAGGTCCCTCAACAGGCTCCGAATGGAACTGTTTATATTCAAGGTACATACGGAGGTAAAGGAGTAAGTGCTAAAATAACAGTTAGTAAACCATACGTTACTGGTATTAGTTTTACGCCTAATAAGGCAACAATCAAGAAGGGTGATCCTTTTTCGGTAAAGGTGGAAGCTAATTATTCAGACGGCAGTAAAGAAGATGTTACTTCAGAAACTACTTTTAGTAGTAGCAATCCTGGAGTCGCTATTGTGGACGAGCATGGGAATGTGACGGTTCCTGAAACTTCTAAAGGGGGAACTGTTTATATCCGAGGTACCTATGGGGGAAAAGGAGGAGCTAGCACTATTACGGTTTTAGGCCCACCAACTGTCACGAGCTTAATCTTCACTTCTTCAAGTAACACATTGAACAGGGATGAAAATGTTCAAGTATCTGTTGAAGCATTGTTTTCTGATGGAACATCCAAGGATGTGACCAATGAAGTTGCATTTAGTAGTAGCAATGTTAATTTGGCAACAGTTGATAACACAGGGAAGGTAACAATTACTAATAATGCAAACTCTGGAACAGTGTATATTAGGGGGAGTTACGAAGGAAAGGGAGGAGCAGCAACACTAGTTATTCCTCCTCAACCATATATAGTTAGTCTAGTATTTAACCTTTTAACTACTACCTTAAGTAAAGGAAGCACACTACCAATGAAAGTAACTGCTAATTATTCCAATGGCGAAATCGAAGATATTACTTCTAAAGTAACGTTTACTAGCAGTAATAATAACATTGCTAATGTAGATGATAACGGAGTAGTTTCTATTCCTTTAACATCAACTGGGGGGACGGTGTATATCCGAGGTAGTTATGGAGGAAAAGGTGCTGCATCAACAATAACGGTACAATAAGAACTTAGAAATCACTACCTGTTAAAAAAAATTTCTACTATTCATTTAAATAACAACAAGAAGATCGAAGTGTATATGGTGGTTAGCATGGGAATAAATCATAAAAATTACTTTACTAAACGTACCAACAATTTTCGCAGACTAAACTTCAGTTGAATAAGACTATGGAAAATATGATTCAGGGCAAAAATTAACCGTGGATGATGATGCGACAGATCTAGCAATCTCTGAAAAAATGAGAGGATAAATTAGAAGATTAGGGTACCAAAGAAGATGGTATTTCTAAGGTTCAACCCTACAGAAGGAGGTTTGGAGGAGATTCATTCCTTATTAGCAACGTGGTAGAGAATGTTCAAGCTCAAAATGACACTCCACCAGAGAATGATAGAGATATATTCAGAGCGTTTCCTGACCGGGAGCTTATTAAAATCGTCTGGAGAGAGCTTTGTCAGTTTCGGTTAAACGTATCCGCGACATTGACATGGCAAAAGAAATGATGAACTAAACTAAAAACCCGATTCTTTCTCAAGCCCTCAGGCAAGGCTTGCTCAAGCTAACAAGCAACTGCAAGAAGTTATTCAACTTCTTCGTTAATAGATTTTATACAAGAGACTCTAGCAATGCTAGGGTCTTTTTCTGTAAGCAATCCTTTTAGATTTGTTATAGAAGCAATAATGATCTTTAAACCTTAGGAATTAGGGAAATTAATTGAAGTATATTAAATTGTACTATTGGAAGTCATAAAAGAGCAGTTACATGTAGTTTTTCCTGCTAGAATTCCCCTATTTTTTTCCTGCTAAAATTCCCCTCAAAAATTTCTGGAAAAAGCCGATTATATAACTATAAGTGTATTTCACATAAAACAAGGTAGGGGATTGTTATGATAGATAAATTATCATCTCAAAATATATCTCTTACAACTAGAACTACTCAAATAGATAGAAATATTAAAGCAATTTATAGGAATGAGATTACCAGTAAGGATGTGCGCCACCAGAAAAAAATTGAACAGGATAAAGGAGAACAAGTTACTGAAGTAATCGAAAGCATGAATAAGTTTCTGCAGGCATCTCATACTTCTTTAAAATTCGAACTTCACGATGAGTTAAATGAATATTATGTTACTCTTGTGGATGATGTAACCCAGGAAGTTATAAAGGAGATTCCCTCTAAAAAGCTGCTGGATGTCTATGCAGCAATGACAGAGTTTCTTGGCCTCATGGTTGATAAAAAAATTTAAGCGAGTTGATTTAAATGGTAAGAATCGGTGGGCTGGCAAGCGGAATGGACATTGATTCCCTTGTAAAAGACTTAATGAAAGCGGAACGGATGCCGCTCGATAAATTAAAGCAAAAGAAACAGGTATTGGAATGGCAGCGTGATGATTACAGATCAATGAATACACTTCTATTGGATTTCCGCTCCCAATTAACACAAATGAAGCTGACTACACAATATAGAGCAAGGACGGTTACATCCTCTGATGAGTCAAGAATTACTGCCACAGCTACTAGTGCTGCTTCTCAAGCATCGTATTCCATTTCGAAAGTAACAAAATTGGCAAGCGCTGAAAACTGGGTAACAAATGGTGTTGGATCTGTAGATTCATCTAAATCTTTAGCTTCCCAAACCAGTAATTTCACCGCAGGCTTAACATGGCAGAAAGGCGCAGTAGGAAGCAGTAACTTAGTAGGTAATGGATCAACTACTGGTTTGAAACTGGACCTGGCAGCATCAGATGGAGAAACCATCAAAACCGACGAACTGGCCAAGATGTCTGTTAAAGTGAATGGGGTAGCATATGAGGTCGTATCTAGCACCTCCTTTACAACAGGCAAAAACCAGGTTCATATTGATGCAAATGGCAGCCTTACATTCAGTAATGCGGTGGCAGCTGGAGCAACTGTGAAGGTTAACTACATAACAAATAATAAAGTACAAACCGGCTCTTTGGCAGATGGGGCTAAATCCTTTCAGCTTAATAAAAAGAACATTGTAGCTGATGATTTTAGATTAACTGTTGGAGGCACTGATTATTCGATTACCTCGGTCGATCCTGCCACAAATGTTGGACAGCTTAGTAATGGTTTTGGAAGTATAAATTTAACAACAGGCGAAATAACCTTTAATGCTGCACAAACAGCTGATACTGAGATAAAAGCTGTCTATCAGCAGGAATACGCTGATTTTTCAATCTCTGCCTATACCTCTGCTTCAGGAAATGAACCTGTAAAAGAAAACTTTTTGATAGAGTCATCCGAATCTTTGAACTCCGTTATTAATAAGGTTAATTCCTCTAATGCGGGGGTCTCCATGTTCTTAGACTCTGCGACTGGAAAAATATCGATGATGAGAACGGAAACAGGGGATTTTCATGATGATCCAAATACACCCGAAAGAGACTATGATATTTCCGTTTCGGGAGACTTTGCTTCTGTAACACTTGGTTTTTCATCAGCAGCTAAGACTCATGGCGAGAATGCCGCTTTCGTCATCAATGGGCTCTCTACTACACGCCATTCCAATACATTTGATTTAAACGGAGTGAATATAACGTTAAAGAAAGAATTTGATGATGGCACTTCGGCATCATTATCCATTAACAACGACGGCAACAAGGTATTTGAAAATATTAAGTCGTTTGTTGATAAATACAATGAATTAATTGGAAAAATCAATGGGAAGACTTCTGAAGAAAAATATCGAAGCTATACACCGTTGACGGATGAACAGCGTGAGCAGCTTAGCGATAAGCAGCAGGAGCTTTGGGAAGAAAAGGCCAAAAGCGGACTCTTGCGCCGTGATTCCATTTTGACAGGTGCCTTATCTTCCATGCGAATGAAAATGTATCAGCCTGTCTCTAACAATGATATTAATCCGTTGTACAATCAGCTTGCTTCTATTGGGATTACAACCACTTCGAATTACTTAGAGGGCGGTAAGCTTGAAATTAATGAAGCTAAGTTGAAAGAAGCGATTAATAATAATCCAGATGCAGTCGAAGCTTTATTCAGAGGAGGCAGTGAATCTGCCGCTGAAGGCGAAAAAGGGATAATTCATCGCTTATATGATTCTGTGAATGAAACAATGAACAAACTCAAAGAAAAGGCAGGGAACTCTTTTTCAACTAACCAGCAATTTGCATTAGGTCGGACTTTATCTGATTTAGACAGCAGAATTGGTCGGTTTGAAGAACGGATGATCCAGGTTGAAGACCGCTACTGGCGCCAGTTCACCGCCATGGAAAAGGCGATTCAGCGTTCCAATGAGCAATCCATGTTCCTTATGAACCAATTTGGCGGCGGCATGTAATAAAAAGGAGTGTTACAAATGGCAGTAAGCAATCCATACCAATCCTATCAGCAAAACTCAGTGAATACAGCATCTCCGGGAGAGCTGACACTCATGCTATATAACGGCTGCCTGAAGTTCATCCATCAGGCGAAAAAAGCCATCAGGGACAATAACATTGAGGCAAAAAACACCAATATCCAGAAGGCGCAAAATATTATTCAAGAGCTGATGGTTACGTTGAATATGGATGTAGAGGTATCTCAAAACATGATGTCTTTATATGATTATATGAACCGGAGACTGATAGAAGCGAATGTCAAGAATGAGACAGCAATTCTTGATGAGGTTGAGGGCCTTGTAACCGAATTCCGCGACACATGGAAGGAAGTCATTCAGGTCAATCGCCAGAAGCAATTCTCCCAAGGCGGCACAGTGTAGTGAGTTCGGTTCAAAGGTTTTATGATTTAACACTTGAGCTAATTAAAACTCTGGAACATACTAAGCTTGATCGTGATGCGAAAATGAATGCCGTCGAAATACTGCTTGAAAAACGCCAGCAAGAAATGACTGGCATGGCTCCTCCATATTCAGACGCCGAAAAGGATCTGGGAGCCAGGCTGATCAGCCTCAATGCAAAAGTCACCCAGCTGATGACAAGGGAAAAGCTATTTATCCAAAAAGACATCAAAGATTTAAGCGTTAAAAAGGAATCAACCGGAAAATATGCTAATCCCTATCAATCCATGGCAACGGACGGCATGTTTTATGATAAAAGAAAATAGGTGACTAATGTTTTTGACTCTGACCGAAGAGCAGTATATTTTTATGAAGGAATACAGCGATCTATTATATACCATTGATGAGGCTTTTGATTATATCGTAAAGAGCTTTAGTGATTTCAGTAAAACAGAGGGAGATCGGCTTCTTGGTGATGTTTTTCAGGCGTTCCCTCAAGTCGCTTCAGCTCATGAACAGCTTAGCCATCTTGTTCAAGGCAATCAGACGATGCTAAAGGCTATTGCTGATATTAGTGCAGTAGCCGATCAGGCTGAACTGCTTATTCAGAACTTTGACGATCTTCCTGTTAGACAGGAGATCATTTCGAAAAAGCTCTATCCCGCATTTGCAGAGTGGCATAAAAATATTCAGCAGGAATTAAATCCATATATACAATCCTAAATAGGATCAGGCTTAAATAGCCAGGAGGTGTTCCCTTGGATATCCCATTAATGTCCATGGTCTTATCACAGGGCCAGGTCCAGCAGCAGGCGTCCATCTCAGTCATGAAGAAAGCCATGGATCAAGCGGAGGGAAATGCAGAATTTATTCATAAGATGATGAGCGGGTCTCAGATACAGGCCCTCCAGCACGCAGCCCAGCCCCATTTGGGCGGCAATATTGATATTAAAGGATGAGCAGCCAAATGAGCTGCTCTTTTTTTTATATACGTCACCAATTCGACAAATAATCTCAATCTTTTTACCAGTTTCAGCAGGAGTTTTTAGGGGTAAAATAGAAATATAAATACATAGTCTTAATATACTTTTAAGACTAGGCATTTCCTTTTCAGACATTACTGGTGATTTTCACAGTAAACGCTAATGAAAAGGCTGTCATTGTATAATGAGAAGGAGGAGTTCACGTATGAATTACAACATTCGTGGTGAAAACATTGAGGTAACTCCAGCAATTAGAGAGTACGTAGAGAAGAAAATTGCTAAGTTAGAAAGGTATTTTACTGAAACTCCTGATGCAAATGTACATGTAAATTTAAAAACGTATAACAATAACCGTTCTAAAGTGGAAGTAACGATTCCGATGCCGAATCTGGTACTTCGTGCAGAGGAAGATCATGATGATATGTATGCAGCGATTGATCTGATTACCGATAAATTGGAGCGCCAAATCCGCAAGCATAAAACAAAAGTGAACCGTAAATTCCGCGAGAAAGGCAATCTGACTGCTGTTTTTGCAGCGTTGGAAAATGAGATAGAGGCGCCAGAAGCGGAAGAGGAGGATAATGACCTTGAAGTTGTCCGCCAAAAGAGCTTCGACCTGAAGCCAATGGACAGTGAAGAGGCGATCCTGCAGATGAACATGCTGGGCCACAGCTTCTACGTGTTCACGAATGCAGAATCTAACTTAACCAATGTAGTGTACAAGCGTAAAGATGGCCGCTATGGTCTGATTGAAGCGCAATAATAAAACGTGAAAACCCCGCTGCTGAGGCGGGGTTTTCGTTTGTTTGGGTTCACTATTGGGCTATTTGCAGGAATTGGTCTGCTATTTGCAAATTCGCCGTTCTATTTGCAGAAATGCCGAAGTTATTTGCAAGAATTATACTTCTATTTGCAGGTTTTCCCGACCTAATTGCATCGTTCACAATTTCAGTAAAACGACACTTCCAAAAATCCGCCTAAACCGTAAACTTCTCCAATTCCCTCTCCATAACACCAGTCATTTCCTTCAGCTGTTCCACCTTCACCATAACCTGCTCAAACGCGCGAAGTTGCTCCTCCGTAGAAGCTGAGATTTCCTCAGTTCCGGCAGCCGTTTCTTCTGTTACCGCCGAAATGTTTTCCACAGCGCTAATGACCTGCTGGCTCATATCACTGGAGGTTTTCATATCTTCAACCAATCGTTCCAGATGACTGTGAATGCCGGACACATGCTCGGAAATGGTTTCAAAAACTTGTTCCGTCTCGCTCATCGATTGGGATTGCTCTTTTGAAAGGGCATGTCCCTGTTCAGTAGCTGTGTATATATTGCTGATCCCATTTTGGATATTGCTGACCATTGACGCAATCAATTCTGTTGCTTTGGATGAAGAATCAGCAAGCTTCCGTACTTCTTCTGCCACAACCGCAAATCCTTTACCGGCTTCACCGGCACGGGCCGCCTCAATAGCCGCATTTAAGGCCAGCAGATTGGTTTGATCCGCAATATCTTTAACCGTGTTGGCTGCCCCTTCAATTTCCTTGGTGAACTGGGCAAATTCACTGACTGAACTTCTAATATGGTTCGACGAACTGGAGATCTCTTCAGCAAGTTTCATTTGTTTTTCTAAAGACACTCTGCCTTGATCAACAGATTCCAATGCTTGTGTGCTTTGTGTGGCACTTTGCTCGCTGGAATGATGAACAGCTGAAAATTGCTCCCCCATTACGCTCATTAACTCAGCAGTCGCCTGGATGTCTTCAGAGATGGCCTGACTTCCTCTCGCCAGCTCATCTGTTGAAACGGCCACCTGGCTGCTGCTTTCGTTTAAGCTGGTCATATAAGAAGCCACATCTTCGGCAAATCCTTTTACATTTTGGCTGACTTCTTCAATGGATTGCACGGTTCCTTTTAGATTCACAACCATTTTTGAGAAAGCTTCCGTTAGTTTATCCACTTCATATCGGCTGTTATCTTTAAAAGTAAGCTGCGATAGGTCTGCTGTTAAATCGCCCTCTGAGATTTTTTCTGCTTTTTCCACAATCGCATTGATTGGTTTTGTAATTTTTCTGGCAGCCATCCATGAGAAAACAGCTGATAACAGGATTAGCAGCACGCTTCCTATTAGGGAGGAATTCGTGATAAAGGCGATTTTCTGGCTGGTTTCCTGAAGAATGCCTTCATACCATTCATTTGTGCGCTTCTTTAAAAGGTGCATATCATTTAAAATACCGGATATTCTTATACTCTGGCGCTTGATTTCCGCTTTGTTTCCTTTTTCAAAGGCTTCGGTGGATACATCCGACAGCTCTGCATATTTTCCTTCAATGCTGCCGATGATTTTTTTATGCCCGGGAACTGAGGCAACCGAAGAGAGGGCAGCCAGGTTTTCCTGGACTTCTGTCATCATGGTTAGTGCCTCGTCTTTGTTGGCATCACTTGAATTATAAGTATAATTGGCAAGTGACTGGCTTGTCACAACAAGGCTTTGCTCCAGGTCCTTCACTTTCAGTAAAAGGTCCACATCATCTTTAGCGGAGCTTTGAATGTGTAACGTTTGGTATATGATAAAGCCTATCATGCTGACTGATAGCACAAGTGGGATCAGCGTGACAATAATAAGGCGGTTTCGTAATGTCATCTTGGATGCTCCTTTATTCAGCTGTTACTGTGATTTTTCCATTGATTATGTCTTCAGTTGCTTTTTTCATTGCCGCTTTCTGCTCCTCTGTTAAGGAAATGACGCGGATTTCAGATAGACCGACACCGTTTTCTGCCAGTCCCCATACATAGGATGAAGCTTCGATTTTTCCGTTTTCCGTCAATTCTTTCGTCAAGTTAAAAACAGCAATATCGATGTTTTTGACCATTGATGCGGCAACGGCTTTTTCCGCAACAAAATACTGGTCGGAATCGACCCCGCCGGCAAGCACGCCTTTTTCTTCGGCTTTTTTCAGTGCGCCAAAACCGGTGAATCCGGCAGCAGGGTAGATAAAATCAGCACCTGCAGCAATTTGCTTCTCGGCGACTTTTTCACCGAGAGCCGCATCCCCAAAGGTTCCGGTATATTCTGTTAAAATTTCTATTTTCGGATTGAAGTGCTTGGCGCCTTGAATGAATCCATTTTCAAAATGATGGATGACAGGTACATCAACACCGCCGATAAATCCCAGCTTGTCTGTTTTGCTTGTCATGGCAGCGAGCATCCCGACAAGGAAGCTGCCTTCATGCTCCTTAAACGTAAGTGAGACCACATTATCAAGCTCGGAAACGGCATCAATCAGCAAAAACTGCTGCTGGGGATATTTCTTTGCCGTCTTTTCGAGTGCTTCCTGTGCGGAAAAGCCCAGCCCGATGACAAGGTCATTATTTTCTTTGACAAGCTCTTCCAGCGGCTTTTCAAAATTTCCGTCGGGGGCTTCTTTATAATCAAAAAGAATGCCCAGCTCATCACGCGCTTTCTCAAGTCCCCGGAAGGCAGAGTCGTTGAAAGACTCATCCCCCAGGCCTGTATCAGATAGGAGAATGCCAATTTTATATTCTTTATTTTGGTTTGTGCTTTGTTCAGAGGCAGAGCAGGCTGCCAGAAGTAGACTGAATAGAAGCAGAATAGGTAGTAGTTTTTTCAAGGTAGACCTCCATGTTGTTGTATTTCGCCTTACCTATTATCGGCAGAAAGGCGGAGGTCTTAAGTCTGAAGTCAGACCCTGACTCGAAAAAATGGCAAAATAAAAAAGCCTGCATTCACAGGCTTCAACATCATTCCTCCAGGACCTTATATTTTCGCTTCAATGATTCCGGTGCCATTTTCACCATTTGCTGAAGAACAAACGATGTAATCACAATATCGTCCGTAAAGCCGAAGATCGACAGGAAGTCGGGTACAAGATCGAGCGGCAGAAGGATATAAAGAAGTCCGGCCGCAACAGGGAAAAGCTTTTTACCGGCCGTTACTTCCGGTGATAGAAAGTAATCCTTTAAGAAGGGCAGGAACTTCCAAAATTTTAATACAAATTTGATGCGTTTGAGAAACTTCATTTAGTTCACCTTTTTCTAGTTCATTCGCTGAATGGGAACTGACACCTGAATGCGCGGCGGGTTTTTCACCTCAAGTGTGGCAGCTGATAGATAGCTTGTTTCAAGTATGCTTCAAAACGTAAATAAAATTAGCCACTTTTGCAAAGTGTTCAATTAGGTATGAATCTCCTCTTTTTATAAATTTCTATAGGTTAAGAGGGGATATGTTACACTCGTTTCTTCCTCCTTAGGATTGGTTATCGAATAATCGTGATTTTATCCAAGTCGGCGCTTTTGACGCCTTCGTTAAAAATCAGTCTTGTTTTAAATTGAAAAATCCGGTCTGGTGCAGAGCAGGGAATGTCTTCAGGAAGCTGGAAGTTAAAGTCCATTTTGTTGGTTTCTTCTGATTCAATGACCTTGGTGGATAGAATGGTCGATGTCCCGATCACTTCCTCCTTCTCTTCTTCAGGCGACGCCATGACCAGGTCACACTCAATCCGCTTAATCTGCTGATCAATGGTTCCTCCTTCAATCAGGAAGATTCCGCTCACATTTTCCCCTGGCGTATATTGAAGCTTTGGCAGCTGCAGATCAATTTTTGCAGAGCCTATTCCAAGCATTGACATGTATTTTCGTAAAATCAACAAAGATCTCTCCTCTAATTTTTTAGGGGGGAGCTGCTCGCTCACACCACAGTTTTGCTGTTTCCTTCTTTACGTGCTACTCATGATAAAGTTTCAAGAAATTTTCCTTCTACCTATTCCTCCATTTTATAAAGTAAAACGTGTGGCGGTGCGGGCCTGTATATAAAAAGGGCCTTTACCGCGGTGGTAAAGGCCCATAAATAAAGACCTCTACCGAATTTGGTAAAGGTCTTGCTAACAATTGTTTAGATTGCCAACAAAGCCGAGAGCATTTGCTCCGTAATGACGACTCTGCTGTAAAAGCTACTCCCCTTTAGGAGAAACTATTCAATTTATAGCTAAATCATATTGTATACCCCGGACTTTGTCAATATTTCATCATTAATTTAGTTTTCCGAAATAAATACTAACATAATATTTATATAATTTGATATAATCAGAATTAATTATTTTAACACTTTAATACAGAGGTGAACTCCATGAACTTTGATTTCCACAGCCACCCATACACATCACAGCGAACGACCGTCATGGCGAATAACGGCATGGTGGCTACTTCCCAGCCGCTTGCTGCACAGGCTGGATTAGATATGATGAAAAAAGGCGGAAATGCCATAGATGCAGCAATTGCAACAGCGGCTGCTCTTACCGTGGTTGAACCGACATCAAACGGAATCGGCGGCGATGCATTTGCACTAGTCTGGATAAAAGGGAAACTGCATGGATTAAATGCAAGCGGCCCTGCTCCAAAGTCCATTTCCATAGAAGCATTAAAGGAAAGAGGCATCGAAAAAATGCCGACGCACGGCTGGATGCCGGTTACGGTGCCTGGTGCTCCATCCGCGTGGGCTGAGCTTTCCAGGCGTTTCGGCAGGCTTCCGTTAAAAGATGTCCTCCAGCCCGCAATTGATTATGCTGAAAAAGGCTATCCGTTAACACCGATACTCGGCAAGTACTGGCAGTATGCTTATAATAGGTTTAAACAGATTCTGGCGGATGACGAATTCCAGCATTGGTTTGAAACCTTTGCTCCAGATGGAAGGGCTCCTGAAATTGGAGAGATCTGGCGCTCTGAAGGGCATGCAGCCACTTTAAGAGCCATTGGCGAAACAGGTGGCGAGAGCTTTTACCGCGGGGAAATTGCTGAAAAAATCGATGCTTTTTCAAAAAAATACAATGCATTCCTATCCAAGGAAGACCTCGAAGTTTACAAGGCGGAATGGGTTGATCCCATCAAAGTTCATTACCGCGGATATGATGTCTGGGAAATCCCTCCGAACGGCCAGGGTCTCGTCGCTCTCTTGGGTTTAAATATAGCAAAAGGGTTTGAATTCCGCGATAAAGACACGGTGGATACATATCACAAACAAATTGAAGCGATGAAGTTAGCTTTTACAGACGGCAAGGCATTTATTACAGATCCTGCGGAAATGAAAGTGACAGTTGAAGAACTGCTCTCAGAGGAATACGGTGAATCGCGCCGCAGTGAGATTGCCGGCGAAGCTTTGACACCTGAGCCTTACCAGCCACCAAGTGGAGGTACGGTTTATCTGGCGACAGCAGACAGCGAAGGCAATATGGTTTCCTTCATCCAAAGCAATTATATGGGCTTTGGATCCGGGCTTGTCGTTCCTGGAACGGGAATTGCCCTTCAGAATCGCGGACACGATTTCTCTCTTGATCCGGAGCACCATAATGCACTGAAGCCCGGCAAGAAAACGTACCACACGATAATCCCTGGATTCCTGACAAAAGACTGCGAAGCGGTTGGGCCGTTCGGTGTGATGGGAGGCTATATGCAGCCGCAGGGGCATATGCAGGTGGTCATGAATACAGTGGATTTCCACTTGAATCCGCAGGCAGCCCTTGATGCGCCAAGATGGCAGTGGATTGAAGGGAAAAAGGTCCAGGTGGAACCGCACTTCCCTAATCATATTGCCCAGGCTTTGGTGCGCAAAGGCCATCAAATCGAGGTAACCGTTGATACAGGCGGATTCGGACGCGGCCAGATAATCTGGCGTGATCCAAAAACAGGCGTGCTCATGGGCGGAACGGAAGCCCGAACAGACGGATCGATTGCCGCCTGGTAATAAAAATTGAGGAAAGCAGCACGCATATTAGAGTAAAATAACCATATAAAAGATACTGGGGAGCGGAAAAAAATGGCCGCTCCTTCATCTGCTTTTTCGGGATGCAAGGCGAAAAGGGGGCATGGCTTGTCTCTGCAATTGGTGAAGAGGATGTGAACACATGAAACAAAAGGAGATTTTCATTGCGTTTTTTCGGTCCGGCATTTTGGGTTTTGGCGGCGGGCCTTCTGCCATTCCGCTGGTCCATAAAGAGGTTGTGGATACCTTTAAATTTATGGATTCAGACGAGTTTGGAGATATATTAGCCCTCGCCAATGCGCTGCCTGGACCTATTAATACAAAAATGGCGGGATATATTGGCTATCGGGTAGGCGGGTTTCTGGGAATGCTGAACGCGCTGATAGCTACAATGGTTCCAACCATCATCCTTATGATTGTTCTTTTAACGGCATTAAATAACTTAAAGGATCAGCCATGGGTTGCCGGCATGACGAAGGCGGTCGTTCCCGTTGTTGCTGTTATGCTTGCTACTTTAACTTGGGATTTTATTAAAAAGTCTACAAAGTCATCACTCGGCTGGGTTTGGACACTTCTTTTTGTAGCGGCCAGTCTGGTTCTTATCGAATTTGTGAATATTCATCCTGGTATTATTATATTTATTGCACTGGTGACTGCCCTTCTGAAAAAGGATGCTGCAGAAAAAAATGAAGCTAAAAAGGAGAGGAATCCGGCATGATATATGTACAGATTTTCCTGGCATTTTTCATCCCCGGGATCCTTGGATACGGTGGGGGACCTTCATCCATTCCCTTGATTGAACATGAAGTGGTAGACAATTATGAATGGATGACAACGAATGAATTCAGTGAAATGCTGGCAATGGGCAATGCCCTGCCAGGTCCGATTGCAACAAAAATGGCAGGCTATATTGGCTATGAGCAGGGAGGGGTTCTTGGATCTATAATTGGTGTATTTGCAACAGTAGCACCTTCCATGATCTTAATGCTCGCTCTGCTTGGGCTGCTGATGAGGTATAAAGAATCCCCCCGTGTTAAACGGATGACCAATTATATTCGGCCGATTATCGCTGTTTTGCTGGGCGTTATGACATATGATTTCCTATTTTCATCCTATGATGGAATTGGGATCTGGCAGACGCTTTTCATTGGGCTGCTTAGTTTTTTCCTTTTGGAAAAACTAAAAGTGCATCCCGCTTTTGTCATTGCAGGAGCGCTTGTTTATGGGGGGATTTTCTTAGCATAATCGGCAAAAAAATAAAATGAACGAAAACGGTGAGTTTGGTGGACTCTCCGTTTTTTTTATTTTGGCCTGATGGAAAGCTGTTAGGACGTGAACTGACCGATAAAATGGAAAATGTGACCGATATCCATTGAAAGTGATCGATAAAATAAAAAAACTGACCCGATAAAACTGATGAAGTAACCGAAATCGGCTAACCCATACAAAAAAGCACGCAATCCCGGCTTCCTTAACCTGCCAAATGTTTAAATCCGCTTGATTAATGCCTAAACTGCTGATAAATGTTAGGATAGTAGAGTTAAACGAATTTTGTAGGAGAGATTTAGAAGATGTCAACAGTAAAAGTAAGCAGAAACGAACCGTGTCCATGCGGGAGCGGAAAAAAATATAAAAAGTGCTGCGGCAGCAAAGATGCTGTATCAATTAAGGATGTTTTGAATCACGAAGTTCTTGAGCTTCAAAAGGAAGTAAGGGCCTATGCGCTTACTCATTTTGCAGATGACATGAAAGAAGATTTCATGGATCTTCTGGATATCCTTGAAGACATTGAACCAGAGGAAAAAGAGTTTTATGAATTTGTACACTCTTTCTGGTACATTCTATTTGGAACGCTGGAAGATATGGACTCCATTATGGATGAGTTCATTCATGCAAAATTACCGGCCGTTGCTCGCCCGCGCTTAAAAAACATTCTAAAATCGTGGGGAGACAGCAAAGCGGCAGCTGGGATACTGACCGAGGTGACTGAAGATAAAGCAGCCATTAAAGATTGCCTGACCGGGAAGGTTTACAATATCTCCCTATTTGGTGATATGGACGTTCATGAAGGAAACTTTGCCTTTGCCATGCTTCTTCCTTATGGAGAAGAATATGTAGCGTTTCCGGCGATTTTCGACCTGCCAGGAGAAAATGCTGCAAAGTTTGCAGACTATATTCAGTATTCCTTCGAAGATGCAAAATACGATGATCCTGAAGAATACCTGGCTGAATACTTCATTGACCTCATGAATGACATACCAAAATCATTGGCAGTTCCATCTATGGACAATTTCGACTGGCCATCCAAGGGTGCAGAGCAGGTTGCCAACATGTTCCGGGACGACATGACAGAAGCCGGCGAAGAACCATGGCTGATCGGTATGGGGATTTCACTCTGGATGGAGTATCTGACGAAAACGGGCAAACAGGTCAAAAAGCCTGACAACTATGTTGCGGGTCTTCGATACCTTGTGAGCACGATAGCGCCAACTAAGGAAAATCTCACTCAGAAGGAATTCGGAGAGAAATACGGAATCAATGCGAACCGTGTCTCTGCTTATTATGGTGAAATTTATGATGCAGTTGAGAAAACCATTATTGAACTGATTGAATCGTCGAATTCATAAAAAGGAGAGCATTTTTGCTCTCTTTTTTTTGCGTAATGTGGATCTGGTGCGGACTGACCGATAAAGCGGATATCTAGGCAGTATTCAAAAAGAGAAGAGTGTATTTACCGAAACCCAACTATCAGCAAATTAAAGATCTGGAATAGCGCGCATGCGGCATAAGTTGTCACCCCCCTCCCAAAGTGGTAATATTAATAAGAAATAATGTGAATTTTCATGGGAGGATTCCGCCGGGAAAGAGCGAATCTTTAACTACCTATGCTTAAATAGACTTTGAAATTAGATATGCATAGTTCCGGGCCTTGAGTCATCAACAAGGCACTTGTGCTGTCATATCCAACATAAAGGAGCGTTTTTATGCTTGGGATTTTAAATAAAGTGTTTGATCAAAATAAACGCGAATTAAAACGCCTCACCAAAATGGCAGAACAAATTGATGCACTTGCATCTGATATGGAAAAATTATCGGACGAGCAGCTGCGCGAGAAAACGGAAGAATTCAAAGCCCGCTACCAAAAGGGCGAGACAGTCGATGATATGCTGACTGAAGCTTTTGCGGTTGTCCGCGAAGCAGCAAAGCGCGTTCTTGGCTTATATCCTTATCCGGTTCAGTTAATGGGGGGTATTTCCCTTCATGACGGAAATATTTCTGAGATGAAAACGGGTGAAGGTAAAACGCTGACTGCAACTATGCCGGTTTACCTCAATGCCCTTACCGGCAAAGGCGTTCACGTTGTAACGGTCAACGAATACCTTGCGAGCCGTGATGCCACTGAAATGGGCCAGCTTTACGAATTCCTTGGACTGACTGTCGGCTTGAACTTAAATGGGCTTTCCAAAGAAGAAAAGCAGGCAGCATATGCTGCGGATATCACATACAGCACAAACAACGAGCTTGGATTCGATTACCTTCGCGATAACATGGTTCTCTACAAAGAGCAGAAGGTTCAGCGTCCGCTGCACTATGCCGTAATCGATGAAGTGGACTCCATCCTCATTGATGAAGCTCGTACACCGCTGATCATTTCAGGCTCAGCTCAAAAGTCCACTCAGCTTTATATCCAGGCTAATGCCTTTGTCAGCCGCCTGAAAAAAGATGAAGACTTCACATATGATGAAAAAACAAAAGGGGTGCAGCTGACAGAAGAGGGGATGACCAAAGCAGAGAAGGCTTTTGGAATCGATAACCTTTTCGACATCTCTCATGTTGCACTTAACCACCATATTACACAGGCATTAAAAGCACATTCCAGCATGCATCTGGATGTCGATTACGTTGTTCAGGAAGGCGAAATCGTCATTGTTGACCAATTTACCGGCCGTCTGATGAAGGGCCGCCGCTACAGTGATGGACTTCACCAGGCTATCGAAGCTAAGGAAGGCCTGGAAATCCAGAACGAAAGCATGACACTTGCAACGATCACATTCCAGAACTACTTCCGTATGTATGAAAAGCTTGCCGGTATGACTGGTACGGCGAAAACGGAAGAAGAGGAATTCCGCAATATCTATAATATGAACGTTATTGTGATTCCGACAAACCGCCCGATCGCCCGTGATGACCGTCCGGATTTAATTTATGCAACAATGGATGGGAAATTCCGTGCGGTTGTGGAAGATATCGCTGATCGCCACAAAAAAGGACAGCCTGTGCTTGTCGGTACAGTGGCTATCGAAACATCTGAAATCATTTCTAAATACCTGACCAAAAAAGGTGTTCCGCATAACGTCCTAAATGCGAAAAACCACGGCCGTGAAGCAGAAATCATCGCGGACGCAGGTAAGCAGGGTGCCGTGACAATCGCGACTAACATGGCAGGGCGCGGTACGGATATCAAGCTCGGAGAAGGTGTGAAGGAACTTGGCGGCCTATGCGTTATTGGTACAGAACGCCATGAAAGCAGACGTATCGATAACCAGCTCCGGGGACGTTCCGGACGTCAGGGAGACCCTGGTGTCACGCAATTCTATCTTTCCATGGAAGATGAATTGATGCGCCGCTTCGGTTCTGACAATATGAAATCGATGATGGAGCGCCTTGGAATGGATGACACTCAGCCAATCCAGAGTAAAATGGTTTCAAGAGCCGTTGAATCTGCGCAAAAACGCGTTGAGGGCAACAACTTTGATGCCCGTAAGCAGCTTCTTTCTTACGACGATGTTCTCCGTCAGCAGCGTGAGATTCTTTACGGTCAGCGTAATGAAGTTCTGGAGTCTGAGAACTTGAGAGAAATTGTTGAAAAGATGATCATGACCAGCATCCAGCGTAATGTGGAAGGGTATGCACCTGGACATGAAGACGAGGAAAACTGGAACCTGCAGGGCATCATTGACTACGTAAATGGAAACCTTCTAAATGAAGGCGACCTAACCGTAAATGATATCCGCGGCAAGGATACGGAGGAAATTGCCGAAACCATTTTTGCCAAGGTTAAAGAACGCTACAATGAAAAAGAGGAAATGCTTAGCCCTGAGCAAATGCGTGAATTTGAGAAAGTCATCGTGCTTCGTGCGGTTGACTCCAAATGGATGGATCACATTGACGCAATGGATCAGCTTCGCCAGGGAATCCACCTGCGTGCGTATGGCCAGACAGATCCGCTGCGCGAGTACCAGGGAGAAGGCTTTGCAATGTTTGAAAACATGATCGCTTCCATCGAAGAAGATGTTGCGAAGTACATCATGAAAGCCGAAATCCGCAACAACCTCGAGCGCCAGGAAGTGGCCAAAGGCCAGGCCGTCAACCCGAAAGAAGACGGTGAAAAGGTTAAGAAAAAGCCTGTCGTCAAGCAGATGGACGTTGGACGCAACGACCCATGCATCTGCGGCAGCGGCAAGAAATATAAAAACTGCTGTGGTGCAGAATAAGAAAAGCGGAAGCGCCTTGCCCTCGAAGGAACGCAGACTAAGAACGCCACGTCCAGTGGCAACGTCTGCATGACCCCCATCCTGGGGGCCCCAAGCACAAGACGAGCCTCCCGGAAAGGCGTTCTTTGCCTTTTTGGGAGGATTGGCTTGTGACCTCGAGGGGGTAGGCGC
>NZ_JALJRC010000119.1:0-357 GCF_024519925.1 Cytobacillus sp. Bac17 | reverse complement strand
AGAGATATAAAAATAATTGAAAAATATTTAAATAAAAGAAGCGAGGAAGAGAGGGGGAAGGAAAAGAGGAGAGGGAGGAGGAGAGAGGGAAAGAAAAGAAGAGGAAAGAGAGGAAGAGAGAGAAGAGGAAGAGGAGGGGAGAAAGGAAGGAAAAAGGAGGAAAGGAAAAGGGAAGAAAGGAAGAAGAAAGGGAAGGGAAGAAGGAGGGAGGAAGGAGGAAAGGAAAGGGAGGAGGAAAAAGAGGAAAGAGGAGAAGAAAAGAGAAAGGAGGGGGAAAGAGAGGGGGGAGGAGGAGGGAGAGAGAAAGAGAGAGAAAGAAAAAGAGGGAAAGTCTGTTAGATTATAGACCAGCATAAA
>NZ_JALJRC010000118.1:0-360 GCF_024519925.1 Cytobacillus sp. Bac17 | reverse complement strand
ATTAAATCCCCCCTCCTTCCTCCCTTCCCCTCTCTCTTCTTATTAAATCCCCCCTCCTTCCTCCCTTCCCCTCCTCTTTCTCTCCTTCTTTTCCTCCTCCCCCTCCTTCTCCTCTCCCCTCCCCTCCTTCTTCCCCTCCCTCTCCTCTCTTCCCTCCCCTTTCCTCTTCCCCCTTCTCTCTTTCTTTTCTTCCCCTTTCCCTTCTTCTTCCTCTTCTCTCTTTTCTTCTCTTCTCCTCCCTCTTCCTTTCTCCTCCCTCTTTCTTTCCCCCCCTCCTTTCTCCTGTTCCTTCCCCTCTTCCTCTCTTTTTTCCTTTTCCCTCCTTCCTCCTTTCCCCTTCTCCTCCCTTCTCCCCCTCCC
>NZ_JALJRC010000117.1:0-362 GCF_024519925.1 Cytobacillus sp. Bac17 | reverse complement strand
GGGGAGGGAAGAGGGGAAGAAAGAGGGAGGGAGAAGAAAGAAAAAAGAAGGAGGGGAAAGAAGGAAGGAGGGGGAGGGGGAAGAAGGGAGAAGGAAAGAGGGAAGAAAAGGGAGGGGGGAAGAAAAAGGAAAGAGGAGGGGAGGAGAGAGGAAGAAAAGGGAAAGGAAGAGGGGGAGGAGAAGAAGAAGGGGAAAGGAGGGGAGAAGAGGAGGGAAAGAAGGAGGAAAAAAGAAGAGAGGGAAGAAAAAGGAGGAGGGGAGGAAGGGGGAAGGGAAGAGGAGGGAAAGAAAAGGGAGGGAAAAGGAGAAAGAGAGGGGGAGAGCAAGAGGCGCACGCTGATAGGGGAGCGGTCGAGGATATT
>NZ_JALJRC010000116.1:0-368 GCF_024519925.1 Cytobacillus sp. Bac17 | reverse complement strand
TTTTAATAAATTTTAATAAATTTTTGACACAAATTTTCCTTCCTTCTTTCTCTTCTTTTCTTTTTTTTTTCCTTCCTTTTCCCCTTCCTCTTCTCTTTCCCCCCTCCTTTTTTTCCTTCCTTTTTCCTCTTCCTCTCTTCTTCCTCCTTTTCCTCCCCTTTCTCTTTCTTCTCTCTTCCCTTCCTTTCTCCTCCTTTCCCCTTCTCCCCTTTTCTCCTTTCCTTTTCCTTCTTCTCCCTCTTTTTTCTCCCCTCCCCCTCTTCTCCCTTCTCCTTTTCCCCTCTTCCTTTCCCCCCTTCCTCTCTCCTTTCTTTCTTCTTTTTCTCCTTTCCCTCTTTCTTCTTCCTTTTTCCCCCCTCTCCTTCTTC
>NZ_JALJRC010000115.1:0-371 GCF_024519925.1 Cytobacillus sp. Bac17 | reverse complement strand
GAAAAGACTTGCAGACCTTATCAGAAGAAATATACACAGCGTCCGTAAAAACAGCGGCTGCCCCGCTGGGCCTCTCCCTCGCCGGCCCCGCTCTCCTTTCCTCTTTTCCCTCTTTCTTTTCCTTTCCTTTCCCCCTCTCCTCTCCTTCCCTTTCCCTCTCCCTCTCTTTTCCCTTTCTTCCTCCCCTTTCTCCCTCTTTCCTTTCTCCCCCCTTTCCTTCTCTCTCTCCTCTTCCTTTCCTCTTCCTCCTCTTTCCTTTTTTCTCCCCCTTTCCTTTTCCTTCCTTCCCTTCCCCTTTTCTTTCCTTCTCCTCTTTTTTTTTTCTTCTTTCTCCTTCTTCCTTCTCCCTCTCCCCTCTTCCTCTTTTCCCC
>NZ_JALJRC010000114.1:0-374 GCF_024519925.1 Cytobacillus sp. Bac17 | reverse complement strand
GAAAGAAGAGGGGAGAAAGAGGAAAGAGAGGAGGGGAAAGGAGAAGGGGGGGGAGAGAGAGAGGAGGGAGAAGAAGGAGGAGAGGGAAGAAGAGAAGGGGGAGAGGGAAAGGGAAGAGAAGGAGAAAAGGGGGAAAAGGGAGAGAAGGGGGAAGAAAGAAAGGAAAAGGAGAGGGGGGGGAAAGGGAAAGGGAAGGGAAAAGGAAAGAAAGAGGAAGGAAGAGGGGGGGGGGAAAGAGAAGGGGAGAGAGGGGAAAGAGAAGAAGGGAAAGGAAGAGGAGGGGAAGAGAGAAGGGGGGAGGGAAGGGAAGAAAAGAGAGGGGAAGAAAAAAAGAGGGAAAAAAGAGAGGGGGAAGGAATGGTGTGGTGGTATTG
>NZ_JALJRC010000113.1:0-376 GCF_024519925.1 Cytobacillus sp. Bac17 | reverse complement strand
AAAAAGAGAAGGAGGGGAAGGAAGGGGAGGGAGAGAAAGGAGGAAGAGGAAAAAGGAAAGAAAAAAAAAAGAGGGAAAAAGAAGAGGAAGGGAAGGAGGGAAAAAGAAAAGAGGAGAAAAGAAAAGGGAGGGAGGAAAAAGAGGGAAAAAAAAGGGGAGAAGAAGGGGGGAGAAAAAAAAGAGAAAAAAAGAAGGGAGGAAGGGAAAAAGGAGGGGAGAAAAAAGAGAGAGAAGGAGGGGAGGAAGGAGGAAAAGAGGAGAAAGGGAGAGGAAGAAAAAAAGAAAAGGAAAGGAAAAAGGGAAAGGGGGAAGGAAGAGGAGGAAGGGAGAGGAGGAAGGAAAGGAAGATCAAGTGAAAAAAGTCAATGTCTTGTAG
>NZ_JALJRC010000112.1:0-381 GCF_024519925.1 Cytobacillus sp. Bac17 | reverse complement strand
GGAGAGGAAAAAAGAAGAGAGGAAAAGAGAAAAAGAAAAGGAAGGAAGAAGAAGGGGAAAAAGGGAGAGAGGAAAGAGGAGGAGAAGAGAGAAGGAAGGGGGAGGAAAGAGGGGAAAAAGGAGGGGGAAGGGGGGAGGAAAGGAGAGGAGGAAGAGGGGGAAGAGGAAAGGGAGAAGGAAGAGGAAGAGGAAGAGAAGGGAAGAGAAGGGGAGGGAAGGGGAGGAAGGGAAGGAGGGAGGGGGAGGAAGAAAGAAAAAGAGGAAAGGAGGAGAGGGGAAAGGGGGGAGGAAAAGGAGGGGAAAGGGGGGAGGAGGAGAAGGAGAGAAAAAGGGGGAAGGAGGAAGAAAGAGAGAAGCTGCCTGCGGTTTCAATGCTAAAAT
>NZ_JALJRC010000111.1:0-381 GCF_024519925.1 Cytobacillus sp. Bac17 | reverse complement strand
AGGAAGGGAAAGAAAGGGAGAAAAAAAGGAGGGAAAGAGAGGAGGAAGGAGAAGAGAGAGGAGGAAAAAGGGAGGGAGAAGAAAAGGGGGAGGGAGAGGAAAAAAAAGGGGAAAGGAAGGAAGAGAGAGGAGAGGAGGGAGGGAAGAGGGGAGGAGAAGAGGAAGGAAAGGAGGAAGAGGAGGGGGAGAGAAGGGGAGGGAAAAGGGGGGAAGAGGAGAGAAAAAGGGGAGGGGGGGAAAGAAGGAGAAGGGGAGGGGGGGAAGAGGGGGGAGAAAAAAAGAAAAGGGGGGGAGAAAGGGGAGGAAGGGAGAGAGAGGAGGGGAAAAAAAGAAAGGGGGGAAGAAAGAGGAGGTATCTTTCTATAATTTAAAAAGTGCATA
>NZ_JALJRC010000110.1:0-381 GCF_024519925.1 Cytobacillus sp. Bac17 | reverse complement strand
TGCACGTGTGGCTGCCGGATTCGATGGAAGGTCCGACCCCGATTTCCGCACTGATCCACGCGGCCACCATGGTGACCGCCGGTATCTTCATGGTTGCGCGCATGTCGCCGCTGTTCGAACTGTCGGACGCCGCGCTGTCGTTCGTGCTGGTCATCGGGGCGATCACCGCGCTGTTCATGGGTTTCCTGGGCATCATCCAGACCGACATCAAGCGCGTGGTGGCGTACTCGACGCTGTCGCAGCTCGGTTATATGACGGTGGCGCTAGGTGCCTCGGCGTACCAAGTGGCCGTGTTCCACCTGATGACGCACGCATTCTTCAAGGCGTTGCTGTTCCTCGGTGCGGGCTCGGTCATCATCGGCATGCACCACGATCAGGACA
>NZ_JALJRC010000010.1:0-154933 GCF_024519925.1 Cytobacillus sp. Bac17 | reverse complement strand
CATTGTATTACTTCTATTTTAAAATAAAAAAGACTGCAGACAAGCACGATTTTCATCGAGTTTGTCGACAGTCTGTAGCATATCAATTTGTAATTGATATGCTTTTTTCATTGGTACATCAACTTTTATAAGGAAATATATTTAAATAGCAATGTAAATAATGAAATTATATAAAAAAATGCACTTTTACTAACGAAACCGGATTGTAACTTTATATTTAACGGAAATGCGTTCCGATATATTCCGTATAGAAAATATCGAGTGAATTATGATTTTTATCGTTATTATATATTTGTGAAGGGGGGGGAAATGAATGTTACAAGAATTCAATCATTTGATGGATTATATTGAGACACATTTAACCGAAGAAATTTCCGGAAAGCAAATATCAAAAATTGTAGGGCTATCTGATTATCATTTCAAAAGAATGTTTTCATATATGGCTGGAATGTCATTGAATGAGTACATCAAAAATAGGAGATTATCAGTTGCAAATGTTGAACTGATTAACGGAGCAAAAGTAACAGATATTGCCTGCAAATATGGTTATCAATCCATTGAAGGTTTTTCAAGAGCCTTTCGTGAATGGAGCGGATTCTTGCCTTCAGAAGTAACTAAAAACAAAATTCAAAAATCATTTCCCAAATTCTCATTCTTTATTGATATAAGAGGAGGAATTTCAATGGAATTCAAGATTGAAAAGAAAGAGATGTTTAATATTGTTGGTGTATCGAAAAGGGTGCCTATTCAATTCGAAGGTGAAAATAATGCTATCATAGAACTAGCGAAGACAATTACCGAACAACAAAGAAATCAAATGCATCAATTAGCGGATTTATATCCTCATCAAGTGTTGAATGTATCGTATGATTTTGATGATGGTTTTTTAGAAGAAAAAGGGTATTTAACACATATGATAGGATTTGCAACTACAAAAGAAAATCCATTCGATCATTTAGAGCAAATTCCTATTGAAGAAAGTTTATGGGCCATTTTCCCTAACCAAGGACCATTTCCTTCTACACTTCAAGAAACTACCGCAAAAATTTATTCTGAATGGCTGCCTTCATCAGATTATGAACCAGCAGAACTACCTGGGATTTCATTTACAAAGTACAACGGTACATCGGAAAATGTATATAGCGAGGTTTGGATGGCAGTAAAAAAAAAAGTTAACGATACACCTTGATGATTATTCTATTTACAGAAATGTTTTTCGAATATCTCACATAAAAATAAAAAAGGTTGGGGTTTCCTTTAATGTTGACCCCACCCTTTTTTTATCTCAACTGTTATTTACCCTGTGTTTTCGGATTTGCTACACATTATCTGAACTACTTTGGATTATTTATCAGCCTTTTTCTGTATTAGTGCTTTATGGCCTCAGTTGCTGCTTTATATTCTTCATACCAATTTTTCCATTCGTCTTTCCGGCTGCCATCTATTACTCCATCAAGCAGACGTCCAATCACATTTAGACACACATGCCATCCTGCAAGATCCTTTGGTGTATGATCTGTGATTTCACTGATTTTTTCAATTAAAATCAGCTCTGTCCCGCCCATGAATTCATTAAGCTCAAAGCGGACAATATCATCACCCCATGTGTATTCAAGGATCGCAGGCTTTTCAAACCCGAGGATTTCCATTTCCTCAAAGCTGCCATCACCCATATCAAATTTGAATTTTCCACCATTCTTTAATTCCTCAGCCTGCAGCTCCGGAAACCATTTTTTCAGCTGATTATTGTCAGTAAGCATCGCCCAGATTTCTTCCCTGGGATGTTTCAGGTTTCGTTCAAAGACAGCAGTATAGCCATTTGTTTCTTTTTTTAATAAAGCTTTCATACTCTCGTCTCCTTTTTTGCATGATTTGTCCTCAAAATACTGCATAAAATTAACCTTTAACCAATTGGCGTCCTTTTTCCTTTATTAACCCTGCACCCATCAATCCAATCAATGAAAAGATGACCGGAATAATAAATCCATACTGGTATCCTGCTTCAAATGTATCCAAAACTTTTCCGAAAATAAATGGCAGCAAAACTGCGCTCAGAAAGCCGCCGGTGTTGGCAAAACCTGAAACGACACCTACATCTCTAATGTCAAATGATTTTCTGACAATCGCAAAAGTCAGTGTACTTGCACCATTCCCATAACCCATGATCAGGAAAAGAACAATCAGGAGCAGATATGGAGGTTTGCCCTGGAATACAAGAAAAACTGCCCAACCGAGAACGACGATTATGTGGGCAAAAAGATAAGGGCGTTTGATGCTGCCCATCCGTCCTGATATGAAGCTCATTAACGGAGCACCAATAATTGCCCCAATCAGTCCAATCATGACTAGCTGGCTGGATTCGGAACGGGTCAAATCATACATTTCCATTCCATATGGCACTGCCCATGAACCGATGAAGCCAACATAAGTACCAACCACGCCAAAGTGACACAAAAACGTGGCCCATGCCTGACGGTCAGAAAAAATTCTCTTTAATATGTTTGCTGTTTTCTCTGCTGGCTCCTTTTTACCTTTTGTTTTCTTAGGTTCTATGCCCATCCGGGAAGGCTGCAAAATTAAAATGAAATACAGCAATAAGGAGAGGATGGTCAAAATAATGCCCACTGCCAAAAACGGAATGCGCCAGCCCCATATGGAAATCCAAATGGAAAATGGCACAGTCGCGAGCAAAAATCCAAAGCTACCCGACATGCCCGCAAAACCAAGCAATTTTACAAATTCATTTACCTTAAACCATCTGCCTAAAATGATGACAACGTTAATCCAGATTGTCGCATCACCTATTCCGACTAGCATTCTTGCCGCGAAAAGGATGTATTCATTCGCAGCAAAACTGAATAATAAAGTCCCGATTCCGTTAAGAAGAGTCCCGGAGATTAAAAACACATTAGGACCAAAACGGTCGGATAATATTCCAATGGGAACCTGCAGGCTGGCATAGGCGAAAAATTGGATGCTCGTCAGGAGCCCAATGGCCGCAGCTGTCACGCCGAATTCCTTCATTAATTGATCAGTAATTAAACCGGGAGCTGTCCTTTGGCTCACGATTAAAAAGTATGTAAATAAAACCGCTCCAAAGACAAGCCACCTGTATTTGCTTTTATGTTTCTCCACTGCCCTCTGCTCCTATTTTCTAAAGAATACCCTCCATTATACGCTAAAAAAAGGCAACTGTCCTCCACTGCGTTAAAGCAATGGAACGACAGGTGCCTTTGGCCTAATTATTCTTTTACAAGATTCTTTGTGCTTCTTACTGTATCGATCGGACGGACATAGCTTTCGATTTGGTCCCTTTTCGGCTCCAGGAATGGCGGCAGGGACAATTTTTCCCCAAGTGTTTCATATGGCTCGTCACCCATGAATCCAGGGCCATCCGTCGCGAATTCAAATAAAATCTGCGGAGCAACCCGGGAATATAAAGAACCGAAGAAGAAGCGATCCACAAATCCTGAAGTCTGGAAGCCAAAGCCTCTCAAATGCTGATCCCATTCCTCGAGAACAGACTTATCTTCCACGCGGAATGCTGCGTGATGGACTGTTCCATAGCCCTGGCGCGCCTGGGGAAGAGACGGGTTATATTCCACTACCACCTGTGCCCCATTTCCCCCTTCACCCACTTCGAATAAATGGAAATCTCCTTCTTGAGCAATTTCCTTAAAATGCAGCACCTTTTCCATCATTTCCTTAAAGTAATCAAATTGAGCTACTCTTACAAAAAGCGGTCCCAGACCAGTGATCGCATATTCTAGCGGAACGGGCCCGTTCTGCCAAGGTGTGCCTGATGGTACTCCTTTATTGTCCTCATCCGAGATCAATTGGTATTTCTGATCATCAAAATCCGTGAATGACAGGGTTTTTTTGCCGAACTGCTCTTTGATGCCTGAATGTGGAACCTCTAAGCGGTCAAACCGCTTTACCCAATAATTGAGTGCTTCATCTGTCGGAACCCGGAATGAAGTTTTCGATATTTCATCCGTTCCGTGAGATCCCTGTGGAATACCAGGAAAATCAAAAAATGTCATATCCGTTCCCGGACTTCCTGTATCATCCGCAAAAAATAAATGATACGTTTGAATGTCATCCTGATTTACGGTCTTCTTTACTAAACGCATTCCTAATGTATAAGTGAAAAACTCATAATTTTTTTCCGCACTGCTTGTAATGGCTGTAACATGGTGAATACCTTTTAAATGATTCAAGTGAACTTCCTCCCCGTTGTTATTTATCTTAAAATAAAATATCTTTAATTCGAGATAATTTTACTTTATCACGGCTTACTGATGGTGTCAATATCACCGGGGCTTTAAAAAAAGGATTTTATGATGTCTTCCTCATGATGGCATTCCTTACAGATGTATTCAATTTCCAGTGCATCTTCCCTGGCGATGTGGACAGTTTCTTTTCCGCAGACTTCGCAAAATCTCTTTTCCGTAATTTCTTTCATTTTTACATCTCCTGTTAAATATGTCGTTTATCTTGGTTTAACCAGAATTTTGATTTCTAAACACAAAAAAACCAGCTCCCCTTGGGAACTGATTCAGTTTACGTATGTACAGCCGCCATTGCCGTAAATAATGATAAGAAAGTTTTAAACCACCACTCCTCAAAGTGGGTGTTCGCAGAAACATTCCTGCCTGTCCTCCTTGTCGTATAGACGGAGGCCTGTCATTCCCGTTTCAATGTAAAACTCCCTATTACAGCTTAAAGGTTAAAACTTTATTATGATTACGAACAATGCAGCTTGTATTAATATATTAACGGATTCTGGCGGATTTTTCAATGGGCATGCTCATTCATTTGTTATAAACAATAATTTGAGTTCTTTAACAGGGGTTTAAAGTTGTTTGTTGAATATTTTACACTAATGAAACGATCGGGGGATTCTATATGAAAAAACTCCATAGCCTGGTATCCGCAATTGCCATCTTTCTTCTTATCGGATGTTCAAAGGATGTCCCAAATGAGCTTGACCTGAGCCAGCTGACTAGAGTTGATTTTACAAGTGGAAACAGTGATGAAGAAATCATAATAACAGAAAAAGAAAAGATTAAAACCATAAGAGATATAATTGGGGAAATTGAATGGGAGGAAAACATAAAGCCCCAAATGGATGAAAATGAAGATGCTATAGCCACTTTATTCTTTACATACGATAAAAATATGCCAGAAAGTTTAACTGAGTATTTAATATGGTTCAACAAAGAAGAAGGATCTGCAGTGATTTTTGACAGAGACAAGAATGCTTTAGGAACCTTAGGGAAAGAAAAGTCTCAAACATTAAAAGAGCTCCTGATTAAAAAGTAGAGAGCAGGTCTGCCATGAGACCATCACGGCGACCATTTTCTCTGCTTCCTCTCAATTTTCGGCTTCATGAGCGCTCCATGGCGATCGTTTTCTCCGCTACCTCTCATTTTTGGGCTTCATGAGCGCTCCATGGCGACCGTTTTCCCCACTACTTCTCATTTTTCGGCTTCATGGGCCTTCCATGGCGACCATTTTCTCTTGCTCTCCTTATTAGGAAGTCATAGGCCCTTCTATAACAACTGCTTTTTTTGCTCTGCAACAAGCAGGGGATCTTAAGCCGTCCCCTTGGCAAGTCCAGCCAATTTGCAATCCATCCACCATTATTAGCAATTACCTTTTTAATACATCTCAAGAATAGGCTTCAGAATAGACGCAGATACTTTACCTTTTCCTTTATGAAAGGAAATCGGTGCTACTCCTTCAATTATTTAGTGACAGCTGCCCGCTTGCTCTTTTTTGCATCTTTGCAGTTCTGATTTTCTTGATGTCCCGCTTCATCAGCAGTGAGACGATGAAGCCGATGGCAAGCATGGTGCCAAACACATAGAAAGTAATCGTATAGCTTTGCGTATTTTCATATATGCTGGATACGAGCATTGGGCCGACTACTCCCGCGATGGACCACGAGGTAAGCAGATAACCATGAATCGCGCCAAGCTGTTTGGTTCCAAACAGGTCTCCAATAAAGGCCGGAAGGGATGCAAACCCGCCTCCATAGCATGAAACAATGATATAAAGGAATACAGAGAAGATAAAAGAGTTTGTGATGAATGGAAGAATGAAGAATGCAGCAACCTGTATCAGGAAGAAGGTCATATATGTATTTCCTCTTCCAAGGTAATCCGATGCAGATGCCCAGCCAATTCTTCCCCCTCCATTAAAGAGGCCCATTATGCCGACGATGCCTGCAGCCGTGATCGCGCTTGCCCCAGTGATTTCCTGGGCCATTGGTGCGGCAACTGAGAGAATCATGATGCCTGCAGAAATATTGATGAACATCATAATCCATAGAAGCCAGAAACGCTTCGTCTTAATCGCTTCATTGGCAGTCAGCTGTGCCAGATCTGCCTTTACCGGCCGCTCTTCCCTGTTCTCCTCCATTCCTTCAGGTGCCCATCCTTCAGGCGGTTTTACAATATAAAGCGCTCCCAAAATCATTAGAATAAAATAACTGATTCCCAGGACATAGAAGGTTGTCGGAATCGAAGTTGCAATCATTAATCTGCTTGCAATGGGGCTTGTGATCAGGGCCCCTGCACCAAAGCCCATAACTGCCATTCCTGTGGCAAGTCCCCTTCTGTCAGGAAACCACTTAACCAATGTGGAGACAGGTGCAATATAGCCGAAGCCGAGGCCCAGTCCCCCAATGACACCGAAGAAAATGAGGAATAGGACATAGTTCTCCAATTGTATGGCGAATCCGGACCCAATAATCCCAATTCCAAAGAAGACTGCGGCAATCATGGCTGAAACTCTTGGTCCCCGCTTTTCCACAAACCGGCCAAAAAAAGCTGCCGCAATCCCAAGGATAAAAATCGCAATGGTAAATGCCAGTGAGACGTCGGTTTTTTCCCAGCCAAGCGTTTCTTTCAATGGGTTTTGATAAACACTGTACGCATACACCGAACCAATTGATAAATGAATGGCGACAGCTGAAAGGGCAATCAGCCATCTATTCTTGTTCGCCATAAATAACCCCTTTCCTGAATATTGTTTTATTTATAAGCTCCATGCTATTTTTTACCTTCCCAAAAAAGCCTGCCTCTAATCCTTTTAGAGACAGGCTTTCCGAAAATCATCCTGAGACAAACCCTTTTTTTAATAAATAGATTTCTGTTCTGTAATTATTTACAGCTTCCTCGAATGGCAGTTCTCCCGCAAATTTTTTCACGATATTGTGGAATGTGACAGAGGAAATGATCTGCATCATATGAAAAATTTCATGCTCGTCCTGTATATTCAGCCGCTCCTTATTAATCAGATTGCTGATTTTCTTGAAATCCTCATTCAGGTCATTTTCACCGAAGCTTCTTGCCATAACATTTTCGATTCGATGCGTCATATTAAGAAATAAGTTCCTCAGAAACTGCAGATTTTCTTTTTCCTCTGTAATGATGGTTGTATAAAAGTCGATCATCGCATCAAAAATATCGCCATTATTTTTGCGCAGCATTTCAAGAAAGTGTAGCTTATAAGCAGAAACATGGCTATTCAATAAGTAGAAAAACGCATCTTCTTTGTCATCAAAATACTGATAAAAGCTGCCGCGGGGGATTTTGGCATCTTTTATGATATTGGATATGGATGCCTGATAAAGCGGGACGCGGGCAAATTCCTTTTTGGCCGCATGGACTAAGTTTTCTCGTTTGTCTTCAGCCAAATTGAAAAAAGTTATTTTGGGCAATTCCGGTTCCTCCTTACTGCCAGTCTCTTTTTTCCTCCTTTAAGAATTGGATAAAATAAGGGACTGCCTTTCTGGGATTCTCATTGATCAATGCTTGATATCTCGTTTTAATAGGGTCAGAAGCCCATTGGCTCTTAGTAATCCGTTCTTTAATATACTGTGAGCTCAGCTTTTGAATTTCCAGCTGCTGATGTTTCCCTTCTTTAGAAAGCGCGAAACCGAGCGCACCAATGATGGCGTAAATCAGAATGGTTAACGGCGAAGTTTTCTCATCCTGAACGGTGAAAAACAAGGTCATGAGATTGATTAATGACAGAATAATCAAGGGTGTTGACCAAAAAATATATCTGGATGCTTTTTTCATAATGGGAGATATTTTTTCTTCTAGCTGCTCCAGTTCTCTTTTTACGAAATTCGGCATATCTGTCCACACTTGCATCTATTTCGTCTCCTTTAAGTTTTAATCCCTTTATTGGCCAGCAGAAATTGCAGGCTTTCAGGCGGGAAAATCATGGCTTCATCATCTTCAAGCTGTTTCAGGCCAATCACTTCCTCATGGATGTTTTCCATTTTCCGATCGAGGCGTGAAGCCGTGTCAGCTGCCTCTTTCAGTTCATTCACTATTCTTTGCGGAATTTCTTTATTGTACTTGTAGTAAATCTTGTGCTCGAGACTTGCCCAGAAGTCCATGGCAATCGTCCGGATTTGAATCTCTACAGGAACCAGTTCTTCCCTGTCAGACATAAAAATGGGGATCTGGACAATCAGATGAAGGCTCTGGTAGCCATTTGGCTTTGGATGCTGAATATAATCCTTGCATTCGAGCACAGTTATATCTTTCTGGCCTTCAAGCATGGCTTTGATTTTATAAATGTCTGATATAAAGGAACATGTAATGCGGACGCCCGCAATATCCCTAATATTTTGCTTAATGGATTCTAAGGAAATCTCCAATTTTTTTCTTTGCAGCTTTTTAGATATACTATCTGGAGATTTAATTCGTGATTTTACGTGCTCGATCGGATTATAGTCATGCACATACTGAAATTCTTCTTTCAGAATATTTATTTTCGTATTTATTTCTTCCAATGCGAACTTGTGGGACATCATAAAACGCACTAAATCTGTCCTAAGCTCCTTTAATGTAATTTGTTCAGGCGTATTTGTGACCATAGGGACTCCTTTGAATTTTAGCCTTATTTTTTGGTGGCTTAAAACTGGACGGCTTTTTGCAGATTGCCGCATTTACTCCCTGTTTCTGCAATTTTGAAATAAGCAATTGAATTTTGGACAATGCTTTCACCTCAATGTGACACTGTGTCATCCTTACAATTGAATTGTATATGACATCGTGTCACACGTCAACTGAATATGACACGATGTCACAAATTTGCCTTCTTTTGATTATGGATAGCTGTTTTAGAAACAAAGATCTTGCCTATTTACATGTTAACGATTAAAGCTGTATAATAAATAATTAGTTACTCTCGATAACTATTACTCAAAGTAACTAAATTGGGAGGTTTTTCAGATCGAAACATTTCAGAAGTTTTTTCACCAGCTTGTGCTATTGTATCGCCCATTTGAGAATAGGCTGAACCATGCGTTAAGCAAGCATCATTTATACCGGGCTCAATGGTCCATCATGTATTACTTGAATAATGATGCTTCAGTTACATTGGTGGAGCTTTCACATTACCTTGGCGTTGAAAAACCAACAGTGACAAGGACGATTGCAAAATTGGAGGAGATGGGCTATTTAGAACCTGTTCCGACTAAAGACAAACGGGAAAAAAGAATGCAGCTGACTGATACTGGCAGGAAGGTTTATCAGGAAGTCCGCGCAGCTATTGATGAATTTGAACGGGAAATTCTAAGAGGAATTTCAGAGGAGGAACAGCTCGAAGGGATTCGTCTGATGAGCGAAATCCGCAATAATTTAATGCAGGGAGAGTTATAAATTGAATCAGCCTAGACCGAAGCTTTGGACAAAGGATTTTATTATCGTGTCATCTGTTAATTTTTTCTTAACATTGATTTTCTATTTGCTGATGGTGACCATTGCTGTCTTTGCAGTGGATTACTATAGTGCCACAACTAGCCAGGCAGGGCTTGTGACGGGCATCTTTATTATTGGAACGCTCATTGGCAGGCTTTATATCGGGCGAGCCATTGATAACATAGGGCGTAAGAAAACACTTTTTATCGGATTGATCTTTTTTACACTGACGACTCTTTTATATTTCGTGAACATTGGAATTGCTTTCCTGCTGGTTACCAGGTTTATACACGGCATTGCTTTAGGTGTGGCAAGTACGGCGACCGGGACTATCGCTGCACAAATTATTCCGGCAGCACGCAAAGGGGAAGGAATTGGCTACTTCAGCATGAGCACAACGCTGGCGACAGCTGTTGGGCCATTTATTGGCTTATTGATGATGCAAAAAGTTTCTTTCCAAATGATTTTTGTCTTCTGTTTGGCCATTGGCATCATTGCTTTGATTACATCCTTCTTTTTATACGTTCCTTCAATAGAAGCCTCAGGTGTGAAAAAGCAGGGCTTCCAAATTTCCAGTTTTATCGAGCCAAAAGCAGTCCCGATTGCGTTCATCACACTGGCAATCGCATTCGGTTATTCCGGAGTCCTCTCTTTTATCAATTTTTATGCGATAGAAGTCGATTTAGTCAAGGCTGCGAGCTTTTTCTTTCTCATCTACTCGGCCGCTGTCCTGGTTTCACGCCCATTTACCGGGCGTCTGATGGATCTTAAAGGAGCAAATTATGTTATGTACCCAGCTTTTATCTTATTTGCGGCAGGCATGTTTGTGCTTAGCACAGCAAACAGCAGTTTTACCTTACTTTTGGCTGGAGCGCTAGTTGGGCTTGGCTTTGGCAACATGCAGTCCTGCACCCAGGCAGTGGCCGTCAAGCTGACACCCGCTCATCGGATGGGATTGGCGACGTCAACATTCTTTATCTTTCTAGATGCAGGCTTGGGATTCGGTCCCTATTTGCTGGGATTCATTATTCCAATTACAGGCTATGGCAAGCTCTATGGAATGATGGCAATCTTTGTTTTATTATCAGCCATTTTGTATTATTTCCTTCATGGGAAGAAGGAAGCTGCAGCCTTAAAAAAAATGAATACATCTGTTTCAGCTTGAATCTAAGTCATTGCAAAATATCAAGAGCCATGGACCTTTACCGTCCATGGCTCTTGATCGTTTAGTTCTGAAATACTGTAACTGTTTTAGGACTCGTAGTCACTGTAAAGCCCTGCTTACTTGATACATCCGCACTAATGGTATAAGTCCCATTCGGAAGATCTGCATCTGGAGTCCACTTCAAGTGAATTTCATGTTCGTTTTCCACATTGATTGTGTCAACGGTTTTTCCTGCTTCATCTTTAATGTTCACTGTCCAGTTTACGCGGTTGTTTGCAAATGCATTGATGCCGGCAGGCGTGTTTGCATTCACATTTTTATTAGGATAAACACTGAAGTAGCTTACCAGCATTCCTTCATTAATATAGGAAGGATCCCCCCATACAGCATAGCTCTGGTTAAATGCATGGTCGATACCTAATACGACAACGCTCTTCGGTTCCTCTTTTACAAGGGCTGAAGTTTTTCCAGGTTCGAGCGGCATATACTTCCCGTTATACCAGATGATTGCGCCATTATAGCCGCTTCCCCCTTCGTTATCTTCTGACTTAAAGGAAATCTCATATTGGCCTTCCTTTTGCTGTACCTGAATATCCGAGACTAATGGCGCGACTGAGTCTACTTGAACCGGTAGCCTTACTTCCTGAGGTTTGGCATCCTTGTAATCAAGTGTTGTTTTGATTACATACTGATAGGTTCCATCTTCAACGAATTGCCCATCTTGATTCTTAACATCCCATAAATATCCGTTAATTAAATAATCCCCGAATGCCATAATATTTTTTCGGAACTTCCATGGCTTGCCGGTATATTCACTGAAGTCGCCTAAATAATTGATCATTTCACCTTTATCATTCTCAACGAACATTTCGGTTTTTTGTAAGTTGCGGAGAGCTGTAAAGGATGGGAAAACACCCGGCAAAATAGCATTGGGAGAAATGACAATACGATCCATATTAAATGTTCCGGTATTCGGATCATATCCCATCGGGAACTGTGCCCCTTCATCGTTCCATAAGACTGTATATCCTAAGAAAGCATCTTTCTCCCAAGCAGCAGGGTCGAGGTTTTGCGGCTTGTCCCATTGACCAAAGTAGCCCATATATGGAATTGTCAGCGGCACAGCGGCATCACTGTTTTTACCTGTTGGCACAAGGCGGACATATCCTTCGATAAATGTGCCCTTTTTTACTTTATCCGGCAATTGAATCTGTACATCCAAACTCTTATTTTGTCCTGGCTTAATTTTAAGCGATTTTCCTTCTTTGCCGGTCACTTTTTCACCATTTACGATGGCAGAAGCACCTGAAATCCGCTTGCTGGTCATCGTTAAATATTCTTTGGTATCCAATTTACCGTCATTATCCAAGTCGAACTCTTTTGTTTCAGTTTCGTCTGTTAAAACATCAACGAACACTTTATATTCCAAATCTTTCACGCCTGCATCCTGAAATGCTTCCACATTCAGTTTGAATTGTGTTTTGTTTCCGGTCATTTCTTTTAGAGCAACCGCCCCTGCCTGTTCCAAAGGAGCATTTTTATTTGTGACAAGTACAGGTGTTTTGATCGCATTTTGTATTTGCATCAAACCGGATCCCTGTATGCGTGGTGAGTAAGGGACCTGGTTGTTTGCCCGCGGATCCTGAATGATTTTTGACGTATTCATTAAGGCGATTTTCGCTTTTAATGCCGTTTCTTTGGATTGCGGCAATCCTTTTTCATATAAAGCCTGAAGCAGCAGAGCTGATCCGCCTGCGACATGAGGTGCTGCCATGGACGTACCGCTCATTATTTCATATTCATTGCCGGGAACAGTGGAATAAATCCCACCGCCAGGTGCTGATAGTTCAGGTTTGAAGTCAAGTGTGTGCGGCGTTCCAAAAGATGAAAAGTCTGACATGTTATCTTTTTCAGCATTATCCACCCAAACACCTTTGCTCATCTTCATCTTCACTGTTTGTCCCTTGGACAGCTGCGAAATTAAGGCGTTCCCAACCTCCTTGCTGGTTGTTGCTGCAGGAGTTAGGTAGGGGCTAAAATACAAGAAAGGATAATCAGCTTCGTCATGAGGCGGTACAAGGATAACCGCCTTGGCACCATTTTTTCTGGCTTCAGATTGTACATATGAATATAAACCATATTTTTGATTTGGTTTTGCTACGACTATCTTGCCGGCAACATCTTTCCCGGCAAAATCAGCCGTCTTCCCTTCCCCTACATATACCATTTCATAGCTTTCTCCAGATGATAGAACTTTTGAAAGCTTGAAGTTTACATGGGTCTGATCCTGGTATGGAAGCTGCAATCCGTTTTCATCACTAAGTGCATTCATATGCAATTTAGTATTTTCATAGGATGCTACTGATAGCGCAAATGGGCTGACAGAAGGTTCTCCTGCTGTTCCGATATCCGGATTTTCTGCATACGGCTTGGCAGAGGCCTCCATAATATTATTTTTTGTGCTGTAAGATGAGTTGCCTCCAGCTGCTACCACGAGAGTGCCCCGTTCAGTTGCTTCCCGGATTGACTTTTGGATCGGATCATTTTCTTCTCCAACAAAGCCGGCATCTGATCCAAGGCTCATGTTAATGACGTCAGCCCCCATTGCCACAGCGTGTTCAATTCCAGCAATAATATCATCTTCATAAGCTCCTCCGCCATTATCAGAAAATACTTTTTCAGCTAATAACTGTACACCAGGAGCAATCCCCTTAACCCCATCATTTTCTTCATCGCCATTGGCACCTACAGTACCTGCAACGTGCATGCCATGCGGACTTCCATATTGTCCGCGGGGAATGACATCCGTATCTTCATCGGCCCAGTCATAGCCTGTGGGCACTTTGTCACTATACCAGATGTCATTAATACCCGTTTCAGCGAGTTTTGCGTTGATTTCTCCCTCAGACCATTTCTGCTTGTCTTTCCCTTCATCCGTCAATGTCATATCCTGGTGCGTATAGTCCAATCCGGAGTCAACTACAGCAACAAGCAGCCCTTCTCCTTCATAGCCATGCTGCTCCCAGACTTTTTGCGCCTGCACTAGCTCCTTGCTGGCACTCATGGATGGCTGAAATGTTCTCGCAATATGCACGTTCGTGACACCAGGAAGCTCCTGAATTTCTTTTAAATTACGAAACTCAGTTTCCAGACTGAAACCATTAAACCCTTCAAAAAAGCGATGCTTCACTTTCTTGATAGATTTTTTCTTTGTAAGCTTAGAAATAACCTCGTCTTGTTTTGCCTTCATTTTACTTTTTTTGCTTTGTTTCGTTTTTTCAGTACCTGCTGGCTGTTCGACCTCAACAATTATACGTAAAATTTCATTTGGCTTATATGGCTTCGTTAACCCTTTTTCATTCAGATCCTTATATCCCAGCTTGTCCACTGCATTTGCTTTGGTCTGATATTGGTGGTCCAAAAATATTTTCTGTCCCTGCTTAACAATGTCTTCGACACTTGGAGCCTGGATCTGATCTTCTTGAGCTCCTTGTGCTGAGACTGTTCCCCCGAAAAGCATTGCTGCTGCCAATGCAGAAGCCAGCACTTTATAGGGTACCCCTTTTTTCAATTTCATTTCTCTCCCGCCCTTTCCCCTGGAAAAATTCAATATTTTTTAACTTTTCTTAAAATTTATTGTAGTGCCGGGTCTGAGAGAAGTAAATTGGGGGAATCTAAAAAGAGGGATCCGTTTAATTTCAGAACTTTATATCCAGATCGAAGAATCTCTTTCTATTTAAACAGTATAAAAGGCGCATTTCTGTATCTATTTTCTATTAACCTTCTCACCTTCTGGTAAAAAAGGCTTTCTTAATTACCCCAAATTGAAATCTTAAAATACCTCTTAGGAATAATATTCCACTAACCCTTGGGAAAAACAGACATCTGACATTTCCTGGCTATCTGTTTCTAGCCGATAAGGTATGCTACGATAATAGCCACAAACACAGGGGGGATGCTGTTTTGAAGGAAGGTTTAATTATAAAATATTACCGGGAACGTGCTGGATTGACCCAAACGCAGCTGGGCGAAGGGATTTGTTCTGTGACTCATATCAGTAAAATAGAGCGGGGCCATTCACAATATTCGTCAGAAGTTACTAATTTGATCTGTAAACGGCTGAATATAGATCTTATTAAAGAGCTTCAAAAGTTTAATATGCTGGAGACAAAACTTCATGAGTGGCTGGAGGCCATGGTTAAACAGCAAAAAGAAGATATAGAATTAATTAAAGAGGAATTAGCCCAAAATCCTTACCTGCATTTTTCGGAAACAAAATATTTTCATTCAATCATTTTGGCTCGTTATCACCTGATGCAAGGAGAGCAGGAAAAAGGCAAATCGCTTTTAGACAGCTGCCAAAAAGCCTGGGTCACCCTTGACCGTTTTGAACGGAATCTTCTCGAGCATACATGGAGCATTTATTTTCTAAACTTACATAATTGCAAAGAAGCCATTGCCCATTTAAAGAATATTAACCCTAAAGAATATAATAACCATGAATATTATTTTCACCTCGCAACCTCTTCTCATTTGATGAATGATAGGGTAAAAGCCTATCACTATGGTACTCTTGCACTATCCTATTTTCGGGAAACCAATAATTTTAAAAGAATTCTTGATACAGAAACCGTTTTACTGATACAAATGGGTACATACGACCTTTGCCAATTTGAAGAAACCGTTAAGCAGTATCATACATTAATCAAATCCTGCCGGGCTCATAAAGAAGAAGCCAGGGAAATGAACCTTTGGCATAATCTTGCCGTTGAATACTTTGCAAAAGGCTTTTATTCAGAAGCGAGCGAGGTTTACAAAAAGCTATTGGAACAATCCGAGGTTAATCCAAACCCACCTTTAAAATTAAGCGCTATTAGAGGGTATGTTCATAGCTGCCTTAATCTGGATCATTATAAGAAACAAAATCTCAGATTCTTGCTGGACGATGGCCACAGACTGGCTGAACAATTTCAAAATAAAACCTATCAATATGTTTTTTATATGCTCGATATCCTTTTAGAAGATAAAGACATAAATGATTACTATCTCTTTTTAGAAAATACATTCCTTCCCCACCTTCATGAATTAGGGAATAGCACATTAATCTCTCTCTATGAAAAAGAACTGTTTCATTATTATAGGACGTCGTCACAGCATGAAAAAGCAAGCGCGCTTGCAGCCAAATACTTTGAACCCCACGTTCATTAAATATAATTGAGTGAGGAAAGTCTTCTATAATCCCATAGAAGACTTTTCTGTTTGTACTTTTTTTTCCGCTCTCTCCCAGTCCGCCTTTTGGACTAATCCATGGTTCGTCTCCCCAAAAGGCGCTATGTCTTATGCCCCTAAAAATTCCCCCAAAAAGGAAAATATTAGATAAAAGATAATTAAGTATTTAAGAACAGCTGCCTGGCATAATTCACCTATTATTAATAGATAAGGAGAGGATCACATGCTGGAGGGGGAAATTATTAAATTCTACCGGGAAAAGTCTGGTCTTACACAAGCTATGTTAGGAGAAGGGATTTGTACTCCTACCCATGTAAGCAAAATCGAAAGAGGGAAAACAGCCTATTCACCGGAAATTATTTCACTTTTCTCTGCGGTTCTAAATATTGACATTCAAAAGGAAGTTGAATATTTTCGGGATTTGGATAAGCGCCTGCAGGAATGGCATAAAGCCATCATTATGTATAGATTAGCCAGGGCTGAGGAAATAAAAAATGAACTGGAAAGTACACCTTTTATTCAGTCTTCTAAATATGCAGCCCACTATCTGCTTTTAAAGGCAAGATACCATTTGCTGCATCAGGAGTTAGAGGATGTATCCCGGATTATTAAGCAAATTAGCCATGAGTTTCATCACCTCTCCCTTTTTGAGAGAAATTTATTTTACCATGTTCAAGGGATGTATTATATTAATCAAGCAATAAAACCTGATTGCACGAATCAGCAAAAGGCACTTCAGGTCTTAAAAAATATCGATATAAATGAATATGGCAATGAAGAATACTTTTATCACTTGGCAATTGCCTATCATTATATTGACTCAAAAATCATGGCTTACATGTTTGCAGAAAAATCTTTGCAGCACTTCAAAAACACGAATAACTATACGATGGCGATAAAAGCTGAATCCATTATCCTCCTGCAGATCAGCAGTGATATTTTAACCGACATGGATAAACTGGCAGAACGTTATCATCATTTAATCTGGGACTGTGAACGAATTGGATATCATGACTATAAAGGGCTCCTATACAATAATTTAGGATTTGAGTATTTTAACAGGGAACAATATGCTAAGGCAAAGGATTGCTATAAACAGGCTTTGCGTTTAGCTGACAGGAATACAATCATTTATCTTCAGCGATTATACTCTTACCTTAATTCCTGTGTAGAAGGCAAATTATCCGGCAAAACAGCTCTCCTTAAAAAAGCATGCGAAGGGATTCAGGTTTCAAAGGAGCTTAAAAGCACTTTATACTTGTCGTTATTTAAACTTTCTAAGTATCAGCTTTATCATCAGCGCGAGAAATATTTTAAGTATTTGGAAGAAAAGGCTTTCCCTGAATTTGTTAAAATTAAGCATATAATTCTTATGCGCAGGTATGGCAAAAAGCTTTATGAATATTACATCGAGACAGGTCATCATGAAAAAGCCATTCATCTGAACCGGCTGCTTGAAGGCAATGAATTAATTAATGTGTAAAAAAATCCCTTGAATATTCTTTCAAGGGATTTTCCGTCCATTTCTATTTTACTGTTCCTTCAGCCTGTTGTGCATTGAATTTCCATTCCACCTGCAGCGCATCTCCCTGGAATTCGTTTTGATCCCCTCCGTTATCGACAAATTCGAACAGCACAATAATTTTATCGGTTTCCCCAGGGGCCAGGCCATCCGGCACTGTTCCCCCGCCTACAAAGTTATCAATGGCTGTTAAATCTGGAGTTTGTGATTGCAGTTCATACAAAGTCGTCTCTGCAACCTGTACGGTTGCGTTGGCCTGATTATATAGGATGGTCACTTTTATATGCTTCCCGAAATCATCTGCATTTGCAGCTCCATTTAATTTTGCATCTTCTACCTGGTAGTTTGTATGCAGCAAGATCTTGGAAATATCAAGAGTGCCGCTATTTGTGATGGTAAATTCACGTGAAACTTCATCACCTGGTTTTAAATCGCCAATATTGACGATTGTTTCAGGGTTTACCGCCAAATCCAGGGTACCTGCTGCAAACGTGTTATTCGTAATCTCCGTATCGCTGAAGTAAGCGTATGTACCCCCACCCATTAATGAAAAACCTAAAGCAGCTGTCAAAAGTCCTTTACTTACCTTTTTTGCAAATCCCATGTTTCTTCCTCCTTTGGATCTTATAAATTTATTTAACTCTTATTACCTGTGGCAAATAAGAGGCATAACCGGAGTATTAAGCGTTTTTAGTTTCGTATTCTTTAAGAGCCAGAAAAATTGTCCTCGCAGCAGATAGCAGCAGGAGCAGTCCCGGGATAAACAGCAGGAGTGCGGAACCTTCTTTGGATGCTGCAAACTCAGCCGCATAGCCTGCATATGGGATGGTAAAACCTACATATTTACCGGCTATATTTTTAGGCTGGACATATTCCATATCCGGAGCGTCATTGTTGTCGCCTTTTGTTTGATATAAAACCCCGGCTTTCGTTTTCTTTACTTCGACAATTCTATGGGTAATTAATTTATCTCCTGATTTAAATGTAATAATATCTTCCTTTTTTAAATTTCTGTCCGGCTGTTTCACTACAATGATGGACCCTGTCATGAAAGTCGGTTCCATGGATCCCGATAAAACAGCTTTTGCCTGATAACCTTTAAGGGACGGTTCTCCTCCGGATGCTTTTGAGGATATCACCCAAACAGCAAGCAGACACAGGAGCATCAATCCTGCTGCACTGATACATTTACTCAGTATTTTCAAGGCTCTCTTCATTGGCTATTTCCTCCTCTTCATCCTTCTGTTTATTGTCCTTGCTGTCAGTCTGTTCTTCCGCAGGATTCGCTTGTTCCTCAGCTGGCTCTTTGTGTTCAATCACCTGATTTTCCTGTTTCCTGATAGGCATTTCTAATTGATCATCCGTTTCCAATTCGTTTGTCTTAATGTCCTCTCCCTGCTGCTGCTTCTTCTTTTGCTCCTGCAATTTTTGATAAAAAAGCTGTTCCAGCTCCTGAAGGTTAAGAGAATCATTTATTCGCAGAAGGAGTTTGTCTACTTTAATGAAACCCTTACTTACAAACTCATATCCTTCCTTTTTTTCTGCTTTTAGAAACAGTTTTTCCAGTTCAGCTCTTATTCTATGAAGTTTCTTCAAGCTGGCTGTTATCTGTTCTTTTTTTCTCAAAAATTCGGAGGACGGATCTGCGGTCTCATTTAACAGCCCGTTCTTCACAAATGTTTCTAAACCGGCGTGTTCTTTTAGTATTTGTTCACTGTTTATCCTGGCTTCCTCTTCAAGCCCGTGAATATATGATGGGAAAACAAAAGCAGTGGAAATTATAATAGGCTTTGCCTCTGCCTGGCTTGTAAAGGCAGCTTCTGTTTTCCCGACAAGCTGAGTGCCTGTATAAAAACTCAGGCAGCAAAGACACGGCAAAATGAGTTTATTCAATCCCTTCTTCATCCCCCGCTCTCCTCCCGAAAAGGTGTCTGTGGAACAAGCATACGAGAGGTCATGTGCAAAGTAAATTGGGTTATTTTGCGGTATTCCAAGGCAAAATACAGGCTATTTTGATTTCCGAATTCATAAAAGACAGGCATATCACTGATCCCTATAACCCAATTGACCATTCGTGGAATTTTCAGAATAATTGACCTTGAAATACCAATCCAAACTAAGAGGTGATCAGTTTGAAAAGAAATAAGCTAAAAAAGAAAGTACTCCCTGCAGTTCTGGCAGCTTCGTTTTCCATCTCGGGACTATCACTGCCCGCAAAAAATGTGCTGGCAAATGAAGAAATCGTTAAGTATCATCAGGAATTAAAGACGCCTTCCTACATAATTGGGACCTGGCAAGCTCCTGAAGGACTGAGCAAGGAAGAAGCTGTATATGCATTCCTTCAATCCAAGGCGAACTTATTCAAAAACGCCGGCTACGAGGCCAAGGATCAATTCAAAATCATTGATCAATTCGATGATAAGCAGACAAACACACACCATTTCAGAACAGTAGAGCAATACAACGGAATACCGGTATACGGAGCACAGCAGACCATTGCTTTGGACGACAAAAACAATGTGACAGCCTTCTTCGGTAAAGTTACACCAAATCTGGCACGTTCCATTATTCCTACAGAGGCGAAACTGGGCGAAGATGAAGCATTGGAAAAGGCAAAGGAAAGCATTGAAGATAAGATCGGAGAAGTGAAGAGTTATGATGGTATAGAAGGAGAACTTGTTATTTATCCGCATAACGGGCAAAAGCATCTGGCTTATTATGTAACAGCTTCCACCTCAGCGCCGGCACCAGGGTATTGGCATTATTTTGTAGATGCTGTAACTGGAAACATCATTCATAGCTATAATGCCATCACGGAACTGACACCATCTTTACCTGAACAACCTGAGGCACAGCAGACTGCTTCTTCCCAGCCTGAACCGAAAGCACTTCCGACTGTTTCAGAACCTGTTCAAGCAAGAGGAATGGATATTTTCGGGACACTTCAATCATTCCAGGCGGTTAAAGACCCGGAAACAGGAACGCACTATTTATTCGATGGGACAAGATCTGAAGGTGTCCATACATTTAAAGCGAACCGCATGCCTGAAAACGCGTTTATAATCCTTTCAGCCCTGCTTGGAATGACCGGATTCGAGGTGGAAAGCAGAAACAACTTCTTCTATGATCCTTCTGCGGTGTCTGCCCATGTGAACGCAGGAAAAGTTTATGATTATTATAAAAAGGTACATGGCCGGGATTCCCTTGATGGCGAAGGAATGAAATTAGTTTCAACTGTCCATATCGGTTCGAAGTGGAATAATGCTGCATGGAATGGCAAGCAAATGCTATACGGAGATGGAGACGGAACCAGGATGATTTCCCTGTCCGGGGGCCTGGATGTAATCGGGCATGAAATGACACATGGAGTGATCACCAATACAGCCGATTTAATTTATGAAAATGAATCCGGTGCGATCAATGAATCCATTGCAGATATTTTAGGGGCTTTTGCTGAAAATAAAACAGGTGAAGACCTATGGTTATTGGGCGAGGATATTTGGACGCCAACTACACCAGGTGACGGTCTCCGTTCCATGAGTGATCCAGGTTCGGTCTATATCGGCGGCTATACAGAATCAGGCTACTACCCTGATCATTACAGCAAACGTTATATTGGAGAACTTGATAAAGGCGGTGTCCATATCAACAGCAGCATCAACAACAAAGCAGCCCACCTGATCACAGATGGAGGCACTCATTACGATGTTTCGGTTACAGGCATCGGAAAAACAAAAGCCGAGAAGATTTTCTACAGAGCACTTACCCATTATCTGACAGCAAGCTCCGACTTCAGCCAAATGCGCCAGGCAGCCATCCAGGTAGCAAGAGACCTGCATCCGGATTGAAACGGACAGCCTTCCGCTGAGGTAAACGCAGTCATGGCAGCATATGATGCTGTTGGCGTCCAATAAAACTGCCTTCTAAAAAATAAAGAGAAACTCGCCACGCTTCGGCGAGTTTTTTAATATATTTTTGTCCTTCTTATAGCTGAAAGGATGCCTAAAATGACGGTTACGATATGGGATAAGAAAAAGGTATAAACATTAAAGTAAAGACTATTTGTGTATTGATTGAACCAGCCAAAACGGTAAATTCTTGAATCCGGGTTATCCGGCGTCCCGCCTAGAGCAGTGATCAGCTCACTTGTGTAATCATTCATTTCAATCATCAGCAAAACACAGCCGGCAAGTGAAAAAAGCAGAATTCCTACAGTTATTTTACCATCTTTCACCATCTTTGTTTTTACAAGCTTAAAAGTATAGACCCAGCTGGAAATAAAAACAGGTGTAAAAAGAAAGATTACGAGGATGCCTAAATTTCCATTGCCGGAAGTCACATGCGGATTTACCGTAAAAAGGTGTTCTATCAGGTAAAAACCAAAGAATGAAAACAGGAAGGACAGGATCCAAAAGATCAGTTTTTTACTCAAGAACAGACCCCTTTTCGTGATTTGCTTAATTCTAATTAGCACTATTTTATTAGCCCCGCCTTTCTTTTCATGCCGGCTTCCTACCTCACACTCTCAACCAGCAGGTAAATCCCTGTGAAAATCAAGATACTGTATGTAAAAACCTTGAAAAAACGCTGATTGATTTTAATAAATAAAATTTGTCCCAAGTATAGACCCAGCAGCACCAGCGGCAAAGCATACAAACTTGAAAGCCAAATCGTCTTATTGGTCCCTGCAAAGATTATCTGAAATACCAGACTTGCGGAGTAGATAAACAAGTAAAAAGCCAAGGTAGTTCCCCTAAGCCGCTCTTTTTGGGTATCAGTTCCTGAAAAATACAACAGGAGCGGCGGGCCGGGCATGCCAATGCTGGTTGTCATTATTCCTGACAATCCGCCCACTGAATAATCCCTGCGGCTTGTTTCTTTCACACGGAAATTCGCCATCAAAAGGATCGTTAAAAGCAAAATAATGAAACTGACAGCTAACTTCAGCCTGGAAATATCCAAAAATAAAAAAATGGAAATTCCGATAGGCAGCCCGGCTGCACTTCCAATTGCAAACCTTTTCAAAACTCCAAAGTCTGTATCCTTCTTGATTTTTGAAAATAATGCGGCAGAAATCATTAAAGATAAAATCAAATTAATTTGAATGGCTTCTCTAGGTTCAAAAAGAAGCAGCAAAAACGGTGTGGCCAGGATCGAGAAACCAAATCCCGTGCTTGTCTGCAGAATGGATGCAATTAAAATAATAAAGATGAAAAGAAAGATTTCCATGCACAAAACCTGCTTTTTACCCTATTTTAACACAGCCTGGAAACAATCTGGCACACTTTGGTCTTTTCCTATACAATAATGGAAGGAATATGCAAAAGTGTGGTGAGTTGATTGTTTAAAGTGCTATTAATTGAGGATGATGCCTCCCTTTTTTCTGAAATCAAAGACCGCCTCTCCCAGTGGTCTTATGAAGTCCATGGAATTCAGGACTTCAGTGGAGTCATGAAGGAGTTTGCCGGCATTCAGCCCGATTTGGTCATTATCGATATCCAGCTTCCGAAGTTCGACGGGTTTCATTGGTGCCGGATGATTCGATCACATTCGAATGTGCCGATTATTTTCCTGTCATCCCGGGATCATCCAACAGATATGGTCATGTCCATGCAGCTTGGCGCTGACGATTTCGTCCAAAAGCCCTTCCACTTCGAAGTCCTGATTGCCAAAATACAGGCAATCCTCAGACGCGTCTATAACTATAGTGCCGTTCAGAATAACCTAAAGACCTGGTGCGATGCGGCGGTTGATTTCGAAAAGAATACCGTTACAAATGAGAGTGGCTGCATAGAATTAACGAAAAATGAAATTTACATATTAAAGCTTTTGATAGAAAGAAAAAATCAAATTGTCAGCAGGGACGATATCATTAATAGCCTATGGGATGACAAACGATTCATTAGTGACAATACTCTTACGGTCAATATTAATAGACTAAGGAAGAAGCTTGATGACATCGGGCTTGGCGCAAAGATCGAAACAAAGGTCGGCCAGGGATATATGGCAATTGAAGAGGATGCCTCGCATGTTTAGGAAATATATCAGAGAAAGGTTAAGCTGGATCCTGCTGTTCGGTTTCCTTCAGGTGCTTGCCGCCTTTGTAGTATATATGGACTCGGCCATATCCTTTAAGCCCTTCCTTTATTACACCTTTTTATCTGCAATCATTTTCACAGGATTCATCTTTCTCCGTTATCAGAAAGAAACACGATTTTACAGAGAAGTAGCCGAGCGGGAAAATAATTTAGATTTATCGAGCATACCGGAGCCTGAAAGCCCATTTGAAAAAATAATGGAGTCGGGCCTGGTTAGCCAAACCGAACGGTTTAAAAAGGAGTTCACCCAGAACTGGACACTTCTCGAGCAGGAAAAAGATGAACTGCTGTCCTGGATTCATGAAGTAAAAACACCCTTGACTGCCATGCATCTCATGATTGACCGGATTGGGGATCAGAATCTGAAATCCGCCCTAACGTATGAATGGCTGCGCATCCACCTTCTTCTTGATCAGCAGCTGCATCAAAAGCGGATTCCTTCAATGGAAAATGACTTATATATTGAAATGATTCATCTCGAAGACATCCTATTCAGCGAAATCAAATCTCTGCAGTCCTGGTGCATGCAAAAAGGCATTGGCTTTGATATGGAAATGGAAGAAACAGAAGCTCTAAGCGACGCAAAATGGTTCAGTTTTATCATACGCCAGCTTTTAACCAACGCTGTGAAGTATAGTGAGGAAACAGACATTTTGATTTCGAGTTTCCTGCAAGACAGTAAAATATCCTTGAGGATTCAGGATTTTGGCAGAGGCATCGATCAGAGGGATTTGCCTCGAATCTTTGAGAAGGGGTTCACCTCCACTGCAAATCATCATGAAAACGCAGCAACAGGCATGGGGTTATATTTAGCCAAAAAAGCCGCAGACCAGCTAAAAATAAAAATCCATGTAGAGTCTTGTTTAGGCAAAGGCACAATCATGACACTAGTCTTCCCTACGCGCAATGATTTCGTCAGCATAACAGGCATGTGACAAAAATGTCACATGCTTTTGCTGTTTGTTCGTTCAATCGAAGGAATTACATATACGTTACCTTCTATAATAAAGCTATCAAAGAAAGGATGGTTACACATGTTTGTACTAGAAGCCAAAAAAATTCATAAAAGCTACGGCAATAAATTTAATAGGCAGGAAGTATTAAAAGGAATTGATATAAAAATTGAAACGGGTGAATTTGTAAGCATTATGGGCGCTTCAGGTTCTGGGAAGACCACTCTTCTCAATGTACTCTCGTCTATTGACAGTGTTAGCGGCGGAGAAATCAAGATTGAAGAAAAGGAAATGACAAGACTGAAGGAAAAGCAGCTCGCACAGTTCCGCAAGAAGCACCTCGGGTTTATTTTTCAGGATTATAATCTCCTGGATACATTGACAGTAAAGGAAAATATCCTTCTCCCCCTTTCCGTCAGCAAAACACCAAAAAAAGAAGCAGATGAAAAGTTTGCAGCGGTTGCGAGTGAGCTCGGAATATTCGAGTTAAAGGATAAATACCCTAATGAAATTTCCGGCGGGCAAAAGCAGCGGACTTCCGCAGCCCGTGCTTTCATTCATGAACCAAGCATCATTTTCGCGGATGAGCCGACAGGTGCGCTGGATTCGAAATCAGCATCAGACTTACTGAATAAGTTAAGTGATTTAAATCAGAAAAGGAAAGCAACGATTATCATGGTCACCCATGATCCTGTGGCGGCAAGCTTCTGCAGCCGGGTTATTTTCATCAAGGATGGCCAGATTTATACTCAGCTGAATAAGGGTGATCAATCAAGACAGGCTTTTTTCAAAGATATCATGAAAACACAGGGCGTTTTGGGCGGTGTACAGCATGAGCATTAATACCATCATCCTCCGCAATTTGAAAAAGAATCTGAAAAATTATTATCTTTATGTATTCGCCCTCATTTTCAGTGTCGCGCTTTATTTCGCCTTTGTCACCCTTCAATATGACCCATCGATGTCCGAAGCAAAAGGCTCGATTAAAGGTGCAGCAGCAATCAAAACAGCCTCTATTCTGCTCGTGGCGATCGTTTCCATCTTTCTTCTGTACGCCAACACTATTTTTATCAAAAGGCGAAGCAAAGAAATCGGGCTTTTTCAGCTGATAGGAATGACAAAAAATGAAATTTTCAGGCTCCTTAGCCTGGAAAATCTCCTGCTGTATTTTGGTTCTTTGATCATTGGAATCTTTATCGGTTTTTCGGTTTCGAAATTAATACTGATGGTCCTTTTTAAATTGACAGGTGTTGAGGGAATTGCATCATTGCACTTTTCAAGTGAGGCGCTTTTGCAGACTGTCATCGTCTTTACGGTTATTTATATTTTCATCATGCTGATGAACTTTGTTTTTATCAAAAGGCAAACCATTCTATCTTTATTCAGGGTGGTTTCGATTGCAGAAGGAAAAGTCAAAAAGCTGTCCATTTTGGAAATGATATTGGGCGTGCTTGGTTTAGCCTTGATCATTGCCGGCTATTATATCTCTTCCCTTTTATTCGGCGGGGATTTCACATCCATGAACGAGCTGTTCCTCGCGATGGTGGTTATTCTTGCTTCCGTTATCATTGGAACCTACCTTTTCTATAAAGGATCGGTAAGCTTTATCGCCAGCCTGATCCGAAAAAGGAAAGATGGATACCTGAATGTAAACGAAGTGCTTTCATTGTCCTCCATCATGTTCCGCATGAAGTCGAGTGCACTGCTTTTAACGATTATTACAACTGTGTCCGCCCTTGCGATCGGGCTGCTGTCATTAAGCTATATTTCTTACTACTCAGCGGAAAAATCAGCCCAGGATAGCCTCCCCTCCCACTTTTCGTTCACTGACAAGGAAGATGCAGGGAAGTTTACCGGGAGCCTTCAAAAAGAGGGATTAGAATATAAGGAAAAAAGTATTGAGTTATTGCATGTAGATGCTAATATGAAGGACATTCTGGATGTCAATCTGGAAGAAATGAATTTTGATTCACCAAACATGATCTTGCCTGTTGTAAGCGAAACATCCATAGATGGCATTAAGCTTTCTCCAAAAGAAACCGTACTGACAGGATATAATGATGCACTGCAGAAATTTATGACGCTCAAGGACTCAGGAGAACTTGAGTTCATGGGAAAAACAAACACGATTAAACAAAAATATTTAGGGTTAAAAAAAGATTTTGTTCTCCCGTTTTATTTTACATCAGGCGGTCTGCCTGTTGCTATTGTGGATGAGAAGGTATATGAAGACCTGAAAGCTGATCTAAATCCTGAACTCCAGGATGAAGATTCGCTTTTCATCGGAGTGGATATGAAGAGTGACAGCGATATTGAAAAAGCCAATACACTCTTCAAAGAAATGGAATTCAGCGGCAGAGCCGATTCCCAGCAAGAGATGAGCACAAGGCAAAAAATGAACATGGGACTGATCATGTTTATTGTCGGGTTTCTCGGTTTAACCTTTTTGGTCACTTCAGGCTGTATTCTATATTTCAAACAAATGGATCAGAGTGAGGATGAAAAACCAAACTATACAATCCTGCGGAAACTTGGCTTTACACAGGGAGACCTGCTGCGCGGAATTCAATCCAAAATGGCTTTCAACTTTGGAATTCCGCTTATCGTCGGCCTTCTGCACAGCTACTTTGCCGTACAATCCGGCTGGTTCTTCTTCGGAAGCGAGCTTTGGATGCCGATGATCCTGGTTATGGTGCTTTACACAGTGCTTTATTCGATTTTCGGAATTTTGTCTGTAATCTATTCGAAAAAAGTGATAAAAGATGCACTATAATAGAAAAACCGCTCAGGTATGCTGGCCTGAGCGGTTTTATTTGCAGTTTTGCAGAGTTTGTTTGCAAGTTCCAGCTGTTTTTTTGCAGGTTTTCTAAGGTTATTTCCTAATTTCCGATTTGTTTGCAATTTCTTCGCATTTATTTGCAAATTGTCTCATTTTATAACTTTTGATTAGCTGTGATTCAACAATTAACTTATCCAGTTCCCGGCTTAATTTCAAGGTCTTTTCATCAGTTAGTCCCCTTGAATAAATGCAATCAATCATAGCTTGTCTGGTCTGTTCGATTGCCTTTATCAATTCCATTTTTTTATCCTTCCAGCAGCGGAATTCGGGATTTATACTTTTTAACCAGCTCGCGGTTATGCTGTTCTGCTCCGTCTACATTGCCGCTTTTAAAGATAGGCGGTTCATAACCGTTTTTAATCATCACTTCCACTGCTTCCGCCATCAGGCTGTTTACAATTGCAAAGCCAATAATAGATGAAGCGGAGCCAAACCGGATCCCCAAAGCTGAATGCTCCATCATTGCGTCCCCTGGTTCTATATGATTGTCAATTGTTAAATCCACAGATGAATACAGGTATTTTCCGTCTTTGTGCCGGGAGGACTGTGTATTCGCATAACGCGGGGATGTGATCCCAATGACGAATGCTCCACTCTCTTTTGAGATTTCAGCTACATCGACTGGGACTGGATTCCGTCCTGATGTTGATGCTACAATGACCACATCACCAGGCCGGATATCAGCATTTTCCATAAAGCTTCCGGCAAGATCATTTTGTTTTTCCATTAAAGAGGAACGGACCGCTCCTTTATGAAGCATTAAATCCTCTACAAAAATAGGCTTAATCGGGGCCAGCCCACCTGCCCGGTAAAACAGCTCTTCCCCGAGCATATGAGAGTGTCCGCATCCAAATACATGAATAATCCCATTGTTTTGAATACACTCAGCCAATGCACGGGCGGCATTTTTCATTTTTTGACCTTCTTCTTTTTCCACAAGGGTCAATAATTCTTTTACTTCATTCAGATATTTCGCAAGCATTGCTACAACCCCATTTATACCGAGACTTTTGATGCGCTTAGAGCCGCTTCATCGGCAATCACTTTCACGTTTGGATGATTTTTTAAGATGGATGCCGGGAAATGTTCATTAACTCCATTTCCAAGAAGCTTTTGAATGGCATCTGCTTTTGCTTCACCTGAAGCGAGAAGAAGGATCTCCCTGCTCTGCATGATCGTTGAGATTCCCATTGTAATGGCTTGGGTCGGCACCTCTTCGATCGTATGAAAAAACCTGGCATTGGCTTTAATTGTAGAATCTGCTAAATCAACAATATGAGTTTTAGATGAAAAAGACGTTCCAGGCTCATTGAAGCCAATATGTCCATTATTGCCGATTCCCAAAATTTGCAGATCAATGCCGCCATGGTTTTTCAGCTTACTTTCATAATTACGGCATTCTTCTCCCAAATCTTCAGCAGTACCATTAGGGACAAAAGTATTTTCCTTCTGGATGTCCAGATGATTAAACAATACTGAATCCATAAAATAACGGTAGCTTTGCGGATTTTCCCCTGAAAGACCGATATACTCATCCAGATTAAAAGTTGTCACTTTTTTATATGTTGTTTTGTTGCCCTGGTGATCTTCAATCAACCTTTTATAAGTTCCCACAGGAGTGCTTCCGGTTGCCAATCCCAGTGTTGCTTCAGGATGCTGGCGTATCTTCCTGATGATATAATCTGCTGCGGTTTTACTCATTTCTTCATAGCTGTTTACTTTAATAATCTCCATCATGAGTTTCCTCCTTGCTTAAAAAGCTGAATAAGAATATATTTGCACTTTTAAATGCAAAATATAGTAATTAAATAAACCCATTTATAATAAATATCGTATCACCCCAAAGTATAGTTGTCTATACCAATTTCATTGTTAGAAAAGTCTTAACATAAGAACGTAAATCCTGATCTTAAGAATTTTTTATTTTAAAATGGTATAGACAACTATATTTATATTTTGGTATGATTACGACAGTTTAGTAAAACGCTTTCTTATTCATTATTTTTTATTAAGGAGAGATCTATATGTTAGGATTCTTACAAAGAATTGGTAAAGCATTAATGCTTCCGATTGCCGTCCTGCCTGCCGCAGGTCTTTTGCTCCGCTTTGGACAAGATGATTTATTGGGCATTCCGTTTATCGCAAATGCCGGCAATGCCATTTTCGCCAACCTCGCACTTATTTTTGCCATCGGGGTTGCCATGGGATTCGCGAAAGACAGTAATGGAGCAGCTGCCCTTTCAGGCGCCATCGGTTTTCTTGTATTAACAGAAGGAGCAATTGCCATCGATGAAAATATAAATATGGGAGTACTGGGCGGTATTATTGCCGGTATTATTGCTGGATTATTATATAACCGCTTCCATGATATCAAACTTCCGGATTGGCTTGGATTCTTCAGCGGCCGACGCTTCGTTCCGATTATTACTTCCGTAACGATGATTCTGCTGGCTGCCATTGCAGGTTTTGCCTGGCCTCCAATCCAGGGCGCAATCGATTCATTGGGCAACTGGATCATTGGTCTCGGTGCTTTAGGGTCAGGTCTATTTGGATTCTTAAACCGCCTGCTAATTCCATTGGGTCTTCACCACGTATTGAACAGTTTATTCTGGTTCCAGTTCGGCGAATTTGAAGGAGTTAATGGAGATATTGCCCGCTTCTTCGCCGGAGACCCGTCAGCAGGCGCTTACATGACTGGATTCTTCCCTGTTATGATGTTCGGTCTTCCAGCTGCAGCATTTGCAATCATTGCAACAGCTAAGCCTGAAAATAGGAAAGCTGTATCAGGAATGTTCATTGGTCTTGCACTAACTTCATTCCTGACTGGTATTACAGAGCCAATCGAGTTCTCATTTATGTTTATTGCACCGCTTCTATATGGAGTTCACGCCATCTTAACCGGGGTTTCCATGTGGGTTACGTCTCTGTTGGGAATCCGCGATGGTTTCACATTCTCAGCAGGCGCACTCGATTATGCGCTGAACTTTAATATCGCTGAAAAGCCGCTGCTGCTTTTAGGAATTGGCGTCATCTACGCCATTGTTTACTTCGTTATCTTCTATGCCTTAATAAAAGCGTTTAACCTGAAAACGCCTGGCCGTGAAGATGAAACAGATGTAGTTGAAGAAGAAGAGGCACCTGCCAGTCAGGGCAATAATAAGTATGAAGTTATGGCCAGCCATTTTATCAAAGATATTGGCGGAGCTGACAACATCACTTCCATTGATAACTGTGCAACACGCCTCCGCTTAAATATTGCTGATATGGAAAAGGTTAAGGAAAGTGCACTGAAAACACATGGCGCAAAAGGAATCATGAAATTAAGCAAGACAAACCTTCAGATCATTGTTGGTACAGATGTGGAATTTGTAGCAGATGAAATGAAGAAAATTAAGAAGTAATGACTAAAAAACAGTGTCCCTTGCCGGACACTGTTTTTCTTATAGCAGCTTTATATCTGGTGGAAGCTTTGTGGAGCACAGTATTTCCAGCTCTTTTAACCGCATTAAATTATAAGATGACCCCTCCATTAGCAATTGATCTGCGAATGCCGGATGGCACATGACTTCCACTGTTTCCCCGTCTTCCGCCTTTTCTGCCAGCATGCTGAAATAATCTTCCTGAATGCCATCTCCGTAAAAATCGAATAAGCATCTGTTAGAATAACTTTTGACTCCTTCAAGCGGAAAGTCGCCATTGACTCTGAAAGGGAGATCGTATTTATTGGAAAGGCTTTGAATCACTGGGAGAAACTCTTCGCGTGTATGAACGTGATGATGGCTATCCAAATGGGAAGGCACAATACCAGCCTCGATAAAACGGTCAATTTGTGCAGACCATTCAAGCTCGAGCTCAAGTGCGGATATTCCGTCCAAATCTGCCTGTGATCTGAAGTATCCATCTTTAGTCGTTAAAGTTCTTAAATGGGATAATAACGGCTTCCCGCATGTCAGGACTAAATGGACGCCAGTTCGTAAACCCGGGTATTGTCTGGCCATTGCCAGGGCTTGCCCGGTTCCGGGCATGTTCATCATCATGGTGGCGGAATTGACAATTCCAAATAGATGGCTGTGCAAAATTCCATAGTTAACTCCGGGACTATAGCCGAAATCATCAGCATTGACGATGAGCTTAATCATGGTTATTCTCCTCCGGTTACATAGCTGCAAGGCAGCATGAAACGATCTGCTGCCCTGCCAATTTTCACTTTAATTGCGCTGTTCTCTTTTTTTATTGCGCCGATATTTAAGTCGTTTGCGTCTGACCCTTGCTTTTTTGCGCTCTCGGGATCTGATTGCGACTTGATTTGCTTTAATTGCGCTATTCTCTTTTTTTATTGCGCCGATATTTAAGTCGTTTGCGTCTGACCCTTGCTTTTTTGCGCTCTCGGAATCTGATTGCGTCTTGATTTGCTTTAATTGCGCTGTTCTCTTTTTTTATTTCGCCGATATTTAAGTCGTTTGCGTCTGACCCTTGCTTTTTTGCGCTCTCGGGGCCTGATTGCGTCTTGATTTGCTTTAATTGCGCTGTTCAGTTTCTTTATTGCGCCGATATTTATGTCATTTGCGTCTGACCCTTGCATTTTTGCGCTCTCTGGACCTGATTGCGTCTAATTTATTGAAATTGCGGCAAATAGGTACGATGGGCTTCGAGCATTTCATCCAGTATCTTTTTAGCTATCCTGTCGGAACCAACCAGCGGATTGATTGTCAGCGCTAGAAGAGCAGTATTGTAATCACCAGTCAGGGCGGCTTCTATGGTCACCCTTTCAAAGGATTTAATTGATTGAACCAGTCCCCTTACTGAAACTGGGAGTTCTCCGACCGCTAACGGCTTTGGCCCGTCTTTCGTTATCATGCAGCTGACCTCAACAGCTGATTCAGACGGAATGCCTGCAATGGCGCCATTATTTCGGGTGTTAACCGGCTGTATATCCCTTTTATCAGTATAGATGGAATGAATCAGCCTGCATGCTGCATCACTGTAGTAAGCCCCTCCCCTTTTTTCCAGCTGCGGCGGCTTTTCAGCAAGATCTGGATTCTGATATAACAGGAAGAGCTCTTCCTCCAGCTTTTTAACCACTTCAGCCCGAGTTCCGCCTTCTGATGCTGCCTTTACTTCTTCTTCCACCATTTCACGTGTTTTATAGTAATAATTGTGGTAAGGACAAGGAAGCACATTCAATGCCTGCAAAAATTCCGGTTCCCATCCCATCGCATGGATGTTTTTCATCGTGATCGATTGTTCTTTGTCCGTAAGCTTTTTCAGCAGATCTTCCTTGACGCTCACTCCATCGACATAGACGTCAAGACCGTATACAAGGTGGTTGAGACCCGCAAAGTCAATTCTTACTCTGCTGTGATCCACATTCATTAATTGGGCTGCCCCCATCTCCATCCCAATGGGTACATTGCATAAACCAACCACTTTTTTGATTTTGCTGTATCGCAGGACTGCTTCTGTGATCATTCCTGCCGGATTGGTAAAATTGATAAGCCATGCGTTTGGGCACAATTCTTCTATTTCACGGCAGATCTCCATAATGACTGGAATGGTTCTGAGTGCCTTAAAAAATCCTCCCGGGCCATTGGTTTCCTGGCCCAGCACTCCATATTTCAGCGGAATTCTCTCGTCCTTTGCTCTTGCATCCAATAGCCCGACACGGAATTGGGTTGTAACAAAATCGGCATTCAGCAGTGCTTTTTTTCTATCTAAAGTAAGCTCAATCTGTATGGGAACCCCTGCTTTTTCAACCATCCGCTTCGCTAATTGCCCGACAATCTCGAGCTTTTTTCTTCCTTCCTCCACATCCACAAGCCAAATTTCCCTGACAGGCAATTCCTGATGTCTTTTGATAAAGCCTTCAATCAATTCAGGTGTATAGCTTGAACCTCCGCCTATTACGGCTATTTTTATACTATCTGGTTGCTGTGCCATTCGTTTACCTCTCTTAGTCAAGTTTCTTGTATAAGTCGATAAATTCCTGTGCCATGTCTTTAATAGTCAGTGCATTCATCAAATGATCCTGTGCATGGACAAGAATTATCGGCAGATCGAATTGAGCTCCGGAAGCCTCCCCCTGAATTAACTCAGTTTGATGTCTGTGTGCCAGCACAAACTCCTCCTCGGCTTCCCGGATTTTTGCTTCCGCTGCTTCGAACTTTCCGGCCTTTGCTTTCTGGATGGATTCCATTGCCAGACTTCTGGCATTCCCGCTGTGCAAAATAAGCTGAAATGATATTTGATAAAGCTTTTCTTTATCCATTCATTAACCCGCCTAACCTTGAATTGTTGGTGTTTGTTCTGGCTGCACCTGCTTCAGTTTCTTTTCATCCATTTTCCCTGTTACATATACGAATGGAAGATAAATGACAATGGAAATCGCTAAATTCACAAGTGCCAGTACTGCACCGGAGATATGTCCTCCTGTAGCAAGATAGCCGCCAATACCTGCAGGCGTCACCCAGGGAATGCTTGCCACAACGACCGGATAAACAAGCCCCCATTTAATCGCCAGATACGCGACTACAGTCATAATGACAGGTGCCGAAATAAACGGTATTAGCCAGATTGGATTTAACACGATCGGAAGGCCAAATAATAATGGCTCATTGATTTGGAAGATTCCAGGCGGTGTTCCCAATGCCAGCATTTGCTTGTGCCTCTTTCTTCCTGCAATAAACATGGCAATGATAAGGCCAAGCGTTGCTCCAGACCCGCCGAGATAAACGAAGGCATCCAGGAATGGACCTGCCAGAATTGCATATTTATCAAGATCTGCCACACCCTGAGCATATAAATCTGTATTTTTGGTCCCGAGAGATGTGAATAAAGGCGTTGTTACACCTCCAAGAATATTAGGCCCATGAAGGCCAACCGCCCAGAAGCCATGAACCAAAAAGACAATAAGTATCGCAAATGGCAGGGAATCAGCTGCATTTGTCAAAGGTGCGACAAGGGTTGCATTTAGCCAGTCATTTAAGAATTCCCCATTTGTCATTTTTCTGAACAGAAGGCCTGCCACTCCAAATATGAAAATCGTCAGCATGCCCGGCACCAATTTGGCAAATGCTCCTGCAACGGCAGGAGGTACTCCATCCGGGAGTCTGATAATAAAGGCTTTTACCCTACTCAGACGTATAAATACTTCTGTTGCAAGAAGGGCCACCACAATCCCTGTAAATAAAGCCGTAGCATTAAAGTATCCATAGCCAATGAACCCCCAGACACCTTCTGTATCCGGCACCTGGCCTACCTGAGGGACTAAGAGGAAGAAGCAGGCTGCGGCAACCAGCATCGCCTCGAATCCATCATCCCCATAGGATTTGGCAAGCCTGTGGGATATGCCAAAAACGGCGAATATGGTCAAGAAAGCAAACGTGCCCCACCAAATATCTCCGCCCAGTGTTTTCCAGGATTCGCCGAAAATGCTTTCCATGAGTCTTCCATATGGCTTAATGATTTCCCCTAAATTATTAAACAGAACAGCAAATGATCCTACCATCGTGATGGCAATCATCCCGATCAAGGCATCCCGGATAGCAAGCAAATGCCTGTTATTGCCGAATTTCATAGCATAAGGCATGATATATTTCTCAATAAACGTCATCATCACTATTCACCCTTTATTAATGACATAGCTTGCTTCAATACTTCCTCTCCATTGCATAAGCCATAATGCATGGGGTTTATGGGAGCTACAGGGATCCTGCCGCCTGCCTCTTTCTTCAATTGCTCGGTCATAAACCGGATCTGCGGTCCCAGCAGCAGTACATCTGCCGAATCAATATGATTTCTAACCTCCCCGTTGCCGACAGCCCAAATTTTACAGTCGATTCCCTGGCTTTCAGCGCTTGCCTGCATTTTAGTCACTAGAAGACTAGTAGACATTCCTGCCGAACAGCATAACAAAATATTCATCATTGACCCCCTTTTCTGTGTAAGCGATTTCAAAATAATAGAATGATTGCTTATTCTAATAGTACCATCAATAAAACAGATTATTCAGTTAATTCAATCGAAAAATATTCCTTTTTTGAAGTCACTCACCCCCCTTCAATATCCTATGCTTGAAATTAATTGTAATGACAAATGATTAATTTTTCAATACATTTTTAAAATTTGTTATTACAAATTAATTTGGAATTGATATGACAATATGTTTTATGGAATAATAGAAAGAAGAACAGAGTAGGAGGAACGGGGATGAAAGACGGTTTCACCGAGGATAGTGCCCTGCACTTGAAGGTTAAAGAAAGTATTCTTGAACTTATTCGAAATGGAGCATTCAAACCGGATACAAAATTGCCGACAGAAGCGGAGTTTTGTGAAAAATATGGGGTCAGCCGGACGACCATTAGAACAGCACTCCAGCAGCTGAGCACAGAAGGCCATATTTATCGCCAGCAAGGCAGAGGCACATTTGTATCAAGCAATAAAGTTAAACAGCGGCTGACTTCTACAGTCGAAAACTTTTCAAAGCAAATGGCGATGCAGGGAAAAAACCCGCTTATAAAAGTAATAAACCTTGAAGTCATCCCTGCCGATCCCTTCTTAGCAGATGTCTTTGAGCTGTCAGAAGGCGATCCCGTTAATGTACTCGAACGGATCAGATATGCGGATGACGAGCCGCTTCAATATGAAAAAGCCTTTCTGCCATGGAAAAAGACCCCCAGCTTGAACCGGCAGGCCTGTGAAAAATCCTTATACAATTTGCTGCAGACTCAATACAACCTGAAAATCAAAAAGACAATCGAGCATTTAGAAATTTCACTTCCGGAAGAGGAAATTAGTAACCTGTTAAAAATCAAACCTGAAACACCGTGTTTCGCTCTTGAAACATATGCCCATATTGAAGACGGAAGCTTAATCGAGTATTCCAAAACGATGTTCCGCGGGGACTATGCTCATTTTATTATTGAACGGAATTATGAATAATAGTTTGGCGGAGGATACTGTAAATACCGGAATACACTTGTTGCTGCCGAATGCGCAGCTGATTTAGAAACCGGGATCTGCGATTTGGATTTTGCTGTCTGAATGCGTAGCTGGTTCGGACAGCGTGATCTGGACTTTGGCCTTTGCTGTCCGAATGCCTGCCTTGTTCGGACACCATCACCTGCGATTTGGCCTTTGCTGTCCGAATGTGTGCCTGATTCGGACGAGCAAGCAGCCGTTAGTCTTTTTGCTGTCCGATTAGATATAGGTCCTCATTTTTTTAAATTGATAGATGAATAATGGATTCACTTAGCATAATGCCCCATGCCACTTTATTGCCTTCATCTCAATTTTCCGCACCAGTGCTTCCTTCCCCTTTATGTATGCCTCAATGTTAAAGGGGTACTGTTTCGCTAACTCCATTTTTAAAGCTCCATATTGTTTTGCTTCTTCGCCGTTTAATCTTAAATAATCACGAAATGCAAGATGCCGGGTGATATCAGGATTCCCTTTTTCGTAGATATGGACATGATGGGTCCGCTGATTGCCCCCTTTCTCGAAATACCGCCGGCCAGGCAGTCCGTTTTCTCCGCGTGGTTCATACCCAAGAGAAATCATTTCAGTATTAAGGCGATCAACCTTCTCAATATCATTTACGATTGGCATTATATCAATGACCGGCTTTGCTGCCAGACCTGGAATGGACGTGCTGCCTATATGATGAATGTCTAGAATCTCTGTTTTAAAAATCTTCTTGAGGAGTGCTGCCTCGTTTTTAAATAAGGTTGGCCAATCGGGATTATATGGAGTAACTGCCACTATCCTTGTCATGATCTCCTCCTAATTTGAAAAGTTCTATTTTAGCCTCATTAAGCAGGCCCATAAAAAATCTTCTCCAAATAGATTACTAGGCTGCAGAATCTTTTTCATTTTTCTAATCTCCATGAAATGAAAGTCATTGTGAAAGATCGCTTTCAAGCGTTCTTCCGTATACCCGATGCCTCCCTTTAAGCTGCCGCTGCGATATACCTCCCAGTCCGGAGTAGGAAGCGCGCCATCAGTATTAAAGCAAACAAGTCCGAACTTTCCGCCCGGCTTCAGTGCAGCTTTGATTATTTCCAAATATGTCAGCCTTCTATGCGGGGGAAGATGATGAAACATGCCGCTGTCATAAATAAGATCATAGGTGTGAGGTTCAAAATGGAAGTCAAAAAAAGATACACATTTAAAATTTATATCGGCTTGTGCTTCCTTTGCTCTTTCAGCGGCCCATTTGATCGCCTTTTTGGAAAAATCAATGGCATCCACTTGGGCTCCATTCTTCGCCAGAAAAATGGCATTCCTCCCTGGACCGCAGCCAATCTCAAGGATTTTTCCAGGCCTCAATCCATTTTGAACATACTCATATAGGTTTTCATCCGGCCCCTTCGCTATGAAAAATGGAACCTCTTTGTCCCGGTCTTCATAAAATTTTTCCCAGAAGGCTGTTGGTTCTCTTAACAATCCATCCAGCATTTCCAGTAAATCGTCGATATGTAAAATCGCTTTATCCATGGCAATGACCCCCTTTCCTTTATTTTACTAAAACCCTCATATTCAAGGATTACAGCTCCGTTAAAAATAGATTATTTATGCAAAAATGAGCTGCTGTCCCTTCATTATTTTTCCAAATAGCGATCCTGTAAGGGGGTATTTTTAAAACAAAAAGTCTAATAAGTACTTAAGTCTTATTACATTTGAAAACGCCCGGAAACGCTCACTATGCACATTTGGCGATCTTCACCCTTTCCTATTTCGTCATTTTTGTAATATTTATGAAATACTTTCTTCTCAAAACCTGTCCTTCATTTAGAGCAGCTTACATATAATGACTGACAAGAAGGTATAGGAGGTACATGATGTTTATTTTTCTTGATAAGGCGATTCTTGGGATGGCGATTCTGCGGCTTATTTCTGGAAGTATTGAAATTTTTGTTGCACTATTGATTATAAAAATGAATGATATCGAAAAAGCACTGGTTGTGAATAGTTCACTTGCCCTGATTGGACCGCCTGTGCTTCTCTTGACGACAGTGATCGGATTAACTGGAATGGCAGATAAAGTTTCACTAAGCAAGATATTATGGGTGCTTTGCGGAGTCGGCTGCATTCTTTATGGGGTAAAAGGCAACTAATCCAATAAAAAAAGAGCTGTACGGACAGCTCTACTTCTGATGTTTCAGCAATTCGGAAACCGTAGTCATATGGTAACCCTGCTCTTTTAATGAAGAAATAATTTTCTTAACAGATTTCAAAGACTCTTCCCGGCTCTCATACATGACATGAAGAAGAATGATGGAGCCTGGTTCTATATTCTCAGCCACATGCTCAGTGATTTTATTTGCATCCCCTTCTATTTCCGGATGACTTTCAGGCTCAACGTTCCATAAGATCGTCTTACGCTCATGTTTAGATAAGTAGTAAGGCAGAAAAAACAGTTTTTTTCCGTATGGAGGCCGAAAATGAATTTCTCCTTCATAGCCTGTCTGCCTGATTAAATCATCTGTTTTCTCAATTTCATCTTTAATAAAAGAGGGAGATTTTAGAACCATCCGTGTATGAGAATATGAATGATTGCCAATTTCATGCCCTTCTCCCGCAATCCTTTTGGCATCGTCCATATGTTGCTCAATCTCTTGCCCTGTTAGGTAAAAAGTGGCTTTAATGTCTTCTTCCCGCAGAATATCCAATATTTCCTCCGTGTTGACGCCTGGTCCATCATCAAATGTTAATGCTGCCACTTTTTCCTCTGTTTCTGCTTTATTTACAAGGCCTCCGAAAAACTGAAAGTTCCTTGACTTGGAAATTTCAAACAGCAAAAAGCAAATCCCCAAGATCAGAATGATAGAAATGCTGATTTTTAGCAGTTTTTTCATAATTCCTCCTGACAGCTATAGTTTCAGGGTAATTATAATTTCTATATAATAAAAAAACCAGCCCCCGATTGGAAACTGGTTTGATAATATAAGTATGGAGCCGCTCTTGCCGTAACTGTTATAAGAAAGTTTTAAACCACCACTCCTCAAAGTGGGTGTCCGCAGAAACATTCCTGCATGTCCTCCTTGTCATATAGACAGAGGCTTGTCATTCCTGTTCCGATGTTAAACTCCCTATTTCAGCTTAAAGGTTAAAACTTTAGTATGATTACGTACAATGCAGCTTGTTTTATTATAATAAAATAATTAAGTGATGATTTCAATAGAAATGTTTTCCTGCTCTTTAAAACCCCAGCTAACACTCCCCTATACAAAAATAATGGTTTTTTACAATCGAAACCTCTGGAAATATCGTATAATGCAGGTTAAACAACTTAACAATAAAGGAAGACTATAGGTTGTGTAAAAGGGGGATTAACAATTGGGAAGAAAATTCGAAAGAAATCTATTGCGTTTGTTATTTATATTTGGAATTATGTCTTTCTTTAATTTGATTAGAAAACCCCCAATGAAGGAATGGCTTATCATATTCTTTTTAAAAAGCTATATTGCCACCTTTTTAGATAATCTGTTAGTGCGTAAAGGCTATCTAAAATACCCGGTAAATCTGTTTAAAACTTTTGATGTCAGCGTGCTATTCAGCTATATAATATTCCCGATAACGTGTGTTTATTTTAATCAGCTAACCATGAAGAATAGAGTTAAGGGGATTTTGTTAAAGTCCCTGATCTTCAGTGCTCCTTCCGCAATGGCTGAACATTTTCTTGAAAAATATACACAGCTTATCAGATATAAGAAATCATGGAATTCCTATTATAGCTTTGTAACCATTATGGCAACTTTTTTAATGACACGAGGAATAATGGGTTTAATTCGTAAATCTTCGGAAAACCAATAAACACTAGCTCCAAAAAAGTAATCGGGAACTGTGTTTATATTTTATCTATGAAGACTTCTTTTCTTCCCCAAAGCCGGGTGGTGAAGCCTTCCTTGCAAGAACACCTCCATCATAAAACTTGCCGAACTGTCTTAAGATATCTTTCACTTCAGCAACGGAAGGGATTGTCTCATTTGCAGAGTATGTAAGATAGTAGTTTTTAGTGTTTTTCCGATGGATGATCCATGTGAAAAATTTCATCGCAAAAGCATGTGTATTGCGATTTCGAAATTTAGGCATCAGCTTTCCGTCCCAAACCGTCATTGTCTGCCCGTTTCCCTTCCATTTCTTTAGTTCTCCATTTAGTTCCGCATAAATAAGACCAGGCGCTTTTCTCATCTGATTCATTACCAATAATGTCAGCACCTGATTAATAAACAGTTGAATGAGATTTAGTCCTTTCCCTCTTGTCAGGGAGATAAATGCCTGTTCTGGCAGCACTTCCGGCTTATCGCCCCAGACCAGCGTATTCGATCCGTCCATTTCCTTTAGCGGTGTCCATTTTTTTTGCTCCATTACCTTCCCTCCTGATTTGGTAAAAAATACCCAGATAAATAAGTATTCTCCAAAAGGAAGAATATTCCTTCAAAAAAAACGGAGGCTAAAGGAGGCCTCCAATTGGGTTATCGATAATTGAGATCGGTTATTTCAAGAAACTGAACAGTGGCTTGATCCCTGTCAATCCGGGCTTTGAGTTCCAAATGATCAAGCTGGTAGGTTAACTCTTCACACTTTGCTGATTCGTAACAAGTTACAGTTTTTGTCTTGTCAGAATCACCGTACATTTTTACTACTTCGTCCTTGGTAAAGGGAAGCGCAGGAAACATACGCGGGCTTAAATATTCTGGATATACAGCTAGACTGCCTATTGTACCATCTTTCTTATTTAAGGTTACCCTTAGCCCGGCCCCATCACTCTGATAGTAAAGGCTTTTAATATTGAGCTGGGTTTCAGTCTTTTTTGGCATGCCCATTCTGGATACTATCTCAGCAAAAGCATCTCCTGGTTTTAAGCCAAAAATATGAAGTTCTTCTTTCGAAAGAATAAAGGCATCTTTAATTCCTGCCTTTTTGACTGCCTCCAGTTGCTTCACAGCATTCTTTTTGTCTTTAAATGCACCAGCCTGCACACGGTAATAGGTTTTGCCATCAATGACAGCGGTGCCAATTGCGGCAGGGATCTCTTTTTTCTTTAGTAGTGCTGCCCGCTTTTCCGCATTCTTTTTTTTGCTGAAAGAACCGGCAATAATCTTATGATATCCAGCTTCCTCTCCGGATAGAATGAGACGCTGTCCCGGATAGATTGTTGTACCTTCTAAATCATTCAGATCCGAAATTTGTGCCACACTCATATGATGCTTTTTAGCCAGGGAATATAGTGTGTCCCCTTTTTTCACGACAGCTATTTCTTTATCTCCGCTGTGGTCCGCAAATACTGCTCCCCCTGTAAAAATAACTGCCAGAGAAATGACTCCTGCTGCAATTGCCTGTTTGATTTTCTTCATTATTTTCACCTCACTATATATGACGAAGTGAAATAATGGATGTCGCAGGATGACGAGCCTATTTTGGAAAATGGGCAGCATTAGTGGTTAGAGATTAACTGCATTTTTTCATCGTTATCATTGGGATTAACTACCGTTTTTTCTAAGGCAGCCTCCTTTCGGCTTTATTCATTCGGATTAACTACCATTTTCCCTATGGCCGATCGATTTTAGGCGTTACTCGCTCGGATTAACTACCATTTTTCCTATGGCAGCTCTCTTTTCGGCTTCATTCATTAGGATTAACTACCATTTTTCCAATGGTAGCTCCCTTTTCGTCGTTATTCATTAGGATTAAGTACCGTTTTTCTATGGCAGCTCTCTTTTCGTAGTTATTCACCCGGATTAACTACCATTTTTCCTGATGCCTCTCTTTTTTCGGTGTTATTCATTCGGATTAACTACCATTTTTCCTATTGTAGCTCCCTTTCGTCGTTATTCATTCGGTTTAACTACCGTTTTTCTATGGCAGCTCCCTTTTCGTCGTTATTCATTCGGATTAACTACCGTTTTTCTATGGCAGCTCTCTTTTCGTCGTTATTCACCCGGATTAACTACCATTTTTCCTGATGCCTCTCTTTTTTGGTCGTTATTCATCTGGATTAACTACCATTTACTCAAGGTAACTCTCTTTTCGTCGTTATTAATTAAGATTAACTACCATTTTTCCTAAGACAGCTCCCTTTTCGGCTTTATTCACTCGGATTAACTACCATTTTTCCTGATGCCTCCCATTTTTGGTCGTTATTCACCCGGATTAACTACCATTTACTCAAGGTAACTCTCTTTTCGTTGTTATTCATTCAGATTAACTACCATTTTTCCTAAGGCACTTCCCCTTTCGCCTTTATTCACTCGGTTTAACTGCCATTTTCATTAAGATATTCAATTTGGCCCTCAATCCCCATCTCCTCTTAAAATCACCTCTTCACACAAAGAAGAGAGATGGCCCTAAGCCATCTCTCTCCCCTTTATGCTGGTGCATCTATTTCATCTTCAGCAATGTGTTTTTCGTTATATTCCACATCTTTGCGTGCATTGTAGCGGTCTGCTTTTTCAAGGGTAACCGTGATGTTATAGTCAGGGATACCTGCGAATTTTTCGTAGCGGCCTCTTGGCAATAGGAAGTTTCCTTCCGGGAAGTGGACTTCGACGTTGCCGCGGGCGATGTCGACGAATTTGGCTCTTCCCTGGAATACACCGAATCCATTGTATAGGACAATCCCTTCACCCTCTGCAATGCTTAAGTCCTTTCCATCTTCTGCGTTCATTAATACATCATATCGTCCGGCTCCATTCAGCGGGTCCACCTCTTTATAGACCATGGAATTAAACTGCTTCCCGCGGCGTGACGTAACAATGAATTGCCCTTCCTTCTTTCCAAGGTCTGGAATATCCACAGTAATAAGTGTGCCTTTTCCATCCGGTGTAGGGCAGATGCCGTCCTCGCATAACCATGCTCCGCCCCACTGGAAGACATCTCCTGCTTTTTTCAGATGCTGGATGCCATCATAACTAGGGTTAGCCACAGCAATTTCATCACGGATTTGCTGTGCATTTTTAAATTCAACGAGATGAGCAGTTTCAGGCTTTACACGTTTGGCAAGATCAATGTAGATCTTCCACTCCTCGCGTGCCTCTTCAATTTTATTTTTATTCCCTTCAATTTCCGGACTGAAATACACCATGCGTTCCGTTGAAGTGGACGTACCGCCGCCCTCCTGCTCGTACCTGGTTTTAGCAGGAAGCACGATGACCGCTTCTTTCGCATCAACCAGTGTAGACGTATTTAAAATAATATCCTGGTGAACACGGATATCCAGTTCAGATAGAGCTTTTTCAATAAAATCAGGATCTGGCATAGTCTCAAGGAAGTTGCCGCCTGAAAGATAGTAAAGCTTGATTTTCCGTTCATGGTCTTCTGGAAGCAGGATATTCTCCAGTGTCACCCCGACAATATCACCCTGCCATTTCTCAAGCTCGAATCCCCAAAGATTTTGAATGCGGGTAAAATTGTCTCCGTAAAAGTCACCGCCAGGCAATACGAATGGATCTGCCCCCATTTCACCGCTTCCCTGCACAGATGAATGTCCGCGGAATGGCATAAGCCCATTATGCTTTCGGCCCAGATGACCGCGAAGCAGCGCAAGATTGGCAACCTGTGAGATGTTATCAGTCGCAAAGGAATGCATGGTCAGTCCAAGAGCCCAGGCATAGACGGCATTTTTGCTGTTCGCAAGCAGTTCAGCAAGCTCGATGATACGCTCTTTGCTTACACCAGAAGATTTAATAATCTCTTCCCATGACTGCTCTTTTACTTTCTTTTTCAAATCTTCATATCCATTTACATGCTCGTTCACAAACTTATGATTGATGGCAGAACCGCGCTCCGCTTTCTCCATTTCAAACCAGTGTTTCATAATCCCGTGCATAAAGGCAATATCTCCGCCGATATTTACCTGATAAAAATCATCTGCAATTTTTGTGCCGAACAAAGCAGATTCAGGATTTGACGGAATCCAGTATTTGTCCATTGCCGGCTCTCTGTATGGATTGACGACGATAATTTTTGTGCCGTTCTTCTTCGCTTCAAGCATATATTTGGATGATACAGGCGAGCTGTTTGATGCCACACTGCCCCAGAATAACAGGACATCCGTTCCGATCCAGTCAAGATAGTTGGCTGTGGAAGCTCCTACTCCAATGGAACGCTTTAAAGCGGTTTTAGAAGGCGAATGGCAAATGCGGCTCGCATTATCGATGTGATTCGTTCCAAGGAAGCGGGCAACTTTGCCGGCCACATAATAAGATTCATTCGTAATTCCCCGGCTAGTCAGGTAGAACGCATACTGTTTAGGATCGAGCACCTTCATTTTTTCAGCAATCATGTTCATGGCATCATCCCAAGTAATCCGGGAGAATGTGCGCTCTCCTTTTCTGCGGATCATTGGATAAGGAATGCGGCCCAATTTACGAAGCTCGGTGCTGTCATATTTGCGCAGCTCATCGATATCGGCATGCAGAATTTCCGGTTTGATTGCTCCGGCAGTATTCAAACGAAGGACATTTAACCTTGTTGTACATACGTGCGGCCCCTTAAGTGTCTGGTCATAAAGACCGGAAACGCCAAGGGCACATCCGTCACACACACCTTTCGTTAAAATATTTGCGGCATACCCAATATTATCTTTGTTTTCCCATAGGATTTTTGCTGTATCCCTCATATGTTTCGGCTTTATTTTACCAAGACCAAATGGAATTGGGCTCACCCAATGCTTCGGATCCGGCATTGCCTTTTTATTCTGAGGTCCTGGATGTTTTGTTTTTCCCACCTGAAACACTCCCTTGATTTTTTCTATTTAATAGAGATCCTGAATCTCTTAATTTCCAATGTTCAAATAGCATTTATTATTGTATATGGGTAAATGGAATAAATTTGCCCTTTTTTCATAAAAAACCACCGCAAAAAGCCTCTAATTAATAGTTGCTGATTTCTGCGGCGGTTAGTCTTTAGCAGGTTCGCTGCCAAGTGCCATACCAATGGAAAAGCGGAAGCGGGGCTGAATGCTTTTCCATGCTGTTTTTATTAAATTTAACCTGCCATACGCTCACTTGCTTCATTTTGCTTGCGCAATTTTTTAATATCAAAACGGATCAGGATTGACACAATGAGTGCAATCACAAAAAGTCCTGCAAAGCTAGTTAGACTTGAAGCATAGCTTCCTGTTGAGTCCTTCATCCACGCTGCGAACATTGGACCTGCAAGTCCTGCGGCAGCCCATGCTGTAAGAATGTAGCCGTGAATGGCGCCAAGCTGCTTTGTTCCGAAAACGTCACCGATAAATGCCGGGATGGATGAGAATCCGCCGCCATACATGGTGTACACAATGGCCAGCATAATCTGGAAAAGAATGGCTTCTTTTGTTATCGGCAGCAGCAGGAATAGGGCAATCTGTGATACAAAGAAAATCGTATACGTGTTTGGGCGACCGATATAATCAGAAATGGATGCCCATGCCAGACGGCCAAGTCCATTAAAGATGCCGAGTACGCCGACAAGCGTGGCTGCTTCTGCCGTTGTCAGGCCTATGCTTTCCTGTGCCAGCGGCTTTGCAGCTGACAGAATCGCAATTCCGCAAGTTACATTAATGAATAGCATGATCCATAAATAATAAAACCGGGATGTCTTTACTGCTTCATTCGCCGTTAACTGTGCCAAATCCTGTTTGATTTTGATTTTTCCGGCTGCAGCTTTTTCTTTCATGCCTTCAGGTGCCCAATCGGCAGGCGGTCTTTCTAAATATAAAGATGATAATGTCATGATGATTAAGTAAGCTGCACCTAAAATAAAGAACGTGTTAGCTGTCCCAACAGATTTAATCAGTCCATCCATGACCGGGCTCGCTACCGCTGCAGCGAAGCCAAATCCCATGATGGCAAGGCCGGTTGCGAATCCGCGGCGGTCCGGGAACCATTTTACCAGTGTAGAGACCGGTGCAATATAGCCGACTCCCAAACCAATACCCCCAAGAACACCGTAGGTTATGTACAAAAATGGCAATGATCCCATATTTACTGCCAAACCGGCACCAAGCATGCCGGCTCCAAAGAATCCTGCTGCCAGAAGGCCAGCCTTTTTGGGACCATGCTTTTCAACAAAGTGGCCAAGGAATGCGGCTGACAACCCCAAAAATAGAATCGCCAAACTGAAGGTCAGCTGTACCTCCTTTGATGTCCAGCCAAACTGCTCAATCAATGGATTGGTAAAGTTGCTCCAAGCGTAAACCGAACCGATTGAGATATGAATCCCTACGGCCGAGGCGGCAATCAGCCACCGATTTTTTGTCTTTTTCACTCTTTTTCCCCCTCATAATGCTCGTATCCTGCTTTTTAAAGCGGTTACAGGATTGTTTCTTGAAATAAAAAAACCGTCAATCTCTCCCGCATTCCCGAATTTGGGTATGCGGAAGCAGGATTGACGGTTAGTATCAAGCAGGATTCGCTGCCTAAAGGACCAACTGTTAATCAAAATGGAATCTGATGACATTTTAACCGACGACAGGTTCGCTATCTCAAATCAAAATGTGACAGATTTTTGAACTATTAAAAATCATATCACTTTGAAATAACATGTTCAAGCCCTTTTTAGCAATTTTTCACTATGGCAGTGTTGGTTATTATACAAAATAACTCCGGAAACGATTCCCGGAGTTCTTTCTATTTATCTCCCTTTTTTTACATCATGCAGCAGATCCGGATGGTTTGTGAACATGCCGGTTACTCCCCAATTAATCAGCTGCTTCATTCTTTCCTTGTCGTTGACAGTATACGGGTGCAGTTCAAGGCCGCTGTTCACAACCTTTTGCACATATTCCTCATTTAGATACGTATGATTAGGACCGATGCCCATTGCATACTGCTTGATTTCCTTAATCTCTGCCTCGGTAATTTCTGCGTTTGCTTTATAAGAGATTAATTGAACCAGCTTAATGGAGGGATCCAATTCATTCATCACTTTAAGACTTTGAGAGCTAAAAGATTGGACAAGCAGTTTCTCTTTATTAATCTTATACTTATCAACCAGTCGAAGCAGTTCTTTTTCCATGCCAGGATAAACATCCGGTGATTTTGTTTCAATGTAGTAGCTGTTGTTTTTTCCAAATTTCTTGAAAACCTCTTCAAGTGTCGGCACCTTTAAGCCTTCGTATTCCGCTTTTGATGCATACGGGTACTTTTCGTTGAACCAGCTGCCTGCATCAAGCTGCTTTATTTCGTTTAAAGTGTAATCCTTTACGGACCCTGTACCATTAGTCGTCCGGTCAAGCGTCACATCATGCATCGCAATGAGATGACCATCCTTTGTCATCTGCAAATCAATTTCAATATAATCCCCATGCAATTTCTCGCCCATGTCATATGAAGCGATGGTATGCTCAGGTGCATAAGCAGAAGCCCCGCGATGTGAAACATTTACAATGTCCTTATGTATATCTTTTGCCAATGCCGCACCTCCTCCAAACGCATTTAGCCCAATAACTGCTGCACCAATAACAGAAATCATTCTCTTCTTCAAAGTCTCCGTCCCCTATCTATAATGGTTTACATATTAAGAATAGGGACGAAATATTAACCCTGTGATAATTCGATGTAAAATCTGGAAGAATAATAGATTACAGGAATATTAATACAAGCATTTCGGAATAGGTCTCTTTCACTAGAAAATCCATATTGTAGAAACTTGTAATCTTTTTATAAGTTTTGTCGAATCTGTTTATTTGCGGTTTAATTTGTCGATAATAGAATATAGTATTTCATCCCCTGATTAGGAGCCGAATCAATGACCACACCTTCGACTGCTATAAAAAAACTTCATCATGACATCGATGCCCTGCGTAAAAAGATGATTTCTGTTGGAAAAAGAAAGGGATTGTCACACCCTGAAACGCTCATGTACTCAGAGGAGCTCGATAAGCTCATTTATAAAGTGCAGCGAAGCAAATTCATCCATTAGAACATCCCCGGTTATTACCTCAAAAGTAATAAATATTCCATAAAACGCACACTCTTATAAAAAGGGTGTGTTTGTTTTATGATTGAGCGCTTAATCGTAGAAAAACATCCTTTCACTTAAGCATTTTTATTGAGAAAAGCTAAAAATATAGCCATAATGATAGGATAACAACTATTAGGAATTGGAGATCTTATGAAGAAAAAATTCATGATTTTATTAGGAATCGTCCTTCTTGTTCTGACAGCCTGCGGTAAAGATCAGGCACAGGAAGCGATCACCTTAAAGGACCAGACCGGTAATGAAGTTACCTTCCCGCAGGACAAGCCAAGTGTTTTCTTCTTTATCACTACATACACCTGAGGACTCTGTCAGCAGCAACTGGTCGAGTTGCATCAGAATATGGATAAATTAGAAGGCTTGGACGTCAACGTGTACATCGTAAGCAATGATCAGCCTGAGCAGCAGCTTGAGCTGTATAATGCTCTTGAAGAAAAAATGGGACACAGCCTCCCATTTGTGTCAGACCCTGAAATGCAGCTCATTGAAAGGGCTGATATGAAAAATGGCGAATCAGCCTATAGAGGCTACGCTTTAATGGATACAAAAGGCAATATTGTGTTCAACAAGGTCAATGACCATTGGGGAGAAGAAATCGATAAAACCGCAGAAGATATTAAGAAAGAATATGAGGGGCTTTCCAAATAAAGACGAAAAAAAACACGCTTGAGAGCGTGTTTATGAATCCCTGTCTCTATTTGTGAACTGGAGCATGGCGATAACAAACATACCGAAACTGATCATCAAAGACAACACTTCAAAGGTACCCATTTATACATCGCCTCCTTATCTTCAGCCTTCCCGGAACCAAACTTGTCCTATACTCAGGATAAGTGCCCATTTGAAAATCCGTCCAAAAGGCCTAAAAAGAGCCAGCCGCATTGCAAAATTGCATGTGACTGGCTCTTTTTTTGTGAAAAGCCGCTATTTTCTTATGCTTGCCTCGAAAAATGCCCTATCTTAATGCGCGTTTTTATCTGATTTATTTGTGAAAAGCTTGAATTTACATATGCTTTCCAAATTTATGTGCGGTTAAGTGATTTTTACTTGCGGATAGAAAAATTTATTTGCGGATAAGCGATTTTTACTTGCGGATAGAAAAATTTATGTACGTTTAGCTCTTATACCGACCTTTCCTTTCTGGATGTCAACGGAATCCGGACATGTTTTCTTCTAATTGAATCAACACTTAAATATAATTCAATGATCAATAACATTAAAATGATCCAAACGCCTGTATTCAATATTACTGCCTGTACCGGGGTTTCTATGAAAAAGGTAAACGTAAAGAACATCGCAAAAGTGAAGATTCGGCTCCACTGTGTCACATCGTATGTGAAGATGCCTTCCTTCAAGCCATATATTAGACTGCGGCAAATCGCCCTTGCTATTTCAATAATCTCCACCACAATGAAAACCAGGAAAACGGCAAGCCAAAACCAAGCAGCCGCCTGTTGGGTTACAAGGCCGGATTTGAACATGGCGAGCCCGCTGATGGACAGGGCACCGTGAAAAATACAATTGGTATTATTCCAATCTTTCGCAATGTTCCAGCCGCGTATGGCATAACGTTTAAGAATAAACCACGCACTAATGAAATAAAAAAGCAGCCCTAAAAAAATAAGAGCGGCATTCAGAAATCCAGGTACATCTGCAAAGACAGTATTGAAAAGGAGAACAAGAGATTGTGTGCTGACCGCCGTCAGCAGCAAAACTCCATGCGTCTGCTGACCAATAGATGTATCCTTGAGCTCTTTGAAGCCTATTAAACTAATCCAAATATAAATAATCCATAATCCCGCATTCAGAATGGCCAGCGCCTGGACTTCTGCACCTGCTCCAAATTGCTTGCAGAACATGATTCCGCAAATCGACGTGCCGGCCACCCAGGTTCCAATGCCGAAACGGTTAATTGGATTAATGTAATGCAGCTTCTTAAACTCTCCTTTATAAATGGTCATGCCGATCGAAACTAAGATGGCCATCCATAAGGCTATATCTGCTATGCTGATAATCTTGCCGATGCTCCCCAAAAAGAAGGACAAACCGAAGAAATTCAGTAAAACACCCTGTGTCACAATGCCAAACGCCATCACAGCCGCCATTGCAGCAGTATTAATATTTATTTTTTTACGAATGATAACGAAAACAGCCCCTATAAACAAAAGGCCCAGCAAAATGAAATAAAACACTATAATCACCGTTAGAATGGATTTTATTTTAATTATAACATCCTATGCATGCGCTGCGGATAATAAAAAAACAGCACATTTTCATGCACTGTCAGGTCCCGCTCCACCATTTAAATTAAAACGATGTTTCCGTTTTGATCATCTTCTGCATGTATCGAATCCCCTTCATAGGGGAGTTCTATCTCAATCTTGGTGCCTTCCCCAACTTTACTTTCGACTATTAAGCGGCCATTATGGTTTTCGATAATTTTGTAGCAAATCATCAGTCCCAGCCCTGTTCCTTTTTCCTTTGTCGTATAAAAAGGTTCCCCCAGACTTGAAATCCGGTCTTCTGATATGCCAACACCCTGATCGATGAATTGAATGGAAATAGTGTTGCCAGACTTTTTAAACACTTTAATGTTTAACTCTCCTCCGCCTGGCATTGCTTCAATGGCATTCTTAATAATGTTGAGGAATACTTGTTTCAGCTGGTTCTTTTCACAATGAATCATTGGGGCGTGAAGATTATTTTCTGCTGCTATTTCGACATTGTTTAATACGGATTGGGTGCTGCTCAAAAGAATCACTTCGTTGATTAATTTAGTAAGGTCCTGCTTTTCGAAAATGTCTGCAGTCGGCTTTGCAAGCACTAAAAATTCGCCGACGATTCCATTTATGCGGTCCAATTCTGAAAGTACAATGTCAAAGTATTCATCTTTCTGGCTATTTGACTTGAAGAGCTGAACAAACCCTTTGATCGAAGTAAGAGGGTTACGGATTTCATGAGCGATTCCAGCTGCCATTTGGCCAAGAAGTGCCAGCTTTTCTGATTTCTGCAGGAGCTTTTCCTGTTCCTCTTTTTTATCAGAAATATCAGTTCCAATTGAGAGTATGGCCTCTTTCCCTTCAAATTCAACATAAAGTGATGAAACTTCAAAAAATCTAGTGGTTCCATCAAAACGTTTTATTTTATATTCTATATTGTTTAAAAGCTGCTTCTCTGACTTAATGTACTGATAACGCTCCTGCAAACGTCCCATATAGTCCAACTCGATAAAGTCAAGCAGCGCCCTGCCAATTAATGCACCTTTATCTGATGACGACAATTCGGCAACTGCAGTCGAGTTTGCATACAAAATTTCAAAGTCCTTATGTATGAGCACGGAAACCGGCAGTGATTCCAGAAGCAATTTGTGGCTCTTCTCGCTGGCCCGCGCTTTTTCTGCGTAGTACCTGCTTTTGTCAAACTGCCAGCCGACAAACCAGGCAATACAGGTAAATAGAATAAAATCAAAAGTAAAAAACGTTTCCTGCGAGAAAATGGTTTGATATGAGGTAAATAAAACCGAAATAAGCACAAGTGAAATTTGACCTGTCCGTTTACTCATATATTCCTCTTTTTTGTGTTTTTTCTATTATTTTAGCATCAATTGTGAGGTTAACGATATCATTTTCAAAAAAATTTATCTATTAAATTCTATAAAAAAACCCGCCCGGGGGCCCGAGCAGGTTAAAATCAGGCTATTTTTTCTTTGGTGCAAGCTCTACTGCCTGACGCATGGCTTCCATTAAGCTTTTCTCGTCAGCTATGCCTTTTCCGGCAATATCGAAGGCTGTACCATGATCAACGCTTGTACGAATGATGGGAAGGCCGACGGTGATATTAACCCCGGCATCCAGCCCTAATACTTTAACTGGCCCATGACCCTGATCATGATACATGGCTACGACAATGTCAAAATCGCCGCGGACAGCTCTGAAAAATAATGTGTCAGCCGGCAGCGGCCCTACAGCATTAATCCCCTCTGCCTGTGCTTTTTCCACTCCAGGAATGACTTTTTCTTCCTCTTCGCCATACCCGAATAATCCATTTTCGCCTGCATGAGGATTGATTCCGCAAACAGCAATTTTAGGTGATTCAATGCCTGCTTTTTTCAATGTGTCATGGGCTAGCTTCAGCACGTGGTACACTCTTTCAGGATTGATCATTTTAACTGCATCAATAATTCCGACATGTGTTGTCACATGAATAACCCTTAAGTTTGGTGCAGATAGCATCATGGAATAATCTTTTGTATCGGTCAAATCCGCTAAAATTTCTGTATGGCCTGGATACATATGGCCGCCCTTTTGCAAGGCTTCCTTGTTTAAAGGTGCAGTGCAGATCGCATCAATTCGATTTTCTTTTGCCATTTCGATCGCTTTAGCCAAATATTGAAATGCTGCGTCTCCAGCTTCAGGAGATACCTGGCCAATGGGAAGGTCTTCCGGCAACAGGTCCAAATCAAGGCAATGTACTACTCCATGCTTATAAGGGATCTCGCTTATCTGCTCTGCCGTTACTGTTTCAATAATAAGCCCGCTGTCAACAAATGATTTGGCCCGTTCTAAAATTTTTCTATCACCAATGACAAGCGGGTTGCTTATTTCATACATTTCAGCCTCTGCCAGGCTTTTTAAAATAATTTCCGGCCCTACACCCGCTGCATCCCCCATTGTAATGCCTACTACTGGTTTAGTTTGACTCATTGCACTCAACCTTTCTTGTCATATAATGTATTGCGTTAGCCAGAGATTGCTCATTTCCGAATCCCCCTGCTTTTGTAACAGCCCAATAGCTTCTTTCTTTGCTGCGCAATCGGCCAAAAGGGAGACCCGGTTCTATTTCTGTATGGAGCTCCATTTCCTGAATACCCAATTCTGAACAAGCAGCTTTTGCAATGTCTCCGCCTGTTAAAATCAAGCCGTCGAGTTCCGGGAACTTATTTACAAGTCTGTTTGCAATTTGCCCTAGTCCCATGGCAATCCTTTCACCAATCTGCTTTCCTGATAATCCTATTGCTTCTCCCGCTATACGGGCTGCATCCCGGTTCTGATCTGAAGAATCCACATAAACAACAAAATGGCTATTATCCTGGTTTTGTCCAATTTCTTCAATGACTTCTTCAAGATCCACTGTCTGATTAACCAATTGGACAGGATTGATTTCTGCAAAATAAGATTGATCAAGTTCTCTAATCCGGGTAAGCTGTTTTTTTGTAACCTGTGACAGACTCCCTGAAACTGTGAGTGTTTTCCTGATGTTATTCTCCTCATGATCATTTTCATGATGAGATCTAAGCTTTAGAGCATCGGGTAAATATTCAACTAGAGCACCAGAGCCAGTCCAAATCGTTTTTTTCTGAACGCTTGTGAAACTCTCGGCAATTACCTGCAGATCCTCTTCCCTTTCACTGTCGCAAACAATCCAGGTTTTCCCCGCCGCAACAGCTCTTTCAATGAATTCAAGAATATCTGCTTTCTCTCCCCGGATCAATTCCAGATCAAGCAATGCAATATCTTTTCCTGCATTCTTATTTAACATGCGAGGAAGAAAGCTTTCCGTTACAGGTGTCTTTGGATCCCTTCCAAACTCTGTTTCTGTAATCAGTTTACCATTTACATAATGATGTCCAGATACCGTTGTACGATTCATTTTTGGAAAAGCAGGGGCAATAACAATGATTTCCGGGCGATATACCTCTTCAAGCGCTGCCAGTTCAGCTGCTATATTTCCTCTTAAAGTTGAATCTACTTTTTTATAGACATGAGCATAGCCTTTTTCAAAAAGAAGAGAAGCAGCTTTTTCCACTGCTTCATATGCTTCTTCTTGTGTTTTTGCACGGCTATCAGTATCAACAATTAAGACATCAGGGTCAGATTGAATGTTTTTCCCGGTATAATCCATCATAACAGTGGCAGTCAGCCCTTTTTTCGCCAGCTGCACTCCTGAATCATTAGCACCAGTCAAATCATCCGCAATAATGCCAAATTTTTCAAACACAAGAACCACATCCTTTAGCCGTTAACTTTCGTCAGGTTTCCTTCTTTAAACTCATATCCTTTTCTCTCTAGACGCTTAACCAAAAACGCTATATACAGCGGAAGCAGGATTGCGGTTGTCACTGTAGATGCCGCAACCTGAACTGTAGCCAATTCAGCATACTGTGCAAACCCTGCACTTGCTGCTGCAATGGCAGCTGGTGTTGCTACAGCATTACCGGCAGTTGAGCCTTCAGCAGCACCTACAATTGGATTCCACTTAAACGCTTTAAACACTAAATATCCAGCTGTACCCGTTACGAATACTGTTAACAGGCCAAGGATAATACCTGATAGACCACCGTCTACAATAGCACTGAAGTCAATTCCCATTCCAAGGGCGAAAGCGAAAAATGGAATGAGCATGGAGCTGCCATTATCAAGGAATGCACGCATTTCTTCATCTAAATTCCCTAATACCATACCGACGAGGATTGGAAGCAGTACGGCAATGAATGATTGCAATGAGAACATTCCATCAACAAAGCCCATTGCTCCAAAGATAGATAAGGCAACCATCGTTAAAAACGGACCGTCATTTAGAGCCAGCAATGAATAAGCTGCACGGTCTTCCTTGCTTCCATACTGGCCAACAAGTGCGACGAATAGGCCGCCATTACTGTTTGTCATAGCTGCAATAATCGCAATTGGAGCCAAACCCAGCCAAAGGCCATTTTCACCTGCAAACATGTAAGCGATTAACCCGAATGCCGCACCAACTACCCACTTCGTTGCTAAAAGGGTAGCCCCTTTCCCAATTGAAACACCAAATGATTTTACATTAATTTGAGCACCTGTACATAATAGGAATAAAGCGATTAAAGCTGATGCACCGTCAACAAACAATGCTTCAGTAAAATTCCCGATACGGAGCAAATCAGGTGCAAAAGTGTTAAGCACTGCTGCAATTAGCAACGGAACTACCATCATCCCGCCTGGAATACGCTCAAGAGTTGCTTTGATCTTCATAATTTTAACATCCCCTTTATATCTGTTTCAATTTTAAACAATTAGTGAAAACGATTACAGTTTCATATTAAACGCTTTCAATGCAAAATTCAACACATTTTACAGAAAAATAGTTTGGTATTTTCTAGTTTTTTATTTTGTGTTGCATTTTTAAACATATAATAAAACAAAAAAAGAAGCTGAATATTACTCCTTCAGCTTCCTCCACAATGTCGACCGATTAATGCCTAACCGTTTTGACACCTTTGTTTGGTTTTGGTTTTCTTCCTTCATAACTGCTTCGATAATTCGTTTTTCAATTTGATCGAGTGTTCCGGTTAACAGACTATCTTCAATTTGGACAGGACGCTGCTTCCGATTCAGCTGTCTTGAAACCGTTTCTTTACTGATGATATAGCCTTTCTCAGCTGCCAAGACATCAAAAAGGAATGCTTTCAGCTCAGCGGTATTGCCAGGCCAGTTATAACGCTCCAGCAGCTCCATCGCATCCTCCCTTATTTTTACTGCGGATGTTCCATATTGCTGATGAAAATGTGCAATAAAGTATGCTGTTAAAGCTCTTATATCATCCTTGCGTTCTAACAGAGAGGGGATATAGATGCGAACTGTTTCTTCTTTAAAAAGAAGTGAGTACAACTCTTGAATTTCACTGGATAGAGAGAGGATCACTTCTTTCCCCGATTCTGCCCATTTCTGACACTGGTTGAGCAATCGGGATTTCTCTTCTGCAGAAATGTCCTCAGCGTCATAAATATATATGGATCGGATGTCGTCATCAAAGGGATTTAAGCCTCTTCTTGCTTCCTTTGCATGTATAGAAAGAAACAAACCGGCCCCCTGGTGCTTTAAGTAATGGATATAGCGTGCTAATAATCCTTTTCCAGTGCCTGCAGCACCAATTAAAAGCCATAGATTTCGGTTTTTTCCTGCAGATATGGCAGCCAGACAATCTTTCATTGCTTCACTTTCATGGATGATCATCGGCAGCTGAGATACTGATTCCACGTTAAGATTTTCTGAAGAACTCTTTATATCATTAAGCTCTTTAATTATAAATTGAGTATAAGTTTCACCGGCAATTTCAAGGCTTGAAACCTGAACTTTAAGCATATCTCCCTTTATACCTTCAATCATTACAACGGATTCTGCATTTCCCTTCCGGTGTACAAGACTCTGTAAATCACTCAAGAGTATGGGAGGGGAAGAAAAAGTATTCCATTGTTCAAATACACATTCAGCATTACGGTTAAAAAGGATTATATTGTCAGTATTCTCCTTAATAATTGCCCTGAGCAGGTCGTTTTCCTGCTGTTTTCTGCGAAACGAATCATACAGGGATTTCGCTTTTTGAAACGCATCAAAGATGGCTTCACGTCCGGATTGTATCAGGATTCCCTCGAGCCCTGCTTTAGCAGCAGCCTCAACAGTTACAACATCCCCCATGATCAATTCAAAACCCTTGGACCTTAATTCATGAACAAGGGCTTCTACTTCCTCTTCCTTTTGAATCGTAAAAACCTCTATACCAATATCCAATATGTCAGTAATCGTTTTGGCGCCAAGCGTTATGTTGGAAAAGCCGACAATCGCTTTCTTCCCTGGAAAATCATTGGCAAGGGTTAACACCCGAAGCATATCGTACCCGGATACCTGAATATCAATAACAGGGATATTTGTTTCCTGTTGGACCAGCTTTGCTGTTCCACCCCTGCTGATGATCATATCAATGCCTTCAGATTCGGCATTTTTCACATGCGGGAGTGCCTGCCCCAAGTTTCCAGTTGCTATTTTAATGTCCAAATCTTTTTCCTCTTTCCTGCATTCCTTAATTAATGGAAGCATAGCAGGATAAGGGGCAATAAATAATGTCTTTATTTTCATCACATTCACCTAAATGTATCTTACCATTCATTTCTAAACGACACCAATAAATAGGAAAATGGCTCATTCGTCTTATTAAAAGGAATGGCAGCTTATTTTTTTATCTGCCCATCCCCTTTCATAATATATTTTGTCGAAGTCAGAGCCGGCAGTCCCATCGGACCGCGGGTATGGAGCTTTTGTGTGCTGATCCCGATTTCAGCGCCGAACCCAAACTCGAATCCATCTGTGAAGCGTGTGGATGCATTATGGTAAACTGCCGCTGCATCGACTTCATTCAGGAATTTTTCCACATTATCTGGGTTTGAAGAAACAATTGCCTCAGAATGTTTAGTGCCGTAGCGGTTAATATGAACGATTGCCTCATCCACGCTTTCCGCCACTTTCAACGCGACTTCCAAGCCTAAATATTCTGTGGCCCAATCTTCTTCCACAGCCGGAATGATCTTTTCTCCGCATACACCTTCATCGCCGTGAATGGTAACCCCTTTTTCCTCCAGAGCAAGCACAAGATCATTCAGGCCCCCCCACTCTCTGTGCACAATGATCGTTTCACATGCATTGCAAACGGAAGGACGCTGTGTTTTCGCATTGATGGCAATGTTTATCGCCATTTCCTTATCAGCACTTTCATCAATATAGACATGACAATTGCCTGCACCTGTCTCAAGTACAGGGACTGTAGAATTTTCAACTACTGTCTTAATAAGCTTTGCCCCTCCCCGCGGAATCAGGACATCCAGGTATTCGTTCAGTTTAAACATCCCCGAAGCGGTTTCCCGGCTCGTATCCTCAATAAGCTGCACAGCATCAGAAGGCAAGTCGCTCTTTTCCAATGCATGATGAATCACTTTCACAATTGCTTTATTCGAATGTATAGCAGTAGAACTTCCGCGCAGCATAACAGCATTCCCAGTCTTCAAACATAAGCTGGATGCATCGACCGTGACATTTGGACGCGCTTCATATATCATGCCGACAACGCCAAGCGGGACCCTTACTTGTGTAATGGCGAGTCCGTTCGGACGTTCCCATGAGGATAAAACCTCCCCAACCGGATCGTCCAGGTGAGTAAGCTGGATTAATGCGTCCGCCATATCCTGAAGGCGGGCTTCATTAAGCCGAAGCCGGTCGAGCAATGATTCATTCATTCTGTTGTTTTTTCCCGCAGCAAGGTCTTTTTCATTTTCGGCTAAAATAAAGTGCTTCTCAGCCATTAGCTGTTTTGCAATTAATGCCAATGCCTGGTTCTTTTGGTCCGTCGACATTTTCGCCATCTTCCCCGCAGCTATCCTTGCTTTTTCCCCTTTTTGAATCAATTCCATTATCTCGTCTCCCTTCTTTTTTGGCTTACCCAATGATCACGATGAATGACCACACTGCGATCACTGTTGGCGATCACCATGGCTTCAGAGCTTGGCAGGCCTTTGATTTCGCTCAATTCTTCAGATGAAAAATTAACCTGGCCTTTGCCGATAATGACTCCTTTTGGCCCTACAACTTCAACCACATCATTTACCAGAAAGTGCCCGGTTATGTTCGTAACCCCAGCAGGCAGAAGGCTTTTTCCTTGCGATAACATCGCGTGTGCCGCACCCTGGTCCACTTCAATTTTCCCATTAGGTACTGAATGCAGAGCCAGCCACTGTTTGGATGTCCTAACGCTCGCCTTTGAACTGTTGCCAACATAGGTGCCGTTCCCTTTTCCATTGAGGATATCGACTAATTTTTCCCGTCCGCAGCCAACTCCAATAAACACCTGCACTCCCAGCGCCAGCGCTGTCCGTGCCGCCTCCAGCTTTGTCACCATACCGCCGGTCCCTACCTTGGAGCCCGAACCAGAAGCAGCTTTCACCATTTCTTTTGTGATTTCTGTGATAAAATGATATTTTTTCGCATTGGGGTTTGTCCTCGGATTTGAATCATAAATGCCGTTGATATCTGTCAGAATGATTAAATGCTGTGCTTGAACAAGTCCGCTTACGAGAGCAGAAAGCATATCATTATCGCCAAATGCCAGCTCCTCCACCGACACCGAATCGTTTTCATTAATGATCGGGAGAATATTTCGCTTTAAAAGCTCCGCTAAAGTTGCATGTGCATTTTGATATTGCTCTTTGTGCAGGAAGTTCTGCCGTGTGAGCAGCAGCTGTGCAGCTACAATCCCATGCTTCTTACACTCTTCGGTATATCCCTGCATCAGCAGCCCTTGCCCGACTGCAGCAGCCGCCTGTTTTCCGGCGATGGTCACAGGCCGGGAAGGATAGCCCAAATCAGCAAAACCTGCTGCTACTGCCCCAGATGAAATCAGGATGACATCATGGCCAAGCTGTTTTAAACGGGAAAGTGCAGCTACATGCTCCTCAAGTTTTTCGATGCAAAGTCCTCCATTTGTATTTGTCAGTGAACTGCTTCCTATTTTGACGACAATTCGTTTCCTTTTCACGCTATCCACCATCCAATCAAATAAAAAAAGCCCTCCCATCCCTTTAAAAAGGACGGAAGAGCTTTGTCTTTCGCGGTACCACCTTCATTGGCACTTCACACAGCAAGTGCCCGCTTTGAAAATCCTTTAACGCAGGAAATTCGGCCAGGTTTGCCTGGCAGCTCAAGGGCTAGGTTCAATAGTTTTGCAGGCTGCAGGATCTTTCAGCCGGTGAATCCTGCTCTCTTTTAGCCTGAGTTCTACTTACTGGTTCCCTGTCATGGCTGTTGAATTCTTCTTATAATTAGAATTATTATGCATCCTTCGGTATTTTATGTCAATAATTAATTCGCTGATTTAAAGGATTAAAATCCCCAGACAAACTTTCTAACTGTGTGCAATACAGTATGATAAAGCAGGCACATTCGGGAATGCTAATAAAAAATGACTAGTGGGAGGATTTACATATGGAGTCAAACGGAAAGCAACTATCCATATTTTCTCTGGGCGGCATCAATGAAATTGGAAAAAACATGTATGTGATCCAATATGATGACGATATTGTCGTGATTGATGCCGGAGGGAAATTCCCTGACGAGACATTATTGGGGATCGATTTGATCATTCCGGACATCACATACCTTGAGGAAAACCGGGATAAAATCCGCGGGCTGATTGTCACTCATGGACATGAGGATCATATTGGCGGAGTTGCCTATCTTCTCAAAAAGATCAATATGCCGGTTTATGCGACCCGATTTACGCTTGGGCTGATTGAATTAAAATTAACGGAGCATCGCCTGCTGGGTGATTCAGAGCTTATAACCATAGATTCTGACTCTAGCCTTGATTTCGGTAAAATAGGCGTTAGCTTTTTCAAGGTGAATCATAGCATCCCTGACTGTCTGGGCATTGTTTTCAAGACGCCAGAGGGCAATGTTGTCCATACCGGCGATTTTAAATTTGACTTAACCCCTGTAAATCAGGAGCATGCTGATATCCATAGGATGGCTGAAATCGGCCGCAGTGGAGTGCTGGCCCTGCTATCAGAAAGCACAAACGCTGAGCGGTCTGGCTTTTCGCCAACTGAACATATTGTCGGGGAAAACATTGAGGAAGCATTTATGAAAGCACCACGCAAGATTATCATCTCAACTTTCGCTTCCAATGTGAGCCGTGTTCAGCAGGTTGTGGCCGCTGTGATTAGAACAAACCGAAAGCTGGTCCTGCTTGGAAGGAGTATGGTAAATGTCGTGGATGTAGCTATTGAACGCGGTTACCTGACAGTTCCTGAGGGTATGATTGTGAATCCAAGAGAAGCGATGAATCTGGCTCCTGAAAAGGTGTGCATATTATGTACCGGCAGCCAGGGTGAACCGATGGCTGCCCTTTCACGGCTCTCTACCGGAAATTACCGTGATGCAGAGATTCATCCTGAGGATACCGTGATTCTTGCAGCATCCCCAATCCCGGGGAACGAACGCGATGTCTCTAAAATTATCGACAACCTGTTCAAGCTGGGAGCCCGGGTGATATACGGTTCAGGAAGCTCAACAGGGATGCATGTGTCCGGCCACGGCTATCAGGAGGATTTAAAGCTTATGCTCACATTGATGAAGCCGAAATATTTTATCCCGATTCACGGTGAATATAGAATGCTTCACCATCATAAATTGCTTGCTGAATCCATCGGTGTTGAAACTGGGCATACATTTATCATTAAAAATGGGGATGTCGTTGATATCGAGAACGGAGAAGCACGCCAGACCAGGCGGGTACCTGCCGGAGATACTTATGTTGATGGAGTGGGAGTTGGTGACATTGGCAGCATCGTGCTCCGGGACAGAAAGCAGCTGTCCGAGGATGGGATGATTGTGATCGTACTGACCATGAGCAAGAGTGAGCGCAAAATGATATCAAGACCTGATACGATATCCCGAGGTTTCGTCTACGCACGGGAATCCGAAGATTTGCTGAGAGAAATAAATCGGATTGCGGAGAAAACCGTCAATGATCTTCCAGAACAGGATAAAAGCCAGTGGAATGTCATCAAGCAGAGCATTAAGAAATCACTTGGGCAGTATTTATTTGAAAAAACAAAGCGCAAACCAATGATCCTGCCGATTATAATTGAAATATAAACGAAAAGAGGCAAGCCTAAAACGGCTTGCCTTTATCGCAGTCTAATGCTCAGTAAGCCCCACCCTTTGATCCAGAGGTTCAGGTCTAACTGAGCATATAGGCCAGATTGGTTCAACTAACAATCAGTTGGGAAACCACCCGCTGATTGAAGCTTCACTCTATCTAAAGGGCTGCTTAACCGCGGCGTCCGCCTCGGCCGCCCCGCTTTCCTTCAGTATTGCGCTTTAATGAAGAAATATTTTCTTCACTCGATTTTAAGAATTTTGCCATTTTGTCTTCAAAGCTTTCCTTCGGCTTAAAGTTTCCTTTAGAACGGAAATCTCTGGAACCGCCGCGGCGATCATCTCTTCCCTGGCGCGGCGGGCGCTGAGAATAAGAAGATTGGCCTTCAGGTCTGTCCACTGCTTTTTTGATGGAAAGGGCAATTTTGCCTTCCTTCTCGCTAAGCACTTTAACAGTTACCTCATCGCCAACTTTTAAATGCTCATTCACATCTTTAACATAGCTGTCCGCTACCTCACTAATGTGAACAAGACCTGTCGTACCGCCTGGCAGTTCGACAAAAGCTCCGAAATTTGTAATACCTGTTACTTTTCCTTGTACCTTACTTCCAATTTCGATTGACAAAAAAACTTCCCCCTCGGTAGTGTTAACAACGTCTTATTATAACTTTTTTTAAAGATAATTTCAATGCCGGCGATATCCCTACGATATTCTACCCGTTAAAATTCGGGATAAATCATATTTTTTGTTCAAATTTAGTAAAATTTATATATTTAATTGCTTGTTGGGCCATTATTTCAGCCAATTTTGTATGCAGATGGCACACTTTTATATTGAAAAATATTTTTATGTGCAGATAAAAATTTTATGTGCGCATAACGCTTTTTTATGTGCGGAAGGATAATTTAATTAAAAATTTATTTTTATGATATATTGGCAAACAAAAAAAGCTCCTGAAACAGGAGCTTAAACCTTACACAGTATGACCTTCCTGAAGAACCTTCCTGCTGAAATGACGCTTCATTATAATCCCATACAGGGACGCCAATACCTGCTGAAAGAGCATACCGATGACCACAGGAACAGCAACAGGAGCAGGAAAATAAGTAACTGCCAGGACGGAGCCAACGCTGATATTCCTCATCCCGCCATTAAACGTAACGGCCACAGTCGTGCCCTGATCGTATTTCAGTAAATTAGCGATGATGAAAGAGATAAGATAGCCCATAAACGCCACACAAAATACAGCAAGCCCGATGAGGACCAATTTAAAATTTACCTCCTTCAGATACGGGGCGACGACAGCTCCATTCAGCATGACCACAATGGCCATTCCTAGCTTAGAAAAAGGAGAGAGCCGGCTGCTCAAGGCTGCAGCGCTTTTTCCTGCGAATTGATTGAAGAGCATGCCAAGAAAAGAAGGCAGAACAATCATGCCGAATAATCCAGCCATCATCGGCACAACATCGATCTGTACAGATTTCTGGAAAAATATCGACAATGTCAGCGGAACAATAAATGGTGACAAAAAGGTATCTACCAGAATGATGGACAATGTCAGCGGAATATTGCCGCGATAAATGGAAACCCAGATGAAGCTCGATATGCCGGTCGGAATGGCCATAGCCAATACCAGCCCGGTAATAGTTAATGAATCATCACCAAACGCAAGTTTACCTGTGCTCCATGCAAAGAGAGGCATCAAAATATGAAGCAGAAACAATATGAGGAAAAGCGGCTTTGGATGATGAAGGATTTCTTTTAAACTGCTAAAACTGGAGTTCAGACTTCCTGAAAACGTCATAAACGCAAAAACCCAAGGGATGATAAAAGCAAAATCCTTAATATAACCAGCGAGCATAACACCTAGAACCACGCTTATTGGAGTAATCAATGGCATCATTTTCTCCAGTTGTTTATTGATTTGAATTAGCACACTGAGTACTCTCCTTTTCCGAATAATTGTTTACCTAACTAATTATTTTATCATAATCTGGCTGGTTATATATCAAAATAGTAAAAAAGAGCCAAAACTCGGCTCTTTTGATTATCTCCGTTTTTCTGGCATATATTTCAGCCATTTTCCCAGCCTCCAGCTGTTTACTCCAAACCCTGCAAGCGCAATGGCTGCGATGCCTGCGGATAATTGCATGATCAGCATTTCTTCTAAATAAATGCCAAAGCCAGACCCAGTTAAACCTAGCATGAATAGCTGAAAAAGCTGTTTTTTTCGATTTTCATAGATCGTAAACTGAAAATCCCTTCTTTGCCCGGCCTCTTTCATTTTTTCCAATTTACGCGGTGTTTCCAGGAATTCCACTGCTGAATGAAAAATTTTAAAGAGCGGCTGGGATTGAATAATGCTCCAAATGAATGACCATTTATTCCCCTGTGAGCTTAACCACTCTGTAAAAACTGGTTTGCCAAGGTCAAGAAGATCATCTTCTGGTGCCAGATGGCGAACAATCCCTTCTATTGTCATAAATGACCTGCCCAGAAAAACAAAGCGGGTTGGCACCTGGATCGGAAGAGCAGCAATCATATCATTTAGTTCAAGCTTAAGAGCCACTAGATCCATATCTTTTACCTGAGAAAGGTCAAATGCCATCCATTCTGACAGCAGCTTCTCCATTGTTCCCGCATTAGCTTCCGGCAGCAAAAATCCCAGCTGTGACAGACATTCGACTGCTTTACTGTAGTTTTTAGCGAGAATGGATTCAATTAAATTCTGAAAAGAGACTGCATCTTTTTTTGAAATTTCCCCGGCCATGCCGAAATCAAGAAGAATGATCCTCCCCTCCCTTGTAAACAGCACATTTCCTGGATGGGGATCGGCATGAAACATCCCAGGTTCCAGCCATTGCGGCAGGAAGATCTTCATCAAACGGCGTGCCAGATCGTGACGGGATATCTCAAGCTTTTCAACCGCTGCTGAATCATTGAGTCTTTTTCCCTCCACCCATTCCATGACAAGCACTTTTGAAGTGCAAAGCTCCTGATGCACGCGGGGAATTTTAACCAACTCATTATCTTTAAATCGCTCCTTAAAATAAAGCAGGGTATCCTTTTCCTTTGTAAAGTCAAGCTCCCGCTCAATAACCTGCTTTAGCTCCTGAAATAGGACCTTTAAATTAAGGAATCCCTTAGGAATAGGGACAAACCGATCCGCAAACCAGACAAGAATACTTAGGGTCCGGAAGTCGGTATGTACGATGGATTGAATATCAGGACGCTGTACTTTAATGGCGACAATTGAGCCGTCCTGGAGAGCGCCTTTATATACCTCCCCAATCGATGCTGATGCAATGGCTTCTTTTTCAATCGCCACCACCTTTTTAGAGAGCTCGCTCCCCCACTCTTCGTTTAAAATCCTCTGGATTTTACTCCATTCCGATGGCGGTACCTTATCGGTCAGGTCTTGCAGCTCCTGGATGAAAGCTTTTGGAAGCAAATCAGAACGAATGCTGATGAACTGACCAATCTTAATCAGCAGCCCTTCCAATTCAAAAAGTGTTGTCCGGAATCTTTTCCCGATGCCAGACCATAATTTTTTCTGCTTCTGATTTGCGGGTCCATTTATACCAGTAAATTTGAAATATAATGTGAAGTGCCATAGAAAGCAATTTGTACATACGGAGCAATTTACTTCTCGCCTTCATTTCCATCATCTTCTTCCCTAGAAAAATATACTGTCTTATTCTGTATTACAGGCTGAATACCCTTTTCTTTTTATACGGTATCATGTTTAAAAGGTTTCATGACATAAAAAACAGCCCGTCCTTACACAAAGGACAAGCTGCCTGCTTGATTCTGCTGAATATACTGATGAGTTATGTTAACAATCTTTTCTTTATCATTGTCCATGGATGCCACATGATAGGAGTTATAGAGCGATATAGCTTTCTTTTTCACGGAGCCAATCTTCTCCAAAATAAAATCTGTACACTCTGCAGGCACCACATGATCTTCTACCGACTTAAAGCCTAATACAGGTGTTTTAATGGATGGTAATAAGTCTGGTGTTCTTTCCATGATTTTCTGCAATTCGAAGATGGAGGGAACCGGAACTTTCCCGTACGTAATTTCCTCTACATCCTCTTTTTTAATATCTGGTGCACCTTCATCAAGGTATCTGGGATTTGTTTTCCCCTTTAAATATTCATAACATGGAACCCGGAGAGCGGCATTTATTAACACAACACCTGCAATTTCGGGATATTTATTTGCCAGCCAAAGGGTCAATGCACCACCCATTGATTGACCTGCAGCATAAACAGATGTGCATCTGTCTTTTAGAAATTGATACCCCTTTTCTGCTTCAGCAAACCAATCCTCATGAGAGGTTTTTTCCATATCTTTATAATGTGTGCCGTGGCCTTTAAGCCTTGGAGCAAAGACGGTATAGCCAAGCTTGGCAAATGACTCCCCCAAAAACCGTACACTCTGGGGAGTTCCAAGAAAACCATGTGTGATCAGAATCCCGATCTCATTGCCTTCATAGTAGAATGATTCTGCACCGTCCAAAACAGGATAACGTTCATTCATAATCTATTCCTCCCTCAGAATTAATTACTCACATTATATAACCAACTATTCCGACCTGTCAACTTGTATTTAAGAAGAAAAAAGACCGCTCTAAACATATATGGAGCGGTTAGACTAAAGAAAGTATTAACACAAAGATAAGGATGGCGTAACAAGCACCAAAGATAATAGCCCTTACATTAGAGTTACGTGTGTACCCTGTGAAGTTTGCAGGTGATTGAGCAACATCCACCTTCCTGCTGTGAATGACCATACTGATATTGGTCATGATTAGAATCGCAATTGTAAGAAAAAATAAAAACATCGGCTCTATTTTCAGAATTTCCCCGGAATCAGAATGGAAGTAAGCATTGATAAATAGTATGCTGCTAAAAAGCAATGTCCAAATACTCCCCACAATCCGCTGCTTACTCCATTCATTGCCCATCTTTTCTTTTTCATAGATGGCAATCTGTTCGATAACAGGAAGAATAGATTTAGTGGAATTACGTTTTGCCCATCCCACAATTGATTGAATCAGAGTTACCGTGCCAAGGAAAATAAACATTTGCGAAAAAGTAATATCTATTAATATTTGTAAAATGTAAGTCGCACTTAAGAAGAATAGGAGGGTGCCATTTAAGAGCAGGAGCTGCCTGACTCTCAGTTTCTTAATTTCAGAACTGGTCACGATCCCGCCTCCCTATGTCTCATGAAATAAATAATGGGGCTCACGGTTCCCAGGATGACAATCACAAGGAACATCCAAAATCCGCTTCCTCCTCCCATCCCTAACTCATCGGCAAGAATGGCTCCAAAAAATAGTACCTGGCCAGATATAATGATTGAAATGAGGGCAACCGCCATAACCGTAAATCCGTTCAAGAAACCCTGCAAGGCTTTAGGAAGCCAAACAAGAACGAATAGAACCACAGTAATTAATAGGAAACTAGAAATCACTGGCCTCAATAATGTAAAGGTTCCATCTGTTACAAAAGATTGGTAAGTGTACATAAATCCCCCTAATAATTTCTAGAATAGTATTATTTTACAATTAAACAGGAGGTGATGCCACCCTAAAAAAAACGGCTGCACTTTTATGTGCAGCCGTTTTTTAATATCTCTCAAGTAATTCAATAATCACTTTGAATGTTGAGGTTGTGTCCATATAAGCATATTTGCCTTTCCCATTAAATAAGTTGCCAGTTTGTATGACAGGATATCCCATTTCTTCCAGCAATCTGATTTTTTCATTCAGGTTATCGACAACGAACGAAATATGATGGACACCTTCCCCGTATTTCTCCAGATGTTCCTGCCAAGTACTTGGTGAATCACCTGGTTCGATTAATTCAATTTGAATGAAAGGTGTATTGATAAACATATATCTTGATTTACCTTCTGTTGGCCGGCCTCTGAAAATGACCTGCGTCATTTCACTTGGACCTGATTGTATAATGGGTGGCTTATCGGCACCGAGAAGCTTACAGTAAGCTTCTGCAGCCAAATCCAGATTTTTTACCACGATTGCCAGCTGCTCGACTTTATTTGTTCCAAGCAAGGGGCATAGTGAATCAGGGGGAGCTGCAGTATTTCTTGCCTCAGAGCTTTCCAGGAGTTTAACCAATATCTTGCAGTCTCTCAAGGTATCAGCATAAACATATCTGCCTTCACTGGATGTAAATTCTCCACTTTGCAGTTGTGAGTACCCGCTCTCTTCAAAAAGCGGCATTCGTTCACTGATGGATTCCACATCAAAGGCAATATGGTGTATGCCCTCTCCAGCCCGATCCAAAAACTCCCGCATCGTGCCTGGTTCTTCATTTGGTTCAATAAGTTCAAATTGAACAGTTGGTGTATTTAGAAATGCTAATTTACTTCTTGATGCAGTAGGGTTTCCACGGTAAATTACCTTTGATACTTCCTGATCACCTGTTAAAAACCACTCGGGCTTCGGAACTCCCAGTAAACTTGAAAAAGCCTCACAAGCCTCATCAATATCCTGAACAACAAAAGCCAGCTGGTTTATTTCCTGATTTCCAGCTAATGGCGCTTTAGTAGTTTTGCTTTCTGCCATAAAAAAAATCCTCCTAAATGACGCTTCTCCTTTAAGATAATCCCCGTACAGCAAGTCCTCCATCACTGGAAATCACTTCGCCTGTAATGGCTCGGGATTGATCAGAAGCAAGCAGCAGATACGCTCCAACATGGTCTTCGCTGGTCATAGCTATGCGGAGGGGATTTCGGGATTTAATGCTTTTTGCTTTCGTATCCGGATCGACTGCTGTCACAAACGGCTTAAGCGGGCCTATGACATTGAGTGCCGTCAATGTGCCGCCTGGTGCCACCGCGTTTACTCTGATGTCCGGGGCTAATTCAAAGGCAAGCTGGCGCATTAAGCCGATTTGCGCGTGCTTGCTTGCTGTATACCAGACTCCGCCCCCGTCTGGGTAAAAGCCGGCTCCGGAAACCGTGAAAATCATATTTCCATTTGTTTTTTTCAATTCTTCCGCAGAAGCTTTTGCACCATTAAAATAGCCTTTAACATTAATAGTAAATAACAGGTCATAGGCATCTGACATGGCCTCTGGTGTTACTTCACTAAATTTGGCAAATCCGTCAAATACGCCGGCATTGGCCACGAACACATCGAGTTTTCCCGCCGCTTCCACAGCAGCTCGAACGGCGTTAATGTGATCCCCGTATTCAGTGACGTCCCCTTCCATACATAGAACACGATCCCCGTATTCCTGTTTCAATTGCTCGAGGCCAGCTGCTGATTTATCCAGTACAGTTACAAAGGCTCCTTCCTGTATAAAAGTCTCTGTAACAGCCTTTCCAATGCCAGAGGCGCCCCCGGTCAAATAGACTGATTTTCCGCTTAGCTGTGCCATAACGAATGTTCCTCCTTAAACAAAAATAGCGAGATTTCTGGTATTGAGTGTTGTTTGATCGACAATGAAAACCCTCTTTGATAATTTCCAGATGCCATCTTCATATGTAAATTCATCACGGCGCTCTCCTGAGATCAGGTCATGATGAATGTCTGTACTCCGGCTGCGATAGATTAGAAGATAACTATTTACAGATGCTTTTTCATTCGGGACATAGTCTGCCAGTTTTACATTGCTTACAAAGCGGCGGGTGCGGGAAGGAGGAATTTCCGCCCAAGCATAGTCCGTTTTTAACCGTTCGACTCTCAGGCTCAGCAAATCTATATCATCATTAAAAGAAAACATATCTTCCGCATAATCCGGCCTTTCGGTGCCTTCCTTATTGACACGTACAGGCATTTGATAAATCAGGGATGGATGCATAAGGCTGAACCAGCCATCAAAATCAATATGATCAAGCAGCTCAGCTTCTCTGTAGAGCCATTGTTCAAATTCATAGGTTGCGAGCATTTTCTCTAAACTCATTCCGTATTCCCCCATTTCAGGCATCGTTCCAGTTTACTTAAGCGTTTATGAGATCAAGCCAGTAGCGATAGAAATTCCTTTGATTTGCTTCAGAAAACTTATCATCGTAGACAACACCCGGACCGGTGAAATCGCTGACCGGTTCCCGGTGCATGCCCATCGTATAATTGTAAACAAGTTCTTTCATAACAGGCATTGGCCCTGATGCGGCAGCGGTGATGTCAGTAAAAACTTCTGTATCATCCTGCTCAAAAATGCCTGAAGGGCTGAACGTTAAAATGAAAGAATCCCTTGAACGTTTCTTCCAGTCCTCTGCAGCATTTTTCTCTACCAGGAACCAGGCAATCACTTCCATTTTATCTGGCCCAATTGGCCTCCACATCCGAACGGTTGTATTCGAAATCAGCTGTCCTTTTACCTTTGTATGTGAAATGAGGAAGCTCAGGTTTGGAAAGATGTTTCCGATCATATTTTTCAAATTGGCCAGCACATCATATTGTTCATCTGTTAAATTGGATTTATATTCAGATTTTAGCTCTTCAGGGAATGCGAAGTCAGGATTAGGAGTACCCAGATTTAAACCATGCCCGTTCATAGTGTGGATTTGGTATCCCTTTTTGGAATATGTCGCACTGGGCACCATGCCCAATTTTGCAATGGATCCATGAGTGACCATTGTGTGGTAGGAATCGCCGACAAAGTTATCTGCTCCTACCTTCCAGTTTGAATGGATGATAAACCTTTGCGGAGGGCCGACGACTTCCATTTCAGCACGTCCGGCTAAAATATCCAAATACCATTTGAAATCGCCGAGGAAATCTGATAGAGACTCAGCTTCTTCATTCCAGGTTCCAAAAACAAGGCCTTTATATGATTCAATCCTTATTTTGTGAAGTCCCAGTTTGGACTTATCCAGGTCAGCACCATAAATATCCTTCTGCAGAGGTACTCCAATAAGATCACCATTGTTTTTAAAATTAAATCCATGATAAGGACATACAAATGAAGATTTATTTCCTTTGTCAGCACGGCATAATTTCATCCCCCGGTGTGTGCACATATTGTAAAAACCGCGGATTTCATTCTCTGAATCTCTTGTAATAATAATGGAGTAGCCTGCTAAATCTCTTAACATATAATCATTTTTATTCGGGATTTCTGATTCATGGCCAATAAAAAGCCAGGTTTTCATAAACACCTTTTTATGCTCAATATCGTAAATCTTAGGATCTGCGAGGATAAAGGCAGGAATGGATCCAGCCTCAGGCTGGACTGTTTCGTTCAAGTAGCCGATCGTTTCTTTTTGGGTCATTTCTTCTAAATTCTTAGTTGTCGTTTTAATCATATGCAAATTCCCCCTTCGTCTTAAAATAAGCTTCTCCAAGGAGCGAGGAAAAGAATGAAATATTCTCTTCCTGCTGTTGCACCAGTTTACATCTATCCAACCCGGATCATCTCATCCCTATTCTTCAATGAAGCCAGGATGCTTAGAGCTGCCAGGTAGCTTGTCTTTGGATTATTAGGCATCGGGTCATTTTCGACTTGAAGCGATAGCTTTCCGAAAGAACCTGCTGCCTCAATCGTATGGCTATTTTTCCTTGCTGCTGGATCGGATATGATTTTAACTCCGGTATTCTCGGCACCTAATCCCGCGAGAGACAAGATAATGGAAACATTGATATTCTTTGGGAATAATCTAATGGCTTCGGCGGCAGATCCCTCAAAAAGCACCTTTTCCCCATTAAGCGGGGCACCAGGAAGTGCCTGAGGAGGCTTCCTGGTGATAATGGAGACAGAATCCAGCTCACCAATCGATTTGGCAGCTTTTAAAATATCCAGTCCGCCGATTGCCCCTGATGGCAAGTGGATTTTCGTATTATTTAAGATGCAGATTTCTTCAAGGCACTTATAAAATTCCCGGTCTGCCAATGCCCCAACACTGCTGACAACCAGATCTTTGCCTGAAAGCAAAATGGAAGCAGCATACTCTTCTACAGCTTCAACAGTTGCTGCTTCAATAACCAGGTCGGCATCGGATTTTAAAAGGGATTCCACGTCTTCAAAGATTTCCGCTTCAAATTCACGTGATAGTTCCTTTGCCTGTTCCTGGCAGCGAGTATGAAGGCCAATAATTTTCGCATTCGGTATTAAGCAGTCTATATTAATGCTTTGAAGCAGGAACCTGCCTATATTCCCGCCTCCTATTAAGGCTAATTTCATATCGGTATCCCCCTAATTGGCAAAACCATAGGAATCTGCAAAAAACTCCAGACCGCAATGCCGCGTTTCTCGTGAAAGTCCGCTTTCCTTTAGGCCCGGGAAGTCCAGATGGAGATCCTGAAAAACGGTATGATTATTATGGAAAACGGCGCCGGCCTCTAACCGGTCTGCAAATTCAAGTGCTTTGGATTCATCTTCTGTCCAAACAGAAGCCCTTAAACCAAATTCACTGTCATTTGCCAGGCTGATGACTTCCTCATCCTCTTTAAATGGAAGAATCGGAATGACAGGTCCAAACTGTTCAGCACGTACAATTTCACTTTTCTGATCCACACCGGTGATGATTGCAGGCAGTATGTAATAGCCTTTATCCCAGGACTCTGGATCAAGCTGAATCCCTCCTGTGATGACGGTAGCTCCGGATTTTCTGGCACGTTCGATCAGCCCATTCACATATTCGTACTGGGCCTTATTGTTCAAAGGCCCCATCTCGGCATCAGGCTGAATGCCGTTTCCAACCTTAATATGCTGAAATTCTTTTCTAAGCTTTTCTACCAGCTCCCCGTATCGGGATTCATGGACATAGATCCTTTTGATGGCTGAGCACACCTGGCCTGCTGCCCTAAGAACTCCGAAACGCAGTCGCTTAATAGCGCTTTCATCCAGATTGGCATCTTCGAGAATAATAGCCGCATCATTTCCGCCAAGCTCCATGTAGACATTTTTCACCGTGCCTGAAGCAGCTCGCATGATTTCTTTCCCAGTCTCGGTACTGCCGACAAATGCAATGGTTCGGATTCGCGGATCTGAGCAAAGCTTATTGCCGATCAGCCCTCCTGAACCAGTTACAACATTAATGACTCCATCAGGGAAATAAGAAGCCACTGTCTTGAGGAATGACATGATTGTTAGCGGACAGCTTGTCGCCGGCTTTACAACGACTGTGTTTCCGGCAAGAACAGCTGGGATCACCCGCTTAAACGTAAGGATCATTGGTGAGTTCCATGGAGAGATCACTGCCGTTACCCCACGGGGACGCTTTCGGATTTGGACCTTCTGGGAACCGGGAATGGATTCAGGCTTCCACCATTCCAAAAGCTCTTCGGCAGCTTCCTTCATAATATCGACACAGCGCAGAAGGTCTTTTTTCGCTTCCACCAGCACTTTTCCATTTTCTCGGATCAGCAAAGTGACGTTCTCTTCGACACTTGCTTTAATCTCGTCGGCAGCGAGCTTCATCCGGTTTGCCCGGTCCTCAATCTCACTTTTCGACCAGGTTTCAAAAGCCTTTGCTGCAGCAGAAATGGCCAATTCAACCTGTTCTTCTGTACACAAGGCAACTTCGCCCACAACTTCCTGATGATCAGCCGGATTAAGAACATGGGCTGTTTTTTCTGTCTGGATCCACTCTCCAGCTATTAAATATTTTCCTGAAACAAATGGATACGTCGAAATCATCCCAAATCACTCCCTTACAACTTTTTCGGTTTGAACGCTTCCGCCGCGCCAGGAGGCCCACCAAATGGTTTCGCCATTGGCCCGACTGCTTCCATATCCACTACGATCATGGATGGTTTTCTCCTGTCCATTGCCTTCTCCAGCTCGGATGCGAATTCTTCCGGAGAACCGATTTTTGCAGATGCAAATCCCATGGACTGAGCCAGCAAAACGAAATCGGGGCTAACTAAATCGACCGCAACCTGCCGTCCATAGGCGGCATCCTGAATATTTCGGAGAACACCATATCCTGCATCATCAAACAGGATGACGATTATCGGAAGGCTTTCCTGTACTGCAGTTGCCATTTCACCGACATTGACCATGAAGCCGCCATCTCCAGCTAATAAAACAACTTGTCTATCCTTACATCCCATTTGTGCTCCGATTGCAGTCGGCAAGCCTTGCCCAATTCCTCCGCCTGAAGCATGTATGGATGTACGCGGCTGATATATTTCAAATAATCGGCTGCCCCAGACATTTGCCTGTACCGTAACGTCACGCACTAATACAGTATCCCGCGGGAGCAATTTACGCATAGCATCAGCAATTTTTTCATATGGTCCAAGTGTTGCTCTCAACTGAAGACGCAGTTCTTTCCTTACTGATAGCACTTCTTCCAAATAATCTTTGGAAGGTGATAATGATTCCTTAGCCAATTCTTCATTTACTTTTCTCAATATAAGCTTAGCATCACCTGCCAGCCCAATGGCCGCGGCATAATTTCTGTTCATTGCCTGGAGATCAGCATCAATGCTGATATGATTTTCTGGAACTTCTATTTTCCAGTTGGAGGTTTCATTCCCTCTAAATCTGACTCCAATGCTGATCAGGAGATCCGATTTTTTCACTAAATCTTTTGTTAATTCAAATGATGCAAAATGGCCAATACATTGAGGATGATCCTCCGGAATGCTGCCCTTTCCTGATTGGCTCGTAATAACGGCTGCCCCGATCCTTTCCGCAAGCTCCTGCAATTCTTTGGAAGCCCCGGAGCTAATGACGCCCCCACCTGCCCAAATGACCGGACGGCAGGCATGGCTGATTTTGGTTATCGCCTCTTTTGGAAGATACGCTATGGTGCTGTTTTCCTGTACTGAAACATCCACTTCTTCTAATGAGTAATCCGGTATAATCGCAGATTGAAAATCGATTGGGATTTCTACTGAAACAGGGCCTGAAGGTGCAGCAGCAGCTTCCTTAATGGCTTGCCTGATAACCGCAGCTGCCTGTTCAGGCCTTCTTAGCCGCATAGCTTTTTTGCATGAACCCTCCATAATAGACAGCTGGTCTTTACACTCGTGAATATAGCCTCTTCCAGTTCCCAAATAGGGGGATGCAACCTCACCTGTTAAATGCAGGAGCGGAACCCCCGCTGCCCATGACTCAATCAGTGAACCAGCAGCGTTTCCTGCACCAGTTCCCGTACTCGTGATGACCACTCCCAATTTTCCTGTCGCACGGGCATAACCATCTGCCATATTTGCCGCACCGCTCTCCCCGCGGGAGCATACCAGATGAATTCTTCCATCACGGAGGATGGCATCATAAATCGGCATATTATGAATGCTTACAATCCCAAATGCCACCTCAACACCAGCACGGACGAGTTCCTTCACAACTGCATCTGCTGCAGTAAATTCCATTTGCTCACTTGCTTTTACCGGTGCAATTACCAATTGTTCCTGTTGGCTCATCCTAATCATTCCTGCCTTTGCTTAATATTAAAGCGCTTTCCCCAGCGCTCCAGCTGTCTCAATGGTTGATCCTGAAACATAACTTGCCTGCTTTGAGGCTAAAAAGAGAATGACACTGGCTACTTCTTCTGCTTCTCCAACCCTGCCCAGCGGAATCTCCCGCTTTACTGCAAGATCTTTGTAATATTCCTCGGCATCCATATCAGGTGCATTTTTCAATCGTCTGCGTTCCCACTGGTCAGTACGGATTAATCCAAGACTTACGGAGTTGACCAGGATATTGTCTGATGCAAGCTCTTGGGAAAGCGTTTTACTTAAGTTTAAAAGACCTGCCCTTGTTGCGGCCGTAGCAACCATATGTCTTTCAGGTTCCTTTGCAAGCGTCGCATTAATATTGATGATCCTTCCGCCTCCGCGCCTCACTAAATATGGATGGACAGCACGTACCGCATGGATAATGGCAAAATATTTTAACTGAATCTGTTCCTGCCATTGCTCATCTGTAATATCAAAGAAATACCCCATAACACTTTGTCCGGCGGCATTAACTAAAATATCAATTCCTTCAAGCCGGGATGCTGCTGAATCGACAAAACGATTAACATCCTCTTTATTTGTTACATCACAAGTGGCGGCAAAGATTGATTCCCGTGGCCCGAAATGCAATAAATGGTCAAATGCTTTATCCTTCCTCTCTGCATTTCTGCCGCATACCGCAACTTTTGCACCTTCCTGAAGGAACATTTCTGCTGTTTTGAGGCCTACTCCCGAAGTCCCACCCATTATGACTGCTGTTTTTCCTTTTAAACCAAAGTCCATCACGATACCCCTTTCAAATAGCTTTAGGTTAATGCATTCACGTTAACCCAACCTGGATCAGGCTTTCCGCCCATCGCTGCACGTGCTTCAGGGTTTGGAGGTCCGGCTATTCCCCATTGATCCATCAGGTGTGGAACCCTTTTCCATACTCGAGCCACCCATTCTTCCTCATCTTCAATGGTTTCTAAATAACACGTGTATTCCATGACAAATTTGGCAGGATCCTGAAAGTAACAGAAGATGTTATTTCCCGGTCCATGGCGTCCAGGCCCCCAAAGCTCCTGATAACCTGCTTTTCTGACGTTTGAAATCCCCCGCATGACTTCATCCACCGTGTCTACCTCATAGGCAATATGATTGACAGATGCATGCTGGTCCTGATTGAAGGCAAGTGAGTGATGCTTCCTGTTGCAGCGGAGGAAAGACATTTGATGTTCGCTCCAATCAGTTACCTTAAATCCTAAAATATTAGTATAAAAATCTGTAATCATATCCAGGTCTGCCGTATTCATGACAACATGATTCAGCTTCACCGGATCCACATTCTTCTTATTCCAGATAGTCGTGTGCATTTCCACCCATGCTGAAAGTTCAATGCAGCGGTTTTCCGGATCAGCAAAGCGAAGTCCGTACCCTTTACCTTCTTCATCTAAATAGCCCGGCGGTGAAATAACCGGGATACCCTTGGAAGCCAGAATCTCCGCTGCCCTGTCAACGGCGTTCTTATCAACCATTCCAAATGCAATATGGTGAAGCCCCGCTTTTTCTCCCCGCTTCAAATTTAAAATATGATTCTCTGAACCAGCACCCCTGAAATAGACAGAATCCCCATCCTCGGATACCTTATCAAGTCCCCAAATCTTCTCGTAAAACTCAGCCTGCTCCTCAAGAACTGGAGTAATGAGACTAATGTGCCTCAAGTGAGTAATACCTAACATCCTATGCACCTCCAAAATAATAGATTTACAATCCTCCGATCATTGGCTGCCGAGGAAACATTTTTTGTTAAAGGAACCGGGATGAGAAGGCAGAGTTAAATTTAGCGGACCATCCCGGTTATATTCATTAGAGTGCCAGTTTGCCAGAAACTATTATTTTCCGTTGATGATAGCTTCTCTTTCTTTCGCACGCTGAATGCGCAGCTCTTCAAGAGCACTCCCTTTCGGATATGTAGGAAGATTTGGTTTTACTGCTCCAAGCATAACCAGCATTAACGCTTCTTCATCGCCATCATTATGAATGCCGCGGTACACTCCCGGAGGAGAACTGATGCAGTCACGCTCATTCAGACGAATTTCATGTACTTCATCCTTGCCTACTTCCTGGATAAGAGCCTTTACACTCCCTTTAAGAATAAAGAATACTTCTTCCACATCATCGTGAAGATGAAGAGGTCCAACACATCCAGCTGGAAGCACCATCGTGCTGAGTGTGAAATGTTCCGCTGCGATTACATTTGAATCATTATTCGCTGTTGCCCCGCGGCCAATATATCTCATTTGCGCCCTTTTGTACTTTGGATCAATTTCTTCTTGAAATTTAAGAACATTCCAGTCCAGTGATCGATCTTGCAGCCTTGCTACATATTTTTTTTCGAAAGCTTGCACATCAAATTTTTCAGCTGACATATAATATCACTCCTAAATCTTCATTATGTTTTATATACAAAACAATGTTTTACTTACAGGTTAATAATAAATCCCAATATTTAATATGTCAATTAAAAATATTGAGAAAAATTAAATTATTAAAACTTTGTTTCAAATATGAAACTATTATACGATTACTTTTCTATTTGGAGGAATCTGCTCAATTCGAAGTTCAGCTGCCTCTTTTTTGATTGTAAATATATAAGCGATGAAGCCTAAGCTTGCTGCAATGATAAGCATAACAATCGATGGGCCAAAGTCCCCGCCTGCAAGGTCTCTCATCCATCCCATGATATAGCTTGAAAAACCGCCTAAAATATTAGTGAATCCCATAAGACCGGCAGCGCGCCCTGCTGTTTCCGGGGTTGAAAATTTTACGATAAATAAATTGCTTAAATGGAACACCCCGCCTTGAGTTCCCATTGCGAGTCCCATACAAATACCAGCCAGAACCGGATGTGGTGCAAAAATAGCTGCTGTTAAGAAGACTGCCGTTAAACTGAACAGAATCGTGGCCAGCAAGCTTGGACGTCTTGTTTTGTCAGCCAAAAATCCGCAGGATAAGACAAAGCCCAGAGCAAACAGCCAGGATAATGAGGTAATCCCCGTCATTGCTTCTCTTGAGAAACTTTTCGCCTCAACGAGATAAGTAGGCAGCCAAATGCTGATTCCGAAAAACAAAAACGATGACATTAACATGCCAAACCAAACGATCCAATAGCGGTAGTCCTGTGCAAAGCTTTTCTTTGGTTTTTCAGTGCCATCAGACTTGCGGATATACGCAAGCTCTTCCTTATCAATTGCATAATGTTCTTCAGGAGTATCCCGAGTAAGGAACCAAAACATTGGAATAACAATAAACAGATTAAAAGCAGCTAGGAAGAAAAACGCAGCTTCCCAATGAAAGGTTGCAAGCACTAAAGTCAATATAACAGCACCACAGGCAGGTCCGAAATAATTGCCCGCGAGCCAGGTAGATTGTGCCCGGCCAAGTTCCCGCTGGTTAAACCAATTTGAAATGAATTTTCCGCAGACCGGAATCATCATCCCTTCACCGAATCCAAGAATTACCCTGCTGATTAAAAACATCTCATAGGAAGTTGCCAAACCGCCTGCAATCATGGTCGCAGTCCAAATGAACAGCCCGAATACAGCTGTTTTCCGCGGACCTGCTTTATCAATAACAAAGCCCCAGAATATATTTGAAACGGCGTAAGAGATAGTAAAGATAAATGTTATTAAGCCAATTTTGGCATTTTTGTCTGCCCCTGTAAGCCCCAGATCACTCAGGAAGCCAGGATCCGTTTGAATAACCGAGATTCCCAGTTTATCAATTTGTCCAAAAAACCAGAAAAAGAATATAGGCACAGCAATATAGAGCCATCTTTTGTTCCCTTTCAGCATTTGTGATCCCCTTTCAAGAAACATATTCATTTTTTGTAATCGCTTTCAATTGCTTTTCAAATATTATACTTCATAAGAAAAAATTTTTTGGGTGGTATTTTCTTCCCTCCTTTCAGCCATATTATGTTTTACATACAAAACAATGTTTACCACTTATCAATAGTGTAAAGTTTTTCGAAAATTGAGTCAATGAAAAATTATAATTTGTTTCATTTACTAAAAAATGTTTTATATACTAAACAAAAAAAGCTTGCAGCAGCTGCAAGCTTTTAACCACTCTTTCTATTCTTATAAATGATATCCCATATATCCTGATAACTTTTTTGAAATCTCAAGCACTTTAGGCAGCGCTACTTGTTCAATAAACTCATCATGGAATGTTGTCTCTGTTGCTACAACATTAATAGCCGCCATAATGCTGCCGGTTTTATCAAATATGGGCGCCGCTACTGATTGAATCCCATGGTGAAGCTCTCCTTTTGTAATGGAGTATCCATTTCTCCTGATTATTTCAATTTCATTTTGAAAATCAGCCAGGGATGTTTTTGTCCGATCCGTATACGGTTTTAATTCGGATCCATAAAAAAGCTGTTTCAGCTTTTCCTGCGGCTGATAGGCAAGCAGCAATTTACCATTTGCTGTTGCATGAGCTGGAAGCCTCAGTCCGATATTGACATTAATAGCAGATACCCCTCTGACAGGAGCACTGCCAACATACACCACTTCATTCCCATCCAGAATAGATAAATGGCAGGAAGCCCCTGTTTCATCTCTTAATGTTTCCAAATATGGCTGGGCAATTTCCGGAAGTTTTAACGTACTTAAGTAGGAAAAGCCCAATTCTAATACCTGGGGCGTTAAACTATATCTCTTTGAGTTTTCGTCCTGGTCAAGATAACCAAGCGATTGGAGAGTATACAATAATCGATACGGGACTGTTCGGCTAACATTCAATTCTTTTGCAATTTCAACCAGTGACAGAGTTGGACGCTCCTCATTAAAGAGCTTTAAGATTTCCAGCCCCCGTACCAGAGCATTGGCATTATACCGCTCTTTCTCCTCTTTTGCCATGCAAGTCACCCCCTGTTTACATTTTTACTAACATATTAACAAAACCAGGAGAGAAATAGGAAATATTTCTCTATGGTTACCTTTCAGCTAATTCTTCTTTTTTGTATGCTCCCTGCAGGAAATTCAAAATAAGGGCATTAAAATAGTCCGCATTCTCCTGATAGCATAAATGCCCTGTTTTCGGAATGGTTTTCAGAATTGAATTAGGGATATACTGATGGAAAATTTCAGATTCGCTTACAGGAGTCACCTTATCCAATGCCCCGCAAATAACAAGGACAGGAACAGGAATGGAAGGCAAAATATCCATTTGATTTAAATTTGAAAGTGAAAAGGCCACAGAGCGATAGCCCATCGGCCTCACCTGGGACATGATGCGTTCTGCTTCCTTCTTTACTTCAGGATCCGGGTTTGGCGCAAGAAGTTCTTTTACCCTTAATTGAGCCAACTCCTTTGGATCCAATGTGTCAATATTATGTAAGCGGTTCTTCAGCTTTCTTTCGTTTTCTTCTTGACTCTGCCCCGCGGCACCGCGAGTGGCATCGGCTATGATCAGCCTGGTCACCATATCAGGATAACGGCTGCAGAAATCAAGAGCAATGGCTGAACCCATTGAATGGCCTAAAAGATTAACAGTTTTATAATGCAAACCGTCAATAAAGCCCTTTAAAACATCAGCAAATTGGCTGAACTGTGTAAATTCCTCCCTTGGATCAGAGCTCTTGCCATAGCCGGGCGCATCCCAGGCAATAACAGTAAATTCCTTACTTAACCCTTCCAGCTGCTTTTTCCAGGATTGTGAATTGTTTCCCAGCCCATGAAGAATAACAAGCGGCTCACCATTTCCTTCAACTTCATAATGAATCGTTAAATCATTCACTTCAATAAATGGCATTGTATAACCTCCACACATGTTTGTTTTGTAAGTAAAACAATGTTTCGGTTACCCCTATCATAAATCATATTCTGGAATAGTCAACTGAATAGTCAAAAAATATCTTGTCCTTTATATCATAGCCCCCGTCTCTTAAGCAACAATAAAAACCCGATCATTTAAGAACGGGTTTTTATTTCTGTAACTGGGCTTCTAATTATTGACCTTGTGCACCATTTGATGTAACTCTGCGTATGTGGTCCTCTTCGAAGTTGTTTTTTCTCGCATCTTGCACTTTATTGTCCAATAATGCCTTTTGGTCAACTTGTTCAGATGGTGTATTGTTTTTCTTGGACACGTTAAATACCCCCTATAAAATATTTTGATACCCGCTTAGTTTGATTTATTTTAGAAAAAATAAACATGAATATTTAATGGCTGCATCTGCTCAGTACATATATACTAGTAAACTTACAGCATTAAACCAACTTGTATCCTCATGATTGTAAACTTCGTTTTTTTTAGGTTGACAAACATTTGTGTTAACCATAAAATGAAACCAGTTAACCTATTAATTTGAATTGGAGAGGTATTATGAAAGTTAAAGAGATGACTTATGTGGCTTTATTTGCAGCAGTAATGGGAGCACTTGGTCTTGTTCCTCCAATCATGCTATCTTTTACACCCGTTCCGATAACCTTGCAGACACTCGGTGTCCTTTTGGCCGGCGGTATTTTAGGCGCCAGACTTGGCGGAATCAGCATGGCAGTGTTTTTACTCTTGGTTGCTGCAGGTGCACCATTATTATCAGGAGGCCGCGGCGGCATTGGTGTATTCTTCGGGCCTAGTGCAGGGTATTTGATTTCCTATCCACTTACAGCATTTTTTATCGGGTATTTACTCTCACGCTTCAAAACGTTAAAATTAAAGAATATCCTGCTCATAAACCTGACTGTCGGCATATTCCTCATCTATCTTTTGGGAATTCCGGTACAGGCCTTTATGATGAATATTCCTTTGTCTGATGCGATTAAATTAAGCTTGGTTTATATTCCGGGAGATGTGTTAAAAGCGACGCTCGCTTCTTTCCTGGTATTCCGGCTGCTTAAGCATCCGATTATAAATAAGCAATTTTCTAAATCTCTGGAGACACTATAAGGTGTCTCCTTTTCCATAAGGAGAGGACAACCCGTTGACGAATATTACAGCAAATATTAAAAAACTCGCCGAAGAATCTCCAAATAAAGCAGCAATCATCTCGAAAAGCCAAACTTTAAGCTATAAAGAATGGAGCTCTTATCTCTGCAAAACCGCTAACTGGCTTCACTCTTTATCTGTAACCAATAAAACTGCAGCAATCCTGCTGCCAAATGGAATTCCTTTTCTGCAATTATTCACAGGTGCCTCCATGGCTGGATGGACAGCTGTACCTTTCGACTTAAAATGGAAGGCCGAAGAACTTAAGCAGCGGATTGAAATATCCAACCCTTCTATCGTGATCACAGGTAAAGAATACTATGATCAGATTGCCAGCCTGCACCCTTTCGTGCTTATCTGGGAGGATGCCATGGAGGAAATCTGCGGTCAAAGCACTTCGTTTCACATCGATTCAGAAAGGAACCGCCCATTTTATATGGGATTTACTTCAGGCACGACCGGCATCCCAAAAGCATTTATCCGCTCCCATAGATCCTGGGCAGCAAGCTTCAAGGTGAACCATCACGATTTTAAGATGAATGAGAAGGAACACGTCCTGATTCCCGGGGCACTTATCCACTCTCATTTTTTGTATGGCGCGGTAAGTACGCTTTGTACGGGCGGAACGGTTCACCTGCTCGAGAAATTCAGTGCAGCCCAGGTTCTCTCATGTATCGAGGAGCAGCCCATCAGCACACTTTATACAGTTCCGACCATGGTTTCAGCTATTTTAAGAGAAAAAAGAATCATAGAGAAGCCTATAAAAATCTTTTCCTCAGGTGCGAAATGGGATGAAACTTCGAAGCTGGAAATCAGCAAAATATTCCCCCAGCTCTCCATGATCGAATTTTATGGAGCCAGTGAATTGAGCTATGTAACATTTCTTGCGGATGAGGATATAGCAGGATCAGTCGGAAAGCCCTGCCATGGTGTTGAAATCGAAATTAGAGGAACAGACGGCCGGAAACTCGCTCCTTATGAAATTGGCAAAATATTTGTCAGAAGCGAACTTATTTTCGATGGATACCTTTCAAATGAAACAATCCATTCCATACAGGATCAGGATGGATGGGCCACCGTTGATGATATGGGCTATGTTGATGATAAAGGATATTTATACATCAGCGGACGCGAAAAGAACATGATATTATATGGAGCTATTAATATCTTTCCTGAAGAAATTGAGAAAGTGATCAGTCTGCACCCGGATGTCGAGGAGGTTGCTGTGATAGGACTGGAAGATCAATATTGGGGGCAAATTGCAGCTGCAGTCATCAAAGGCAAAACAGATGCCCTTGAGTTAAAGCGCCTATGTAAAAAACATTTAGCCTCATATAAGGTTCCCCGCAGATGGATTTTCACTGAAGAAATGCCCTACACAGCCGGCGGAAAAATTGCCCGTGCCCAGCTGAAGGAATCTTTCGAAAGAAAGGTGATTAGCCATTAAGAAAGCAGTGATTGTACTGGCAAAAAGAACACCTATTGGAAAAGTAAATGGGATGCTTAAGGACTATGAGCCCCATGAACTTGCTGCCCCGCTTCTGAATTATCTTGCTGAAGGAATTGAAGATAAAATTGATGATGTCATTTTGGGCAATGTCGTAGGACCTGGCGGGAATGTAGCCCGCTTGTCAGCATTAGAAGCAGGACTCCCTTTGTCTGTTCCGGGCTTAACCCTGGACAGGCAATGCAGTGCGGGTCTTGAAGCCATTCGATTGGCATGCTATTACATCCAGGGAGGTGCCGGGACTTGTTATATAGCGGGCGGTACCGAAAGTGCCAGCACCTCGCCCTTTTCCAAAAGGGCCCGCTTCTCCCCGGAAAAAATAGGAGACCCCGATATGGGTGCGGCAGCGGAAAATGTAGCCGAGAAATACAACATATCAAGGGAAAGTCAGGATACATATGCACAATTGAGCTATGAACGGAGCTGGGAAGCTTTCGAAAAGGGACTGCTGGCCGAAGAAATGATCCCAATTGGAAGACATCTGCATGATGAAGAGTTTTTTAGAAAAAGAAAAATGGAAACTCTTCTTAAACGTGCAAAGCCTATATTTAAAAAGGATGGCACTGTAACAGCAGCTAACAGCTGCGGAATCCATGATGGGGCAGCTGCTGTGCTGGTGATGGAGGAAGAAACAGCAATAAAAAACGGCTACAGGCCCATTCTGCGTTTTGCCGATAGTGCAGTAGCAGGTGTACATCCCAACTTTCCGGGATCTGCGCCTGTCCCAGCCATACAAGCTATCCTTGAAAGAAATTATTTAACAATTGACGATATTGATTTAATCGAAATTAATGAAGCATTTGCATCAAAAATAGCAGCATGCGCCAATGAGCTTTCCATTCCTTATGAAATACTGAATGTTAAAGGAGGTGCTCTAACAATCGGCCACCCTTATGGAGCTTCAGGAGCTGTGATGATTACAAAATTATTTTATGAAGTCCAAAGAAGACCTCCTTCCAAATATGTATTAGCTGCGATTGGAAGCGGAGGCGGCGTCGGTGCTGCCGTATTGTTTGAAGGGGTATGATAAAACTGTAAGCTTGCCTGGAGTAGTGTTATTCCAGGTTTTTTTGTATAATCACCGGAAATTCGACACATTCGCACAAAGATAGCAAATGCTAGCATATTGATATTCTACATATATCAACTGATATCATCATGATAAACGTTTATTTTCTCTATTAATGTAAAATCATGCTGTTTCCTCAGCTGCCTTGATTATTACATAGGCGCCAAGAGAGGCACCAATGAATTCCAGCCATCCTCCTGCAGCCAGAAGCAGTCTTTTTTGGATACTCTCTTCATCTTCTATTAGAATTCCTATAGCGTCGAGGATGGCCGATACGGAAATTAATGAGTAGCCCAGAGTCTCGAGATTGCTGAGTATATTATTTTCCGAGTTTGCAACTCCCGCAGCTTCCAAAGCTGCCCCCATCGATTGAATGGTACTGCCCAGTGAATTAAAGCCTGCCACAGAAACTAATGGATTTTGTATTTCGATATTGTTTGCGGCAGTGTTGATGGAATTGCCGCTTGCCTGGGTAAAGCTCCCGATAATTCCATATAGATTTGCAGCTTCTTCATTTCCTTCAGCTGCACTTATCCTTCCAAATCCCTGCAGGCTATTGCCAACCGCCTGGACTCCGTTACCGTCCCGGATTAATTTTTTGTTCAAATTGTTTTCATCTGGCTTCATGGTTTCACCAATCGCAGAAATAAATGTGCCCGCAACCAAAAAATAAGCTCCGATTGTTAATAGCTCATCTCCTTCTAGATACATGATTACCCCTCTCTAAAGAAGTTCTTCATTTAGCCACACAGAAGTTTTTGAGTCAGGTTCATTGTTTTCTTCACTGCTATCAGAAGAAATCTCCTGATTTTCCTCCTGAAGCTGGCCGATTACTGATAAAACAGAGCCGACTGCCTGAATCCAGCTTCCAACGGCTATAATGTTATTTGCGCTTTCTCCCGAATCTCCCCGCTCTTTTTCCCTGAGATTTATCGTGCCTCCATATGCCTGAAGGGAGTTGCCAATTGATTGAAGCAAGTTTCCATTAATATTAAAAAGCTGTCCGGCTGCAGTGGGATCTTCAAATTCATCTCCAAGTGCTGCGGCGCCGCCAAGAGCCTGAAGCCAATTCCCTGCGATCACTAATTTATCCTCATTGTCTTCCTTTAAATCCAAAGTTAATCCGGCAATGACTATACTATTTCCGATTGCCTGTATCTCATTGCCGACCTTTTCAAGTGATGGCCCGCTTTGCCCATCCGCCTGAAGAGCGTTACCTGTTCCTTGGAGGCTGTTTCCCACGATATCAAGCCCATCAAAAAGTTTTTCCATTTTTTTTGACTTTACGGGTATGGTTGAGACAGCTGAAATGATCGTTCCGATCGCAGCTAAAGTGGCTCCGACGATCTCTTTTAGTTGATTGTCCATAACATACTCCTTAGCTGACGTATGTTAAATTATATTCAATTCATAAATAAGGGGTACGGAGTTGCGGAAATGACAGGAAGCAGTGCCGGGGTCCAAGCATGTAAACTGGGGTTTGATATCCAAGGAAACATCGAGCCAAAGTGCTTCGTGCCGGCTCCTCCGTGTTTTATGCTTTAGCTCCTTCATGTTCTTTTCTTTCTTTGGAGGAAAAATATTCATCTTAGAGTATTATCATTAATCCTTCCCATTGCGATGGTGCTGTAATAGTTGCCATCAGACAGCTGCTTATCCATTTTTAATATTCCTTCTATTTCAAAGCCATTTTGCTCATACAGCTTTATCGCTTTCTCGTTTGTTTCAAGAACATTTAAAGTAATCTTCTTAATATGATTAGAGTCCGCCCATTGAATAGATTGTGCTAATAGGTTTTTTCCAATAGCAAAGCCCCAGAATTCCTTGAGAACACATACACCAAATTCAACTTTATGACCGCTTCTTTTCAGTTCGCTGCCTTCACATCTGGAGAAGCCGGCAATTTTACCATTCACTTCAGCAACCAGGAATATATTCCGGCTACTCATGGAATCTTTATTAATTAACTCTTTAAAACCTGTTTCATCTATAAATGCTTCGCCTGCTTCCCGGTCCATATTCTCCGTTTCGCCATCAATCTGCACCCTTACTTTAGAAAGTTCCTTTGCATCTTCCTCGACTGCAGATCTAATAATGTAGTTCAGATTATTAACTATGTGTTCTTTTGATTTTATTATCATAAAAGTTCCCTTTCTCACTTGATAAATAATTCTATCATGAACTTGAGTATGCTAAAATTAAACAATTCCACAAAAAAGAGCCTATTCCTCCTCCATAAAAGAATGGCTCAAACAGACATTTATTTGTTGATAACAAGCAATGATTTTTCAAATACTTCAATCTTATCGATATCAAATTCATGAAGGTTAATACAGTCTTTGTATTCAGGTTCTTCCGATTCGTCACCAACCCAGCAGGTATACAGTTCACAATAATCCCCTGATGCAAGGTGCTGATCTAAAAAAGCACATAGCAATTTGAAAATTTGCTGCCCTTCTTCATGCCCTTTTGGATAGTCTTTTTTGTAGTATTTATTAAACCAAATGCTGCCGTGTTGACTAGAGGATACCTCGTAGATATATTTTGCTGACAGATGTTTATGTACCTCTGCCCTCATATCTTCATCTGAGAAGAAATCACCTATTATGATCTCATCATCACTCTCAGGATCACTGACTGGCAGTAGAACATTACAGCCAAGATAATTAACGATGCTCATTTTCTAACTCCTATTATATGGAGTGGCTTCTATTTTTCCCGAATCAATGCTCGCCTTCAGTATAAATTTGAAAATTCACTCCGAATTTGTCGATAACGCTGCCATATGAAGGGCTGAAAAATGTTTCCTGAAGAGGCATCGTCACTTGCCCGCCCTGCTGCAGAGCTTCAAAGAATTTCTTCGATTTTTGAGAATCTGATGTAGAGAGGCAAATGGTCACCTGATTGCCTATTTGATGATTCTGGCCAGGGAATGTATCACTAAACATGATTTCATTCTCCCCAACCTTTACCGTTGCATGCATAATGCGGTTCTTTGCTTCATCAGGAAGTGGATATTCAGGGTTTTCCGGCCCTTCCTCAAATGTTTGCTTATACAGAACTTCCGCTTCTAGCGCTTCTCTGTAAAATTCAATCGCTTCATTCGCATTTCCGTCCATCACTAAATAAGGAATTACTTTAACTGTCATTCTAATCAGCTCCCCTAATTTTTTCATTTTTCTTAACATTTATTACAAATTTAATTTTACTACAAAGAACATACGTTCGCAACTATTATTTGAAAAAATAAATATAATCGGTCTATTTTTATCACTAAGCCTATATTTTATAGGAAAGGTGCAATAACTTGTACCACATTCCATAGAAAAAAGGTGTGATGAGAATGTTTACGGTGTATTATCTTGATGGGAGAAATGTTTTATTAAATCAGCTTCGCAAAAGTGTCCCAAATCAAGGCGAAGAGGTTAAAATCAAAGGACGCAAAGGCAAAGTGACCAGCGTAACGGCAGTCGCGGAAAGTAAAATCCATGTGCAAGTAGAGCTCGAAAGTGTAAATAAAGCAAAGCTTGCAGCAGAAGATGATAAAAAGAAAAAGAAAAAACGATGAGAAAAACCCGCACCAGCTGCGGGTTTTTCTCATTAGTGCAATGTTCCTCTGATTTCCTGCATTTTTTTCCGAACTAGTGGATATAAATTATTCTTAGCGCTTGCAGTAGAATTACCGCCAAAAAATTCAGTGCCGGGACACGTTTTCACTGCATGTCCATGACTGCTATCCAGCACCCGTTCTCCGGAGTTAATATCCCACCAATGATGATAGGTGATGCTGTCAATGGATGGCGCAAGGCCATATTTCAGCATCAGGAGAGCTGTGACTGTCACGATCGTTTCTTTTTGTTCAGCAGTCATATGATTATCATCAAAATTCCCGAGATTTTCAATCGCTATCGCATCCGCTTCGATCTTGTGCATAGCTTCTTTATTCTGCAGTCCGAATGATCCTTCCGGCGCTATATCGAACGGCCTTCCCACAGCCACCTTTCCATCCGGGAAAGTGGTCAGCTGCTGGCTGATCATACTCCACTTCATCCCGGTTACATGATACTCTTCCATACCCTTCATTAAAGCAAAATGATTTGAGCCATTGAACTGTTTGTAAGATGGCTGATAGGTATGATGCTGCTGAACTTTGGCCACTTTTCTCGTAAATTTCTGATTGAATATCCAATCCCGGAATTCCTCTCTCGTCATGAGGACGAACTTTCCATCCATGGCTAATTTCTTAGGAACAATTTTTAATTTTTGCCCTGCATTCAAGCCGTCGGCAGATAGCCCATTAGCTTCTTTAATAATCGGCACGGCGGAATCGAATTTTCCCGCCAGCTTCCAGAGTGTATCCCCGCGTGCCACTTTGTACATGATTGGAACACGGAGCTTTTGTCCTATTAAAAGTCTGTCTGACTGCAAGCCGTTATATTGCTTTAAGTCCCCTGCTGTTGATCCATATTTTTTTGCAATCATTGTCAGGGTATCCCCCTGCTTTACCTCATAAATATTGCGGGGATTGTTTTCGGCGTGTACAGATGTCCAATTGAATTGCCAGATTAATGAAAGAGTGATGACTAGAAAAATGCATTTTTTCATTCTCGGTGTCCTTTCCATTCGTTTTTATTATTTTTATATAACTAAAGGAATTTATCCTTACTTTTTGGCATGACTAAGAATTCTGCAGGGTATTTTCGATAGCAGGGAAAATTTAAAAAAAGAATGCAAGGTGTGGATTACATGAAAAATCAATACTTCTCAGAGGTTTGTGTACCGATTCAGATTCCATTTGGATTCAGGCAAGCAGAAAAAGAGCACTTAGATTTTACTTTCGACCGTGAAGACCGCTTTACTGATTTCCAGATTGAAAAAGATGGACAGGATTATGATGTCAGCCTGGATAACAATGGGCAGTGGTATTTTTTCACTTCATTAGTTTGTGATTCACTCGATGGCTTAAGCTTTGAAGACAAATATTCAGGCCGCCGTATTTGAGAAATGAGGAATTTCCGCTAGTGGATATCATGGAGAATGTAAATATCAAGCCTCTATATGAAGGACATGATAAAGCATATGCCCACGCTTTGGGTATATCAGAAAACCTGTCTTCTGTTCCCGCATTTCGGCAGGCCAGACTGGCCAATTATGATGGCTCGGATGATCCCACGATTATTTAAAAAATCCATTATATTCAAAATGAATATAACGGTAAGAGTACAAGGTTTATTTCAGGCTTTGAAACCCGTCTTTTGCGACCACCACGGAAAATGATTACTACGCAAGGGAAATTCACCTGCCCCATAATGCAAGAACTTATTTAAAACTGTTTGTTTACTTTTCGAGATATGGCACTCTTCCTTCACAGCAGATAATGCCGCGATTCCTGGCGAAATTGTGGGCGTCTGCACAGAGTTTGAATACTGCAGCCAATCCTGCCCTCTATAAAGAAGAATATATTGAACCATAAAAGGGCAGCTGCACTAAAATGGCAGCCTCCCTTAATTAGCCGGATGTACCCATTTCTTTTATTGAGACGTTAATGCTGAAATCAACCGGTATTTCGCTAAAGGTTTCATCCCAATTATCTTTAACTTTATTCCATACCTGAGGATAGCTGATTTGAAGGCTTCTTCCAAATCCCAGCACATCCATTTTATACTCACCCTGCGTTTTCTCCAGTACACTTTTCACCAAACGCTCAATTTCTTTTTCTGTAGCTTTTTCCGCCCTTTTCATGTATTTGCTGTCAAATGCTTTTCCACCGATATCCCAATGCTCCCCTATACGCCCTTCAGTTTCAATTTTAACCGTGAAAGAAATCGAATCTCCTTTTACAGAAGGTTTTATTTTACTTTTCATCGACAAACTCTCATATACAATTGGCTGACTTGCTTCTTCATCAGAGCTCCTTACTAGCCCGCCTTTCCCTTCTCCTTTTATCCAGGTTACTCCTTCAGTTTCCGTATCATTTAAGAATGCGCGGAGGGTTTTCGTATTACCGTCAATCATTGCAGCACCTGTAAGTTTTCTATCGTTATTATCAGTCGCAACTGTCTGTATTAAAAAGCTATTTCCTGAATTCAGCTGCCCTTCTATTTTAGCGATTGGCGTGGGAGTCAGGATTTTCGTAGTCCGTTCCATACCTTGTATCATTTCGACAAGCTGGATTGCAGGAATTACAGTTGGTTCAGCAGATTCCAGAGTTTTACTTGCACTGCCTTTGGCAATAACAATTAGCGTGCTTGGTCGCATCTCCTGTTCTCTGCGAAAAAAATCCAAAACCTGTTTAAGATTGTAGCCGCGGGCAAGTTCCTCCCCTATAACGACTACTTTGGCATGTTCACCAAAAGCACGCTTGTCAATCCGCAGAATCATATTTCTCAGCGCAGGGAGAACCGCATCTCCTGTTTCCGTAATATTTTTATAAGCTCTTACCTGTGATTGCCCGCCATTGGTTGCATTATTGGCTGTCTCTGCCGTAATAAGCTGATTCGTTAGTCTGAAGATATTCCCGTTGGCAATTCCGCTTTCCCAATCATCTGCTTCCCCTTCTGTTTCCAAATCAATTGCCGTTCCTATTATCAGTCCAAGTTCCTCGATTTCTTTGCTGCTCCAGCAGCCGGATAAAGATATAACCGCCAGTATAATAATTAGGACATTCTGAGTCAGTTTCATGCTTTAGCACCCTTTATTTTTGAAATGATTAGCAATGCCAGGGGCAGAACACCAAATAAAAATAATGCTGAAAATCCGATCATGTCCCCCATTGCAAACACTTCATTCATATTTGCAGGAATCATGCCTATCAGATAGATAACAGGCAGCAAGCCAAACTGAAATGGGCCGATCTTCTTTCTAAAAATTTGAGAAAGGCCCAGCGAAGCCGCATAAAAGGTGATGGTAAAGGTAGTAAAGATTTGCATAATCCAAATTGTCAGCAATAAAGACTCGAATCTTTCAAAAATGAGCCCTTGAATTTCAAAGCTCCTGATCAAATCAATTGTGGGCCAGGTTTTCGTTAAAACGCCATCCACAGACAGCCCTCCTATAACCATCACCACCGTGATCAAATAAAAGCACATCGAAGTTCCTGTGCCAATCAAAACTACTTTCACTGCCTGGGCAGGCTTATCCATAACAGCCACAATAATAAGCATAATCTCTATTCCTAAAAAAGCGACAACGGTTGTACTCACCCCTTTTATTATAGGAGTAATTCCCGAGCCCAGTACCGGACGGAGATTATCAAGTTCAAAGATTCCAATACTCATGCTTATGACAATCAGAAAGATGATTACGGTAATTGGAAGAATCAATTCAAATAAACGGGCAATTGGATCAATACCGCCGCCGATCAGATAAAGGCCTATCCACATAAAAGGCATAATGATCGCCCAAATAGGGGTGCCTTCAAGCAAAAATAGACTTGTTACTTCTGAAAGTACCCTTATTTCATAGGCAGCAAGGCTAAAGAAATAAATAATAATAATCAAGCCGATGAAACTGCCTGCCCATTTGCCTGCAATTTCCTGACTGTATTTATAAATAGTCCTGCCGGGATACCTTTGGCTAAGCTTTACGATTATTACCCCTGCCCCCATTGCAAATAGACCACCAAGAATTACTGTTATCCAAACATCAGGCGACTCCAATTTTTCTGCAGAGGATCGCGGTAAAGTAAGTATGCCTGCAGCTAGAATATAATTAACCAGGATGACAGCTGCTTGAGGACTTGAAAGCTTTTCCTTTGAACCAATTTTCAAGCGGATAACCTCCTGTGAAATAGTCTATCCTTTCCGGGTGGGATCTTTCGGGTGCATCATACTTGGTCTTTGTTTCAAGACCTTTAAAGGGAACCGTACTATAAAGTCTTTCCAGTCACTCAGACGGTATGGGACTGCCAGGCTAATATAGGGTACGCCAAAGCTTTTAAGCTTGACTAAATGACTGCTGAGAAAAAGGAAAAATAAAATAACTCCATATAATCCAAAAACAGCAGCAAAAAACATGCAGGCAAAACGAAGATAACGCAGAGAAATCCCCAAGCTATATTCAGGAATAGCAAAAGATGAAATGGCTGTAACCGCAACAACTATGACCATAATTGGACTGACTATTCCAGCTGAAACTGCTGCCTCACCAATAATTAAAGCTCCGACAATCCCGATTGCCGGTCCAATTGGCTTAGGCAGCCTCAAACCCGCCTCACGGAGTATTTCAATTGCCACTTCCATAATCAGAGCTTCTATTATAGAAGGAAAAGGTACCCCGTCCCTGGTGCCAATAATGGACATCGCTAATTTCGTCGGGATCAAGCCCTGATGGAACGAAACAAATGAGATGTAGAGCGCTGGACCAAAAAGTGAAATAAAGATTGCAAGAAAACGCAATAATCGAATAAGCGAGCCTGAATACCAACGTTCATAATAATCCTCAGATGCTTGCACCATCATGCTGAATGTTACTGGAACAAGGAGTGCAAAAGGAGTGCCATCCAGGAGAATGGCCACCCGCCCTTCCATTAAAGCAGCATTTACTCTATCTGGACGCTCAGTATTCTGCGCTTGTGGAAAAGGACTCATATAATTATCCTCGATAAGCTGTTCAACATATCCAGATTCCATCACATTATCGATGTCAATTTTCTGAATTCTGGACATAACATCCTCAACTATTGCAGGATTAGCAATATCTTCAATATAAGCTACAATAAGGTCTTTTTTAGAGCGCTTTCCGACTATAAACTTAGAAAATATCAGTTTTTCTGTTCCGCCGTTTCTCCTTAAGAGAGCTGTATTATCGCTGATATTTTCTGTGAAGCCCTCACGTGGTCCTCTGACAGCCTGCTCGGAAACAGGCTCTTCAATATTCCTTGTTTTCCCATTTGCAATACCCAATATAAGCATTTCAGAGGCTCCGTCGAGGAGCAGTACAGCTGATCCCTTTAAAATTTTCGGCACCGTATCTTTTATCATGGAGGCAGTATAGATTTCACCAAGGGACAGAATATGATTTTTTATAAAATCGACTGTAAATTTGTATTCTGCCTCGTGTCTTCCATAACCCTTTGCACCTGTAAAATCCTGCATTAACGACTTCATGATATGTTTATCAATCAGTTCTTTATCCGAAAGGCCCTCAACATAGATTAGTACTGCCCGTATACTCGTTAGCCCAATATTAAACTCCCTAAAATGAACGTCCGAATTATGTCCGATTTCCTTTTTAAATAGTTGAATATCCCTTTGAATTTCACCGGTTAGTTCATAAGGGCCTTCATCCTCATTCCGATTTACATGTTTCATGGTATTGGTTTTTAAAGGTTTTTTGTTTATTTGGGACATTTTCATTTTTCAGGAACCCTCCTTTGAGGGTCCGATTTTGTGAAAAAACCTAAAAATCCCTAACGGTATAATGATCACTGCAAAACTCTGCAAGAAAATTTCCAAATCAGGCAGATGGGAAACGATGGCTTTCCACATTTTATTCACCCTTTAAATAAGCTAAAATCATGTTTCTGCTGTGATTAGGCTTCCACTTCTTACATACAAACATCCATTCAAATACCATATTTAAAGAAATTTTTATAGAGTTCCCGATGCAGTCTTTTATTTTTTTCAGGTAAGCGTATCAATTCCGCCACAAAGAGTCATTTTCCGACCTTTCAGCGCAAGAAAAGTCTAATCCTGCGCTTTCCCGAGAAATACAAAAAGCGGAATCGCCTTTCGCACTCCCAAAAAGCAAGGATTTACTTGTTACCTTGAGGGGGCAGGCTGCTTCCGCTAGACCGTTATTGACGTTTAAGACTTTAACAAATTTTAAATAAAAAAAAGCGGGGAATAATTTCCCCGCTCATTTGCCGTCTGTAATTTCTTTAAATATTTCATATGAACGTTTTTGTTTTTCTTCATCATAGATATAAGAAACCGCCATGATTTCGTCGACATTGTACATATCCTGGAACTGCTCCAGCTGCCCCCTGACTGTTTCTTTGCTCCCCATAAAGGTCACGCTTGACATTCCCTCTGCCGCTTCCTTCTCCATTGGGTTCCAGATCGAATCCAGATCCTTGACTGGCGGGCTCAATTTCATGGAAGTCCCTCTGACAACATTCAAGAAGAACTGCTTCATTGTGGTTGATAAGAATTCGGCTTCCTCATCGGTTTCCGCTGCAATGACATTTAAGCATACCATCATATATGGTTTTTCGAGGTACTTCGAAGGCTTAAAGTTGGCACGGTAGATCCGGATGGCATCCTCCATCCATCTTGGAGCAAAGTGTGAGGCAAATACATAAGGAAGCCCCAGCTCAGCAGCCAAATAGGCAGAATCTGTCGAAGAGCCAAGAATATAAATCGGAATATTAGTTTCCACTCCCGGATGTGCTTTTACATAGCTTTGCTCCTCTAATGGACCAAAGTATGCCAGCAGCTGCTTAACATCGTCCGGGAATGTATAAACAGAATCATTTTTCGAGCGGCGAAGCGCATTAGCCGTCATCATATCCGTTCCAGGCGCCCTTCCGAGACCAAGGTCGACACGATCCGGATAAATGGTCGCCATCGTTCCGAATTGCTCAGCAACAACTAATGGTGCATGGTTCGGCAGCATAATTCCGCCAGAGCCAACGCGAATGGTTTTTGTATGTTCCAATACATGTTTTATTAAAATTGCAGTGGCAGAACTGACCAGTGTTGGCGTATTATGATGCTCCGCTATCCAATAGCGTTTGTAGCCCATCTCCTCTGTTGCCTGAGCCAGATCGGCAAGATCCTCGATCGCCTGCCTGCTGTCCTTCCCTTCTCGTATCGGGGCAAGGTTCAAAACAGAAACAGGTATTTGTATATTAGTCATTTTATAATCTCCTTCATGAAGAATTGATTTTATTTTAACAACCGAAATAAATTTAGCAAAATATAATGCTTAGTGTGAGCAAAATTATAGAGGAGAATTTATTAAGTTTTGAAATTATAGAGGTTAAGAGCGATTTTCTTTCGATTTTTGTAAGAAAGCCTTATTTTATAAGCGAAATCGTTTTGATGTCCAATCTCAGCTTTTACCCCAACAGAAGGAAGAAAAAACCAGCCTCCTTCTAAAGGGACTGGTTCTCAACTCACTTTTAGCGGTTCTTCGTTTTCAGCACAACCACTGTTCTTTGCTGGTTTCTGTTTATTCAAAGCCAGCAGCAGAATCATGCCAAAGATACAGGCAGTACCCGCCCATTGGAACATGCCGAATGGTTCATTCAGCCACATAACGGTAGTAAATACTGCCGCGAGGGGCTCCAGGCTGCTTAGAAGACTGGTTTCCGTTGGAGAAAGGGTTTGGAGACTTTCAATATAAAACCAGAATGCGAGCATCGTTCCAAATATAATGACAAAAAACAAGTACAGTCCAGCTTCAGCCGTTAACCTGCCGAAATCCATTTGCCATGGAGGATGGATTAAACTCAATGCAGATCCGCCAATGACCATCGCCCATCCAACCACGACAAGGGAATCATATTCCTTCAGCAGCGGGATGGCATACAAAGTATAAAACGCGAGTGCCACACCAGATAGAACACCCCACACAATAGCAGGTGCCGGTACGGACAGCTGAGAAACGGAACTGTTAGTCAATAGAAAGAAGCATCCTGCCAGGGCAAGGGAAACCGTTACAAAATCCTGTCTCGAAAATACCGATTGTTTCCGCAGAACCAGGTAAATAATAATCATAGCCGGTGCCAGATATTGAAGCAATGTGGCAACAGCCGCATTGCCATGATGAATAGAAGCCATATAGGTATACTGCACAGCCAGCATTCCTGCGAGGCCAAAAATTAAGAGCATGATGGCCGCCCTTTTATTCTTCCAGACTCCAAATACCTGTGAGCGGTCTTTCATTAAAAATTGTACGGCTAACAGAAGAATGCCCGCTGTCAGAAGCCGGGCAGTTACTAGCCAATCAACAGAGATTCCAAATTCCTGAAAAAGCTTTTGAGCAACTGTTCCGCCAACACCCCAAAATGAAGCTCCAAAAATAACAAGCAATAAACCCGTGCTCCTTGAACGTCCATTCATGTTAAATTCCACCCTTAAATATAATAATAGTGTTATAATAATCCAAATCCTGTGATAAATATAGCTAAATATAATAAAAAAATATAACGATATTGAGGTGTCTTTTTTGCAGATTAAAGATTTTAAAGTGGATAAAAGCCTGAAAGAACTGACGAGACACAGGACGGTGGTGTTGCCGGTAGCCTGCTACGAAACGAAGATTGGAGATAATATCCAAGGCAAAATCCCTTTACACTGGCATGAGGAGATTCAATTTATCCTTACTGTAAAAGGTGAAGCTATGGTCCATATCAATGAAGAAAAATTGGCGGTAAAAGAAGGAGACGGCATTTTCATCAATAGCGGGTGTCTTCATTCCGCCGAGGATGTTAGCGGAGATTGCGTCTATATTTGTTTAAATGTCTCCCCTCATTTCCTGCTTCCGCAGGAATTATTCAGCAGCTATATTTATCCATACATATCAGCAACAAACCTTTCTTACATATCCCTGAACCCCAGAGAGGAATGGGGGAAAAACATATTAGACAGCATCATGGAAATTAAGAAATTGATTAATGAGATTTCTCCATTTTATGAGATTAACATAACCAGTCTGCTGACATTTATCTGGCAGCAGTTAATCAGGAACGGCTTCCAATTGGAATTCAGCCAGGCTGAAGTTGAAAAGCATATGCGGATGAAGGAAATGCTGAATTGGATCCATCAGCATTTCGCAGAAAAAATCACTCTTGGGGATATTGCCAAAGCCGGCAGACTGAGCAATTCAGAATGCTGCAGATACTTTAAAAAAATCTTAAAGACGACACCCATTAACTATTTGATTCATTATCGCATACAAAAAAGTCTCCCCCTGCTTCAAGAGAGAGACTCGAATGTAACAGAAGTTGCCTTTAAAGTAGGATTCAACAGCAGCAGTTACTTTATTGAAAAATTCCGCAAGTCTATGAATATGACTCCTTTAGCGTATAAAAAGAATCGAAATTAATTGCAGCACATTAGGAAATGGCCATTGATTGTCCGAACTGTTCCTGCTCATGGGCTGAAATGTATGTGTTTATTTCTATGGTCCGGCTGTCTTTATTCAGAAAATACTCTTTCAGGTTTCCCTGAAAAACAACCTGGAAATCTTCCATTTCCATAAACTCATGCGGTATAACCAGCGAGGCTGGTTTAGTAAAATGAACAATCTCACACCTCTGTAAGACAGTTGCTACAAATTGGGAGCAGAAAAAAGCATTATTTCTGGAGAGTTGTTTATTAAACATGATTGCAAAAAGCCCAAGCAGATTATAGCTGTAATCGTCTTTCTCAGATTCTATCTTATTTATGAATGCTTTAAGCTTGTTCTGCTGTGCATCTGTAACAGAGCAGCTAATGACTGTACATCTTGAATCACTAAAAAATTCTCCTCGTATATTTTCTTTAACAAAACCGCCTATGAATGGATTTTTCGCCGTTTTTCTGCCAAAGCTGTAAACTTCTTTTAATTCAGGATCGAGTGAGATAGAAGCATGATTATACGGCTTTTTTGTGTAAAGCTTAATAAGCCGTGTAAATAACGTTCCGGTATCCGTAAGGAGTATATAGATTTTTTGATTAGACATAACGTATCTCCTTATCAAAAATATGATTATATTTTTATAATAAGGAAACACGGTCCTTAGATTAAGAAGCCTGCGCTGTATATGCTTATAGGACTTGAGACTTAAGGTTATTAATTTTCATACATAGCTCTTTTAGATAAAAATAAATATAGATGTAGGAAAATGAAGTGAATTCCTAGAACTTTATCCAATGAGCATGAATATGGAGGGTGAGTGTATTGGAACAGACTATTTTTGACCATATGGAAACAGTGCGGGGCATTACTGAAAAATCGTTCAAGCGGATTCCTGAAGAAATGGCAGATATCATTCCAGAAGGGTTTAACAATAGTATCCGCTGGAACTTTGGGCATATTGCATTTGTGCAGGAAAAGCTTGTCTTTGGGATATCAGGTGAAGAAATGAACGTCCCGATGAACTATGAACGGTTATTTGGCGCTGGAACTAAGCCTGCCGATTGGACCGAACCACCGCCTTCTTTCGACGAAATTGCATCTGTCTTAAATGAACAAAAACAAAGAATAAAGACATTTCTTCGTGGGCGTATGGAGCAAAAACTGCCAAGTCCCTTTACAAACCGCGGCGGCATTACTTTCTACACAACCGGAGAAGCTTATTTATTCGGCTTTTATCATGAAGCGATGCACATGGAAACGATTAAACAGATTTATCGTTCTATTACAAGGTAGATTCATATATATGGGACTGCCGTTATAGCAATAATCCAGCAAACTGTTAGGACTTGTTTGCTGGATTTCTTTATTTTCGGCCCGAAGACGCATCAACTTCGGACTTCTTCTCTCCCTTTTTCGCTTCTTCTGTCCGAACTCGCACCAACTTCGGACTCTTTCTCTTCCTTTTTCGCTTTTCCTGTCCGAAGACGCACCAACTTCGGACTCCTTCTCTCCCTTTTTCGCTTTTCCTGTCCGAAGTCGCACCAACTTCGGACTCTTTCTCTCCCTTTTTCGCTTCTTCTGTCCGAAGTCGCACCAACTTCGGACTCCTTCTCTCCCTTTTTCGCTTTTCCTGTCCGAACTCGCACCAACTTCGGACTCCTTCTCTCCCTTTTTCGCTTCTTCTGTCCGATGCCGCATCAACTTTCCCCCTCAACGGTTCAATGATTACATTGATTGAATTGAAAAATCTTTCGGTGCTGCCAATAAAAAAAGGCATGCCCAAAAGGACATACCTCCATCTCATTCCGGCATATTCAATCTCGGAAAAAAGTTATAAACCATAAAAACACCAAATAAACCAAAAAATAATGCTCCTAAAATGGATCCCTCTACCAGGGCTGCAATTCCGAATGCGATGGCAATCAAACCAATCCATGCTGCAAATGAAGAAATGGTGTAATGATAAATTCCGCCGATAAATGTCAGCGTCCTGCCCAGAAACTGTCCTTCGCTGCCAGCTCTCTTAACTTCCACAAGTGTTAAAATAAAGCTCCAAAGCAGCAGCAAAGGGATTCCCCACAAGAATATAAACCCGAATACTTCCATGCTTATCCTCCAAGAATTATTCCATAAACCTCATCAAATCCCCATGTACAATGTCATCAGACAGCCTTAGCTCTTTTCTCGAGATATCCATTAACGGTTCACAGCTATTAATATCTGTTTCTTCTTCCGATTTGCTATTGAAGCATTTACCGGCTTTATAAAAATAGTCTTTAGCTATAAAGCTTCCATCCCGAAAAATAACTGGATGATGGGGATCCCTTGTAAAAAGGTTATGCCCGAAGCTGAAGTTATCCTCAGCACTAATGCCGAGCAGATGAAGGATCGTTGCCCTGATATCGATTTCCCCGCCAATATTCGAAAACGTTTTGCCTTCCACACCAGGTACATGGATAATCAGCGGCACACTCTGCAGCTGCATGCGATTAACAATGGTATCTTCCTGTCCCAGCAGCTCCAGAACGCCATGTTCATATTTGTCCGAGATGCCATAATGGTCGCCGTATAATACAAACATCGTATTTTCATAAAGTCCGCTTGCTTTTAAATCCTGGAAAAATGTTTTAATGGCTTCATCCTGATATCTAACGGTTGTCACATAGCGGTTGACAACCATTTCACTCGTGCTGGCCTCAGGAATGAACTGATCTTCCTCCTCCAGCAAAAATGGGAAATGGTTTGTCAATGTGATAAACCTGGCATAGAAAGGCTTTTGCAGTTTCTCCAGATGCTGAATGGACTGCTGGAAGAATGGGATATCTTTTATGCCGTAGTTCACTGAGTTCTCTTCTGTGACCACATAATCGGCTTTTGAAAAATAACGATTATACCCCAGAGAATCATACATGGCCTCCCGATTCCAGAACGAAGCGTCATTCCCATGGAAAACAGCTGAGTAATACTTCTCATCAGATAGAATATGCGGCAGGCTTCGATAAGCGTTTTCCGTTTTTCTGACAAACGCCGATCCGCTGGATAATGGATAAAGGCCTGTATCGATCATGAATTCCGAGTCGGATGTTTTCCCCTGTGCTGTCTGATCATAGACACGGCTGAAATAAAAGCTGTCTTCAATCAGAGAATTAAGGAATGGCGTTATTTCCTGGCCATTCACCTTCTGATTGATAACAAAATTCTGGGTGGACTCCATACTGATCAGAACGACATTCATTCCTTTTGCCGCACCAAAGTAATCTGATGGCTTATCTTCTTGAGATTGGACATACTCCGCTGAGGCTTCTGCGTCAGATGGACTGGCAAAAGCGCGATTGAGCGGGTATGATGCAGCGATGCCAATATCATAGAGATGATACTGATACAAGCCAATATGCTTAACAAGCTGCTGGCGATTATATGATTCCGAAAATAAATGAGGCACTTTCACCATGCCGAGAACGATGGTCATGAATACAAATAACACACTGACAGCCGTGTAAAATCCCTTTGATTTTGCTGTGATTTGCTCATGTACTGACTTCCGTTTTATATATAAAAGCCAAAAAACGGCCAGATCAGCAAATAACAGAAGATCCCAAGGGCTAATCAATTCAAGTGTACTCGGTCCAATCCCTCCGACATTTTTAAACTGAAAAAGAATCGGAACGGTTACAAAATCAGTATAAAAACGATAATAAAGCAGATCCCCAAAAAGAATGCCGGTCAAAATGACCATCGTTGCAAAAATGGCTGCCGGTTTCACCTTTCGCTTAAAATAAATATTAATTCCAAGAATGACCATTATGGCCCCAATCGGGCTTAAAATCATAAATAAAATATCAGTCCAGTTCTCCGGATGCAGATTAAATCCGATAAAGGATACAATGACCGTTTTAATCCAGATTAAAATGACGGCAAACCAAATGGGTGAAAGCCTTTTAAATAACTTCATAATCATACCGCTTTTCATATTGTTTTTCTAAAATACCTGCCAGCATTTCGAGTGATGCCCTGACCTTCTGCTCTTCCTGTGCCCCCATTAGAGCCACCTGAACCCAGTTTCTCTCAAGCAGGTACCCGCTTTCATAGCTTAGAAGAATTCCTTTCTGTTTGCATGTGTCGCCAAATTCCCTGCTGGAAATGCTCAGCGGCAAACTGATAGTCAGGATGCCAGGGGAATAATCATCGTCTCCCAGAACAGAAAATCCGCTGTCTTTCAGCCTCATCCTTGCTTTTCCAGACAAAAGCTTTAATTTCTCATAATCTATCAGCTTTATACTCTCTTTTAATGCGTAGACCAGATTGGACGAATGGGTGTATGGAATGCTTTGGTTTTCTTCGTACATCTTTAAGTCCAAGTATCTTGGAACTGCACTGTTCCCTTTAATTTTGTCACGATGGAATACGATTGCCAAACCCGGATAGGAACCAAATCCCTTTCCGCTGACGGTCGATGCAAAATATATATTCTTAAGATTCAACGGCAAAATTCCGGCCGTGCTGCATGCATCCACGCAAAGCTCGGCACCATGCTCCCCGCAAATCTCCTGAATGCCGCTAATATCGAATACATACCCAGTTGAAGTTTCACAATGCACGGTCCACACCCATTTTATGGAGGGGTTTTCTTTCAGCATGCAGGCTATTTCCTCGTGGGTAATCGGTTCATTCCACTCTCTTTCAATCGTTTGAAAAGATAATTGAAACCTTCTTGCATGATCTATGAGACGAAAGCCAAATTCGCCATTGGCCAGGATCAGCCCATCCCCTTCGATGTTTTTCAGCTGTGCTGCCACAAGATCATTGGAAAGTGTTCCCGTGCCAACAACAACTTCAGCATGTGAGGCATCTGTCATCTTGCATAATTGAGAACGCAAGTCTTTTAAACCGCTGATAAAATCATGATTGCGATGAGATACGGCTTCTTTTGAAAAAGCCCTTTTCACTTTTGCATGAATGGGCACCGGACCCGGCAAAAAGGAATGCTGATCGGCGGGCACTGAATTTCTGGCCATTAAGCGTTCAAATGCTTTCGTTGAACGTTCGAAATTCTCTTTTGTTAAATACATGGGCTGAAACTGGGCTCCTTCCTCTCCTGTCAGAGGACCAAAAGGCAGAAATCCCATCCGCTTATACAATTTCAGCTGTCTGACCGTACCCGATATCAGCGCCATCGTATAATTTTTTTCGAGGCAATGCTCTACAAGCTTTTCACAAAGCTGATAAAAAACACGGGTGCTGCGAAACTCTTTTTTGACTGACAGCAAGCGGATCTCACAAAATTCTCCCTTAACAGGCAAGTATTCTTCGAGATTAGGAAGCTTATAATCAAGCGAAAATGGCCTTTTGGCACGGATCGCGATCATTCCGGCAACTTCCTCGCCAGCCTTGGCAATGACATATGTATTTTCTTCATGAAATTTATCAATTAAATGCTGATCATCATTTTGCTTATGCTGAGGAATTTCTTCCACAAATGTCTGGTAGTTCAGCTGATGAATTTGTTTAAATTCATTAAGTTCGGTTGCGATTTTGCAGATAATATTCACAGTTTACCTCCTATGTTTAGGCATGATGAAATGGGTATGGGAAATGAAAACAATCAAAAGCAGCAGCAGGAGGCCTGCCGAAATGATGAATGAATCACCAATCACCCAGGCTGTAATGGGAATGGAAGCCATGGCGATAAAACCTGATAGTGTATACTTCCGGAGAACTGCATAGGCAATTCCCATCGTGATAGCCATTATCGCTATTGTTAGTGGTTCCAAAAACAAGGCAGAAGCCAAGTAGACAACCACTCCTTTTCCACCATGAAACCCCAGCTGAATTGGAAACAAATGGCCAATAAGAACACAAAAAGCGCTAAGAATTAATAAACCATCACCTTCAAACATAAGTCCAGTTACATATAAAGCTGTCCATGCCTTTCCAGCATCAATTGCAATTGTCAGCAAGAACCCCTTCTTGCCGGTTGCTCTCCCTGCATTAGTAGCCCCTACATTCCCGCTCCCCTTTTTTCTTATATCCTCTTTTGCTATGTATTTAACCACATAATAAGCCCCGGCTACGCTCCCAAATGTGTAGGAAAAGATCATAACCATCAGGGCAGTCCACACATCATCGATCATAAGCACCTATCCCGCCCTTTACTAATTAAACGATCAAAAAGGGTAAAAAGTTTCATATATTTACAAAATTACAATCTATTAACTGATAAAGATAGTATAACACCCCTTATTTTACCATTAAACAAATTGAATGCCAGAGCCTGATTTCATAATTCCCCTATTTTACTGCAAACCTTAAACTTTCTGAAAAAATTATTTTTTGTGTTGACTTTGTTTATCAATCGCATATAATTTGCATTAAGGCAAAACTTTTTAATTTATCCATAAATCTTGTCCGCGTGACGTATAATTGCATATAAACAATTAATTTGAATCAATTTAAATTTGGAAAATAAAGGGGGATAAAATGATGAAGGATCCGGCAATTAGCATAGAGGATTTGCATGTTTCCTATTTCGGAAATGAAGCGGTGACAGGAGTCAGCCTTACTGTTAATACAGGTAATCTGGTTGGAATTATAGGGCCGAACGGCGCAGGTAAATCGACTTTTTTAAAAGCCATGCTAAATCTTATACCAAAGGATAAAGGTGCAGTTAGAGTGATGGGAAAATCCATTGCTGAAGTTCGCAAGAGCATCGCCTATGTGCCGCAGCGGAATGACATTGACTGGGATTTCCCAATCACTGTGCATGATGCGGTTCTTATTGGGACCTACCCCCATTTAAAACTGTTCCGCCGTCCAAAGAAAAAGGATAAAGAGTGGGCCATGGAATGTCTTCAGCGAGTTGGCATGCAGGAGTTCAGCAAAAGGCAGATTGGGGAACTATCAGGCGGCCAGCAGCAGAGAGTTTTTCTTGCGAGAGCACTTGCTCAAAAAGCGGATTTGTTCTTTCTGGATGAGCCATTTGTTGGAGTAGATGTATCCAGTGAGGAAACCATTGTGAACATTTTGAAGGAGCTCTGCAGACAAGGAAAAACAGTGATTGTTGTACACCATGATTTAAGTAAAGCAAATGATTATTTCAATCAGATAATTCTGTTAAATAAGGAATTGATCAGTTTTGGGACCGTTGAAGAAGTGTTTAAACCTGAAGTAATTGCAAAAGCATACAAGGGGCAATTTGCTTTTATGAATGAGATTGGGGTGTCGCTATAATGGCTTTTATTGAAGCGGTCATGCAATATGGTTTTCTGCAAAAAGCGTTATTAACCTCGGTTATGGTAGGAATTATCTGCGGAGTCATTGGGTGCTTTATCATCCTCAGAGGAATGGCTCTCATGGGAGATGCCATATCACATGCTGTCCTTCCGGGCGTCGCTATTTCATATATGCTGGGAGTTAACTTCTTCTTTGGAGCAGTCATAAGCGGAGTGATTACAGCTATCGCCATTGGGTTTGTATCCCAAAACAGCCGGATAAAGCATGATACCTCGATTGGAATTATGTTTACAGCGGCATTTGCTTCAGGAATCATTATTATTACCATGCTTAAAAGCAGTACAGATCTCTACCATATATTATTTGGCAATGTACTGGCAGTAAGATTATCCGACATGTGGATCACACTGGGCATCAGCCTGTTTGTATTGGGGGCTGTATACCTCTTTTACAAAGAATTATTGGTCACCTCGTTTGACGAAACGATGGGAGCAGCTTACGGACTGCCAGTTCGTTTCATTCATTATTTCCTAATGACTCTCTTGACGATGGTAACCGTTGCATCCCTCCAGACAGTAGGTATTGTCCTGGTTGTTGCCATGCTGATCACCCCTGCAGCGGCAGCTTATCTGTTAACCGAGCGGCTGTGGATGATGATTTTCCTTGCGTCTGGCATTGGTGTAATTTCATCCATCGTGGGACTATACTTTAGCTTTACCTACAACTTAGCTTCAGGAGCAACAATAGTCATATCATCCACTGCTATTTTCATTCTCGTTTTTTTATTTTCACCTAAGCATGGGCTAATATGGAAAACGCTGAAAGTAAAGAAAAAGAGAGCTTCATTAGTTTAATTTTAATAAAAACAAATTTTTTTAGGAGGGAAAACCGATGATTAAAAAAGGCTTTCTTTTATTAGCTGCATTCCTTCTGTCTGTGTTATTCCTGTCAGCCTGCAGCAGCGGAACAAGCAGCACCTCGTCCAATGCAGATGGGAAAATCCAAGTTGTGACTACCTATTCGATTGTGTATGACATTGTTAAAAATGTAGGCGGGGATTTGGTTGAGATTCATAGTTTAGCACCCATTGGCTCCAATCCCCACGAATATGACCCCCTTCCTGAGGATGTGAAAAAAACAACGGATGCAGATGCAGTATTTTACAACGGGCTGAACCTGGAAGCCGGCAACTCATGGTTCAATAAGCTGATGGAAACTGCCGGAAAAGACGGTGAAGATGCGCCTGTCTTCCTAATGAGCAGAGGCGTTGATGCCATGCACTTAACCACAAAGGGCAAAGAAAGTGAAGAAGATCCCCATGCCTGGCTGGACATCCGAAATGGGATCAAATACGCGGAAAATGCCAGAGATGGACTTATCAAAACAGATCCAGACAATAAAGAGATTTACGAAAAAAACGCTGAAGAATACATTGCAAAGCTTCAAGAGCTGCATGATGAAGCAGTCGAACAATTTAATGAAATTCCAGAAAACGAACGTGTTCTCGTAACAAGTGAAGGTGCTTTTAAATATTTCAGCGAAGCCTACGGATTCCAGGCAGAATACATCTGGGAAATCAACCAGGAAAACCAGGGAACACCAGACCAAATTACAAGAATTACAGATATTATTAATGAAAAAGGAATTACAGGACTATTCCTGGAAACAAGCATTGACGCAAGAAGCATGGAAGCTGTATCCGATGAAACCAATGTTCCAATCATGGGAAAGGTATTTACAGACTCCTTGGCAAAGCCGGGTGAAGATGGCGATACTTATATTTCGATGATGGAATGGAATATTAAAACCATTAAAAAAGGCTTGACCCGGTAATAAAGGTCACTATTCCAGCAAGCAGGTGAAACATGTGATCCCCATTAGTTCAAAGAGGTATATTCTCGAGATTTATTTATTACAGGAAGCACATGGGCATGCGACCATTTCCGGCATTGCAAAGGTATTGAGGGTCACCGTCTCAGCTGCATCTAAAATGGCCGGAAAGCTTAAAACAGACGGTTACATTCATTTTCAGCCCTATGGAACAGTTACTTTGACAAAAGCCGGATTGGAAATTGCCAAAAAACTCTTCCAAGATCATCAGGTTTTAATGGAGTTTTATCAAATAATCGGGGTTGAAGAGAAACTGATCAAAAAGAAAGTTAGGGAAGTTGAAATGCATATCGGTACGGAAGTTGTTTTTAAAATTAAGAGCTTTATAGAAAATCATAAGAAAAACGCTTGAATATTCAAGCGTTTTTTTGTCCTGATGATTTATTCAGCCCACTGAACCTTCAGAGTTGATGATACTTCTGAATGCAGTTCAAAAAATCTTATTTAAGGAATTGTCACTTTCATTGGATAAGAGTGCAGAAGAGATAGAAGAACTAGTGAAGGAAATGATAAAAACAAGCAGATAACAGAAAAAAGAATGTCCCTTCTGCATGTGATATTCATCGGGACATTCTTTTTTCATGGTTGAATAAGCTAATCAGGCAGTTCTTTTCCAAATACTCTCCATGTTCTCAAGAGTCTTCCCTTTCGTTTCAGGTACAAACTTCCATACAAAAATGGCTGAAAGAACACTCATCAGTCCATAGAAGCCGTAAGTTAAGCCGCCGCTGAATTCCATCATCATCGGATAGGTCGATGAAATAAAATAGTTTGCCGCCCATTGTGCTGCTACAGCTACCGCAACTGCCTGTCCTCGGATTTTGTTTGGGAAAATTTCAGAGATCAATACCCAGCATATCGGTCCCCATGACATCATGAAGGAAGCTGTGTAAACGATGATAAAAATTAATGTGCCCATGCCGATTATATTGGAGAAAGCCATTCCTGCTACTCCAAACATCCCGATGGCCATGCCAATGGAACCTGTGATCAATAATGGCTTGCGTCCCCATTTATCTACAGTTAAAATTGCCACAATTGTAAAGATGACATTTATGACACCCATAACAATCGTCTGCAGCATCGAGGCATCCTTTGCTGCTCCCATGCTTTCAAAAATTCGCGGTGCATAGTACAAAGCAACGTTGATTCCGACAAATTGCTGGAATACAGAGAGCAGAATTCCTATAACAATCACTAATTTTCCGTATGCAAACAGCTTTTCTGCTGGAACATTTGCTGAGGCTGCTACCGATTTTTTGATTTCACCCAAGATCGTTTTAGCCTCTGCTGCACCATTAATTTTCGCAAGGACTGCTAAAGCTTTATCATCATGATTATGAATGGCCAGGTAACGTGGTGTCTCCGGAACCAGGAGCAGCAGAAGACCAAAGGCAAGGGCCGGAATAGCTTCTGAAGCAAACATGTACCTCCAGCCAACATCATTGATCCATTCCAATGGACGGCCGCTGGCAATGCCCCAGTTTACAAAGTACACGACAAGCATCCCGAAGATAATCATAAACTGATTGAATGAAACAAGGCGTCCGCGGATATCGGCAGGTGCAATTTCGCCGATATACATGGGAACAATAGCTGACGCCAGACCAACCCCAATTCCGCCAATAATGCGATAAAGATTAAAAGTCAATAATAGCGAGATGGTCGGTTCCCCTTTAGTGAAAAATAAAAATTCAGGGAAAGCGGATCCTAATGCAGATAAGAAGAATAGTACAGCCGCGGCTATCAGCGATTTTTTCCGCCCAAATTTCGACGCAAAATAACCGGATATTAAACCGCCAATGATACAGCCAATCAATGCACTTGAGGTTGTCGCCCCGTGAGCCAGCGATCCTAATCCCAAACTATTAATCAGATAGATTTCCAGTGACTTTTCAGCTCCTGAAATAACAGCCGTATCATATCCGAAAAGCAAACCGCCTATCGCAGCAACCAATGTAAGTGAACCAATATATAGAGAGTTCCGATTCTGTTTCATAGATTGTAAAAGACAGATTTGAACCAAAATAGAGCGCTTACAATTTTACATTAATAATTCAAATCCATCTTCACTCCTTTCTATTAGAAATGATTAAACAACGAGAAACTTGAAACTGGTTTTTGTTTTGAAGACCTCATTTTTCTCCAGGACAATAGAAGGAAAGTGTTCATGATGAACAGCATCAGGCGGACATTGAGTTTCAAGACACAGCCCCAAATGGCTTCTTGACTGAACACCTCTAATTTGAAAATCATTTCCGAGCATATTCGCTGTATATAAAACAACACTCGGCCTATCCGTTTTCACTGTCAGTTTTCGTCCGCTGGCAGAATCCACTACAGTCATTTCACCTGTATTTAATAGAAATGGATGATCATAACCTCCGCCCGCAAGCATGTTCTGCTGATGGCCGGACTTTACGCCTTCTTTGATTTTCTTCCCTGCTCTGAAATCAAACGGTGTATTTTCAACATGTATGAGTTTCCCAGTAGGAATCAATGTTTCATCAAGCTCCAGAAAGTGATCGCTTTGCATGGTCACCTCGTGCTCCAGAATGTCCCTCTTTAAGTCCCCACTTAGGTTAAAATAAGTATGGTTTGTCAGATTGATGATCGTTTTTTCATCAGATATCGCTTCATAACTAATGACCAGTTCATTCTCATTGTTCAGTGTATAGTTTACCGTTACCTCAAGTGTCCCAGGATACCCGTGTTCCCCATCCGGGCTTACATAGGAGAACCTGATATTCGCCTCATTCATGCTCTTTTCGGCGGTAGAGTCCCAAATAACATGATGAAAGCCGCCTGAACCTCCATGCAGATGGTGTTCCCCATCATTTTTTTGCAGCTGGTAAGCAGTTCCATCAAGAGTGAAAGCCGAGCCCGCTATCCTTCCGGCCACCCTTCCGATAATAGCGCCGAAGAATGGTGAATAATTAATATACTCTTCAAGAGTGTCAAACCCCAGGACCACATTCTCTATATTTCCTTTACTGTCAGGGACAGATAACCCGGTAATGATTCCCCCGTATTCGATACACGATACTTCCATTCCATGATCATTGCTGATTGTATAGGATTTAATCTTGTGTCCATTCCATTCGCCGAATATACTTTCAGTTATGTTCATGTCGATCTCCCTCAAGTCAGCTTACTTTTTTCTAAACCCGGCCAAACCCTCATTCAGCTTTTTGGTTTGCGCATAAACTTCTTTGTATAACTGGAAAAGCTCCTGATATTTCTTAACGTTTTCAGGGATTGGAGTATATGTCTTTTCGTATGTTATGAAGTTTTCGGCACAGGCTTCCAGAGATTCATACCATTTACATCCGTATGCCGCTAGCATAGCCGCACCTACAGCAGGTCCTTGTTCACTTGAAAGCTTTACAATTGTGCAATTGAAGATATCGGCCTGGATTTGCAGCCAGGCCTCACTTTTAGCTCCTCCGCCGATTGAAATAATGGTATCGACAAGCTTTCCGCTTTCCCTGAATATTTCAATCGATTCATTTAAAGAAAAAGTAATACCTTCAATGACCGATCGTACAAAATCATTTCGATTATGTGAGGAGTCCATGCCGATAAAGCTTCCCCGAATTTGTGAATCTGCATATGGTGTGCGCTCACCCGCTAAATAGGGTGTAAATAAAAGGCCGTTCGACCCAATCGGAACCTCGCTCATTCCAGCCAACAGGGAATCGAATGATTCCATTTCTGCAAACGCATCTTTAAACCAGCTCAAACTATGTCCTGCTGCCAGGGTTACGCCCATTGTGTAATAGGCATTTTCTTCACCATGATTAAAATAATGGACTTTCCCCTGAAAATCCTTGTCATTTTGTTCTTCATAGGATAAAACGACCCCGGATGTCCCAATGCTGCATAATGTTTTGCCTTCCGACAGAATGCCGGAACCGATCGCACCGCAGGCGTTGTCAGCTCCTCCTGCAAATACCTTAGTTAAAGGAGATAATCCCGTCTTCTCAGAAATCTCAGGCTTTAACGTTCCTACACATTCATGGGATTCAACTAAAGGCGGACAGATATTCACATCAATCCCCGTTAGCCCGCAAATCTCTTCACTCCACATTTTCCGGCAGGCATTCAGCAGCAAAGTACCGGCTGCATCACTATATTCACTATGAATCCTGCCAGTCAGTTTAAAGCGCAGGTAATCTTTAGGGAGCATAAATACAGCCGCTTTTTCAAAAACTTCCGGCTCGTATTGCTTCACCCAAAGCAGCTTTGGTAAAGTAAAGCCTTCCAATGCCGGATTCTTTGTGATTTCAAGCAGACGCTTCTCACCAGCCATGTCATAGATCTGTTTACATTGCTCTGTCGTGCGGGTATCATTCCAAAGGATTGCATTACGCAGAACCTTATTCTCTTCATCCAGAAGGACCAGACCGTGCATTTGGCCTGAAAAACTGATTCCTTGAATGTCTTCCGCACTTCCATCAAACTGCTCTGTAAGTTCTTTAAGAGCAGCCACTGTTTTATCAACCCATTCACCAGGGTCCTGTTCACTATAACCCGACTTTTCATGAATGAGCGGATAAGACCTGGAAACTTCGCTGCATACTACTCCCTTTTGATTCATTAATAAAGCTTTTACCGAGCTCGTGCCAAGGTCAATCCCGATTACATATTTCATGATTGATCATCCTTTAGATAATGAAATGTATGCTAAGTTTTAGTTTTTAAAAATGTACTGGGACAATTTTGTATTCCCAGTACATTTAATCTTTTTATATTAATCTATTACGCTTTTACACTCGCATGAGCTTCGAGAATGTATTTATTTAAGACAGCTTTTAGCTGTTCCTGTCTTCCTGATTTATTTTCAATCTTTTCAAGCTGAAGGGCATGCTTTTCAAGCTTGCGGAAGTCTGCCTTTCCTTCAACGATTTCAAGGCCGATGCCTTCTGTATAGCTGCTATATCTGTCAGCAATAAAATTGTCTAATACTTTATCTTCAATTAGACGCTGTGCAACCTTTGCGCCAACCGCAAATGTGTCCATTCCTGCAATATGAGCATAGAACAGGTCCTCAGGGTCAAATGATCCTCTTCGTACTTTCGCATCAAAGTTAAGGCCGCCTGTTCCAAGGCCGTCATTTTTTAGAATTTCAACCATTGCCAGTGCTGTAGAATAGATGTCTGTCGGGAATTCGTCAGTATCCCATCCCAGCAGGGTATCACCCTGGTTTGCATCCACTGAACCAAGCATTCCATTTATGCGTGCTGTGTGCAGTTCATGCTCAAATGTATGGCCGGCAAGGGTCGCGTGGTTTGCTTCAATATTGAATTTAAAGTAGTCTTTTAAGCCGTAAGATTGCAAGAATGATAAACTGGTTGCCACATCAAAATCGTATTGATGTTTGGTGGGCTCCTTCGGTTTTGGCTCGATTAGGAATTGTGCGTCAAACCCAATTTCCTTTGCATAATCGATTGCCATATGGAAGAACCGCGCAAGATTATCGAGTTCAAGCTTCATGTTCGTATTCAGCAGTGTTTCGTATCCTTCGCGGCCGCCCCAGAACACATAGTTCTCAGCACCCAGCTCCTTGCCGATCTCAAGTCCCTTTTTCACTTTTGCAGCAGCATAGGCAAATACATCAGCATTAGGTGCTGTAGCCGCACCGTGCAGCCAGCGCGGATGCGAAAACATATTAGCGGTATTCCATAATAACTTTGTTTTGCTGGACTTCATGTATTCCTTTATCATGGCCGTAATCTCATCTAAGTTCTTAAAAGTTTCGCTTAATGAATCGCCTTCAGGCGAAATATCAGCGTCATGGAAACAGAAAAACGGAACATTCAGTTTTTCATAGAATTCAAAGGATGCTTCAACACGCGCCTTGGCCAAATCCATTCCGGAAAATCTGTCATAGGAACGGATCATCGTTCCATTTCCGAAAGGATCTGTGCCTTCCGCAGTAAACGTATGCCAGTAAGACACTGCAAAACGGAGAAGGTTTTCCATTTTTCTGCCGTTGATCATTTCTTCAGGATTATAATATTTAAAAGCCAATGGATTATTAGAATCTGGACCTTCGTATTTTACTCCACTCACATTATTAAAGTAGTTCATTTTCATTCCTCCATCTTCTCTTTTCATTTGTTATCGCTTTCATTTGATTACAAATCGATTTTACCACCATAAACTTAGTTTGTCTATTGAATGAACTAAGTTTTATTTTTATTTTTAATTATGGTATAAATGGAATATGATTGTAATAGACAAAGAAATTGAGGATTTGAGGAGAAAGATAATGACTTGGAATCAGCAGCTGGTAAAAATGAAAAACAAATCACGCGTTCTGCAGACGATCATCGACCAATCCCCTATCTCCCGGGCTGATATCTCACAGCATTTGGGACTGACTAAAGGAACTGTTTCCTCTTTAGTCAACGAGCTGATAGAAGAACAAATCTGTTCCGAAACAGGACCGGGCAAATCGAGCGGAGGACGGCGGCCTGTGATGCTTCTCTTTAATGAACAAGCAGGATATGCCATTGGAATTGATTTAGGGGTTAACTATATTTTAGGTGTCATGACTGATTTATCGGGGAATATTGTGAGCGAACATTTGAAGCATATGAATAGCATGAGGTATGAAGAAACCATTCTTGTCATAAAAGAAGTCATCCAATCCTTATTGGATACAACCCCTGAGAGCCCCTATGGCGTGATTGGAATCGGTATTGGAGTGCCGGGAATTGTAAATAAGGAAGGCAGCAATATCCTGCTGGCACCTAATCTGGGCTGGACAGATATCCATTTAAAGGCAGAAATTGAGACAGAGTTTCACCTTCCCGTTATTATCGACAACGAAGCGAACGCCGGAGCATACGGGGAAAAGCGTTTCGGAGCCGGGAAAAACTTTGAGAATCTCATCTATGTTAGCGCTGGAATTGGCATTGGAGTCGGCTTTATTTTACAAAACAGCCTTTACCGTGGCGCTGAAGGATTCTCCGGTGAAATGGGCCATATGGTGATCGATATAGATGGAATAGAATGCAGATGCGGCAGCAAAGGCTGCTGGGAATTGTACGCTTCTGAACAGGCATTGCTAAACCAGGCAAAGAATATTGAATCATACTTAAAACGGGATGATTTGAACCTGGAGTCATTAGTTGAAATGGCCGAAGAAGATGAGGAAGTAAAGGATCTGTTCCATCAAATCGGCCGATGCCTTGGCATTGGCATAAACAATATCATTAATACATTCAACCCCGAGCAAATCATTATCGGAAATCGCTTAGCAATCGCCAAAGAATTATTACTGGATTCAATAATGGAAGTTGTCAAGACTCATTCCTTAAGATTCAATCAGGAAAACGTAAACATTACATTTGCAGATTTATCGATCTACTCAACAGCACTTGGGGCTTCAGCTTATGCCACAGAAAACTTTCTGAACTCGGATCTGCAGGAAAACCTGAATAAATAGACTGCCTGATCGGATAATAAACAAATTTTGAAAGATTAAAAGAATGTCCCAGATGTGTATGGGACATTCTTTTAAGTTTCGTGATTGTGTCAACCCAACCTGAATTAATTCCTCGTCAATTCTGTTTATTACAGTAATAAAATAATAGGAAACCACTATACATCAGGCAACGATGACGCTTTTTACCCACCGGAATATATACTTGCTGAAAACGGCAAAAATAAAAATGAGCTCCAGTGTAATGAAAAAGCCGGTTTACAATTTCTTTATTTTTATCACATTGATTTGTGCCGGGAAGGATTCCAGTATTTCTGTGTACCAGATTTCCACCATATCTCCACTCTTTATTCCACTCAAAACAGCATTATTCAATTTATACACAGATTTATAATTTCCTATTAATTCATTGACGGATTGTGTTTCTGCATCTGCCAACGTAAATCCTTTATCTTCAATAAGCAGTATGATATTTTCTTTCATAACGATTGTTCCTTCCAAAGTTGCCGCTCCCTCATTAACCTGAGCCTGCTGACTTAATATCCCTATCAGCCAAAGCAATAACAATACTATTATTAAGATAAAAATGGCTGCTGCTCTTTTCATTGTTCTATTCTCTCCAACCGTGTTTTCATACATCATTCTTGATTATCCAGAAAAAGAATACTCTAAGGAAAAGACAGAATTACTCTCCTGAAGACATCCATTTGCTTCCATTACTTTTCTCATGGCAGCATTATCGGCCCGGGTTACCCCGAGATATGTTTCAGCTTTAAAATCATGCTGCAATCTATGGAGTCCAATTAAATGCAGGTTCTTACCATACCCTTTACCCTTAAAATCAGGGTGGATGCCGATCCAAAACATCCTTCCTTCCCGATCCCGGCCAGGTTCCAAATGAGGAAAAACGACTCCTGCCGGTTCAGAATGAACCGTATAAACCGTAAACATTTTATCTGCTTGTTCAGGGAGCTCTGTTTTCATGCTCTTTAAAAACTTCTCAGTTTGTTCATAAGTAAAATTCATAACCTCAGATAAGAAAGTAATGGAACTTTTGTTAAGGAGCGGCCAAACTTCATAAGGAGGGACCTTTTTATTCTCACATTCTGCAAACTGCTTTTTAAAAATAAGTCTTTCACCAATCACTTTCATTTTTCCTCGAGTGACAACTAATTTATCCAAAATTCCTTGAGGGCACTCAATCTTTACTTTTTCAATTCTGCTCTTATCCAGGGTAAGAAGCCTATTTATTAAATAATCTACTTTATTAGGACTTCTTAGTTCATCTTGAAAGATTTCCAAAATAATTTCGGAATCACTTTTTATACTGTGTACACCTGCTGCTTTCAGGTCTTTTAATAGTTCCTCCATAGTAATCACCTCCACTTAAGAAATAAAGAAAATGGCCATTGAATAAATTCCAAGGCCATTTGGTGTCTTATCCTTATTCCATTACAGATGCCGAGCAGTAACCGAACGTTCACATTCCAAAATTCCTGCTGGCGGTCCTTCATACAGCACTTCACCGCCTCCAGCACCTCCATCCGGACCCAAGTCAACGATCCAATCACTTTTGCGGATAACATCCAGATTATGTTCAATGACTATAACGGTATTACCCTTTTCCACCAATTTATTAATGATTTCCAGAATATTAGCGACATCGGACATATGCAATCCAGTAGTTGGTTCATCAAGTATATAAATGTTTCCTTTAGTATTCAGTTCCTTTGCAAGCTTAAGCCTTTGACATTCGCCACCTGACAAGGTGGTCAGAGGCTGTCCCAATGTCAAATAGCCAAGACCGACAGTTTCCAGTGCTTTGAGTTTTTTCTGAACATCTTTTGCATCAAAGAACTCTACAGCATCCGCTACAGACATCTCCATGATTTCAACAATATTTTTTCCCTTATATAGGTATTGGAGCACGTCCTGCCTAAAACGGCTTCCATGACATTCGCTGCATTCGACTTCCATTGTATCCATAAAGGATAAATTGATTTCAACCGTCCCAGTGCCTCCGCATGACGGACAGCCCCCGGTCGAATTATAGCTGAATAATCCGCTCTCCACTCCATTGGCATCTGAAAAAGACTTGCGAATCGAATTCATAATACCAGTGAAAGTTGCCGGATTGGACCGTACGTTCGCGTGGACCGGGCTTTGATCAATACGGATTGCCTCCGGAAAATCTTTCGCAAACACTTCGTTCACAAGTGTGCTTTTCCCGGAACCAGCTACTCCTGTAATAACAGTAAAAATCCCTTTTGGAACTGAAAGACTCACATTCTTCAAATTGTGAAGGGTGCTTTTCCTGCTTTCCATAAACTCGGAAACCGGTCTCGGATTGGCGTTGATCTCTGCACTTCGGTTTAAATAATTGGCAGTCAATGTGTCAGAAGATAAGAAATCCTGATAACTGCCGGTATACATAATCTCTCCCCCGTGTGTTCCGGCTTGAGGCCCAACATCAACAATATAATCGGCTATTTGGATGACATCTGGATCATGCTCCACAACTAGTACGGTATTGCCCCTGTCACGCAGCCGAACCAGCAATTCATTTAACCGGTGGACATCCCGCGGATGCAGGCCGGTGCTGGGTTCATCAAATATGTACATAAGACCGGTTAAGTTACTGGATAAATATTTGACCATTTTCACCCTTTGGGATTCACCGCCCGATAGTGTTGGCGTTTCCCTTGTCAAATCCATATAGCCGAGCCCAATGTCACAAAGGTTTTCCAATCGTTCCATGATCCCGTCAGCGATTGGCTTAGCTTCCGGTGATGTAACCTGGGGAAGGGTTTCGATTAGCTGATCCAATTGCATGGACGTCAAGTCAAAAATGGAATAGCCTTTGATTGTGGATGAAAGCACCTTCTCATTGTAGCGTTTTCCTCCGCAGGAAGGGCATTCCGTCATGGTGCTGAAGTTCTTCAGGAGCTTCTCGCCTGATTTTGAAGTCTCTTTGTCCCTCTTTACATGCTGCCGCATAAATTTGACTGCCAGGCCCTCATAGGTTGCATTCATATCATTATTCATATAACTGACTGTTACTTTTTGCGGCTCTGCATAGACAAGCTTATTAAATTCTTCTTCTGTATAATCATTAATTTTCTTATCAATATCGAAGAATCCGGATTCAGCATACGCTTTCCATTGCCATGTTCCAGGTCCAAACCCCGGAAGCAGAATAGCTCCTTCATTTAAGCTTTTTTCCTTATCAAGAGCAGCATCAAGGTTTAGCGTAATAATTCTCCCAATCCCTTCACATTTCGGGCACATGCCGCTGGGATCATTAAATGAATATGCGTTGCTGTAACCTAAATGAGGTTCTGCAAACCGGGAGAATAACAGGCGAAGAAGAGGATTAATATCTGTAGCGGTTCCAAGTGTGGATCGGGCATTTCCGCCGAGCCGTTTTTGATCGACTACAACGGCAGTAGAAAGATTGTTGATTTCATCTGCTTCCGGACGGCTATATTTCGGAAGAAAAAGCCGCTGAAAACTGCTGTACGTCTCATTTAACTGGCGGCCTGCCTCCTGGGCAATCGTATCAAACACTATAGATGATTTGCCTGAACCGGAGACACCTGTAAATATTGTGATCTTTCCTTTTGGAATCTTCAGACCAATATTTTTCAGGTTGTTAACTCTGGCATTGAAAATTTCGATGAATTCCTGCTTCACACAATCAGCTCCTTTTGAAATCAATTTTCTTATGTATGAAATATGCGCGGAGAACAATCATACCAATAATGAAAATCAAATTGCAACAATATTCTCTAATTCATTTAAAGTTTTTGGGGAAAACGGTCCTTTCCATAAACTCAGGCCACTGCTGCCGGTAATTGATAGATTATATAGAAGGAATGACAACAGCCCTGCAAGCTTTCTCATAAAACTCAATTGGCCCTGCTCCACCAATAATTGCATATTCATATCCTATTTCTTTCATATCTCTTAAGCAGTGATGAAGCAATGCATTTCCTACGCCTTTAACCCTGCTGGTTTTTACTACATCCATAGGGCCGAAATATCCCTTTTTGTTCCGGTAGACATCAAATGCTGCGAATCCAATTATTTCATCATTTTGATTAAGCGCAATATAAATGGAAGGCTTCTCTTGCTGGAATCCGCTGCGGATCGTATAAGACCATTCCTTGGAGAAATGCTCTTCAACAAAGTTTCCCAGTATAATTTGATCATCTTTTTTTGCTTTACGAATAGTCTGGAAGTTTAACCTGGGGAAGGTATATCTGCCAAGGTGAGCGATCATGTCCCTGGAGGTTGTACCAAGGGTTAAAATGGTATGCTTATCTTCTTCAGATAAATGGTGTTTTATGGAGGAGTCTGTTAATAAAGCTTTAAGAAGATGACCTTCGTTAACATAAACCTGATTATACCTTTTCATATACTTAAAGGCAGATTCAAAAATCTGCACTACTTCTTTTGTAACCGTCATGCTAAAAAATTCGCTTTGCGTTTTGCCATTTATATTCCCAGTCAAATCACTTAAAGAAAGTTTATTCAAATTGATTTTCAAAGAAATTTCACCCAGTGCTCCTGTCTTTTCTCCCAGGCATGCGATAAACAGATGAACTGGATGGAGCACTTTTTGTTCTGAAAAGCCGGCTTCCCGTTCGGCATGTTTCATGATTATTTTCATCCTATCCGTAAAGTTTGCTGTACTTCTCAGAACAATCACCCCTTTTAAAACCCTTTTTCAGCTTCCGGACACCACTTCATATTCAACCCAAAATAAAAAATTCCTGCCACTTTATTTATAAAAGATTTAAAAAGCTGAATCCATACACTGCACCCACAGCAAAAATGATAGTCCAGAGTGCCAAACTTATGGTCATCCACCTTATCACTCCCGATTTTGATGCCCCAAATGCCAGAGCAATAATGGCCGCAATATCGGTTCCAACAATGATTGGAGCTAATAATGCTAATCCCGGGATCCCGTATTTTTGCCAAATCTCCTTTGACCGCCTTTCTTTTCTTGTTGGTTCTGTAATGCCCTTTTTTAATTTCCTTGCCTGCCGCAAGCTTTCAACCTGTTTAAAGAAGGCACCGAGCAAAAGGATTAACAGAAGATTTCCCGTAAATGCAGTGAGACTGACTCCGATAGGCGATAGTCCCCAAAGAATCCCAAGAGGGACAATAATTGATACATCCATCCAGGGTGCTGCCGCAAGCAAAAATAATACTGTATATTGCATGTATATAGGTGCATCTTGTGCCCATTCCAGCATATCTCTTCCCTCCCATGAAAAATCCAGCTTACTCTTACATTATGAAAAAAAGCATACAATCACCATCGCAATACCTTACAATCCCCCCCTTGGATGTGACAATTTTGTCACTTTATTCCACCTGCCTTTATCGAAGTATTCCTTTTACTCAAAGGATGCTGTTTGTACTTAAAAGTAACGCCAGTTGTCAAAATTTTGATTTCACAAAAAATAGAAGGAGGTAAAAAGAATTCAGATAACGAAGTAAACAGGTAAGGAGGTGAAAAAACGATGACTCTCCTTTTTTACAAAGCGATGGAGGCGTTTAAGAAGGATGCTGAACGTCTGGAAAAAGAAAAGCTTCAAAAGGAAAAGTCGAATGAGAAAAAATCAAAATAATGAGTTACTCTTTCATTCCCCATGGGGGGATTTTTTTTGAAATATAACACAGATACAGTTTTCCCCAAATGATAAACAACGGACTGCCGACATTAAAATATGCGTCCCTGCATTGCAGAAACGCATAATTCTTTCCTTTTCCAGCCTGAATATTCCTAGTGATTAACTCTTGTTTTTTCTGTCTCCATCAAAATATTTTCATCAACCCTTCGATATATTTCTTCCAATTGATCTTTATCTTTTAGGATATTTTTCATGTTTTCTTCTACTAGTTTATGAAATGTTTTCTTTTTCATTAAGGCCATCCTTTCTAAGCTTGCCGCCATACTCAGCAGGTTTCCTTTAACATCAAAGCTTCAGAGACAAACTTTTTTATTTCCTCTTCGTCTTCCGGTTCCGGATTGAACTCTATCCTCAGGGGACTGCCGACAACTGTTCCCCCTTGTTCTTCTATAAGTTTTTGAAGGTGATCAAGGGCGCCGCAAAATTCAGGGTAGGAGGTATCTCCTGATCCAAAGATGGCAAAGGGATGATTTTCGAGATCCAGCTGTTCGATTTCTTCAATGACATCGAGACATTCATCAGGATAGTCCCCATCTCCCCATGTATACAATCCAATAAAAGTAAGATCATAGTTTAGTAGTTCAGCAGCACTTTGAACACTCATAAAATCTTCTAAATCCACATCATGATTTTGATCCTTCAGCTCCCCTGCGATTATGTCCGCAATGGCTTCTGTGTTCCCCGACATACTTGCATAAAATACGCCAATTTTCATTCCTCTTCACTCCTATCAATGAATTAATGCTGTTGGGTTATATCTGTGGGTGATCCATTTACTTTCTCTATGTGAACAGATAAAAAGCTGGTCTTTAAAGCCCGCACCCCTGAATCCATGTCCAGCTACGGTTTCAATGGGAATCAGGGACATGCTTTTCTTATGGACTTCGTAGATTCTTGAAAAACCGTCTTCATCCTGACTTGTCGTGGCATATACTTTTTCATTCGCCTCAAAAATATCCAGGAAAGCTCTTTCTGAGATAGGCTGCTGGCATACACTCCACCTATTTGTAAATGGATTCAGAATCTCAATCGTTCCCATACCGGACCGAGCGTTTCCCTTTGCAATGATGAGAAGGTCATTTTCATTTCTATAAATGGAGGAAATCATTGAATGCTTTTCTTTTTTTATGAGCTGTAATTCCCCGCTTCCAACATAATATCTCCATACCCCTCCATTCTGGGAGTTGATTTGTGTTCCAATATAAATGCTCCCCTGATGATATAGCAGAGATCGGATAAGGGGCTTTTGGGACATATTTTGAAATGGACTTAAGACAGACCAATCAGAACCAAAATTAGTTGATATGTATAAGCTGCTGCCGCCATGAGTTACGATATATCCCATCTGGTTTCCTGTAATATCCCACAGCCGCCGGGCGGTTGGGAATGAGGTCTGATTCCATTTTTTTCGCTGCAGATCGTATCGGATAATTGTGCCATTGTCACCGATTCCGAATATGAAATGACCTAATTGCACAAGTTTGTATATATTTTGTGTTAACCCATACTGAAGGAACCAGTCTCCATCCTCAAAGGAATAAATGCCCGCCTGCTTTACTGCTACTATGAAAGGAAGATTTGGGGTTGATAGCACTGCTGTGGAGCCCTTATCAAACATGTTCCATCTCCTCATTTTTCACTATCCATTCATAGGCAGATTCGGCAAATTGCTGACACTCAAGAATCTGCTCATCTGTTTCAGGGTTAAGTTCTATTTTTAACCCTTGCTGAAAAACATTGGCTCCTCTTTCACTCAATTTGTCAGCAAGCGTATCCACTGCTGCACAAAATTTTGGATAAGCATGATCACCAGAACCAAAGCATGCAGCATGTATTCCTGTTAAATCGTGATCATTCAATTCTTCAAAAAAATCCTCAGCTTCATAAGGAAGATCGCCATCCCCCCATGTATAAGCACCAATGAAAATACAGTCATAGGCAAGGATACTATGAATATCTGTCAAATCCAGGCTATCCATATACACTTCACATCCTTTAGATTCAAGAACTTTTTTCAGAATGGATGCCATATCTTCTGTATTTCCTGACATACTTAAATATCCAATGAAAGCCTTCATTTCACAGCCTCCTAATTGATAATGATTTTCAATTATTATTAAATTAATCATAAGTGATAATGATTATCAATGTCAATGAATATTTTAATTTTGTGACCTTTTTCCTGATTAATGTGATAAAAAAAGCAAAGGGAAAAAATATGTACTGCATAATGAGTTAACTTAGCAGTTGTAAATAAGCTTGATCTTCGAAGGAGCAGAAAAGCTGTATAAAAAATAGAATAGATGCACAACTTATGCCTGATTCATTAAAAAGACATGAGGTGTGCATGGATGGAGTGGTTTGGCAAAAGTCATAAGTATTACAATTTTGAAATGTTTTCAGCCAGTCATCTTGTTACATTGGCAATCTTTTTTTTGGTTTCATCCGCCATTTTTCTATACCGGAAAAAGCTGAATGGTGCTGGATGGAGAAGGTTTGAAGTTGGATCAGCCATTTCCTTAATAATGGTCGAGATATCGAATCACGTATGGATGTTAGAGAATGGAGTCTGGAAATTTGGACGATCCATGCCATTGGAATTGTGTAATATTGGACTTATTTTATGTATCCTTTTACTCATGACCAGGAAAAAGATTATTTTTGAACTATTATTTTTTATTGCGATATTGGGTGCTACTCAAGCTATACTTACTCCAGCTTTAACATACGACTTTCCTCACTTTCGCTTTTTTCACTTTTTCTATGCACACATGATGGTTGTATGGGCAGCCTTATATTTTTTGTGGGCTAGAAATTACTATCCATCATTTCAATCGGTCATAAAGCTAATTGTATTTATCAATTTGCTCTTGCCTGTGATCCTCCTGATTAACAACCAAACGAAAGGAAATTATTGGTTTTTGCGTCATAAACCTGAAACCCCAAGTTTCTTTGACGTATTGGGTCCCTATCCATGGTATATCTTCTCTTTGGAGAGCTTACTGCTAATTCTGAGCTTAATCGCATGGTTTATCTTACGAAAACGGGAAAATAGTCATAAAGGACGTTCTCATTTTTGATAAACTGGGCTGATTTTAGCCAAAAAGAAAAGCTGCCAGCAGATGGCAGCTTTTCTTTACAAAACCTCGTGCGGAATTATTCTTCTATTCCCTAATCATATCCTTACATCTAAAAGAAAAGGCAATTAACAAACGACCAGTTTTCGTGCGTGGAAATTTTCTATATGCATATTGGGATATAGAAACGGAATAAAGATAAATAAAGCTAACGCTCAGATACGTTAGCTTTATTCCTGTTTTACTCATTTTAGATGGCCTTGGCTATGTAATATTCCAATTCCTCTTTCAGGCTGCAGGTTTCGTTCAGCCTTCTGCTATTCTCCGCAAAAGAGTCCTTGTCCCCCGCTTCAAGATCCTGATCAATTTTATATTGCAGATAATTGATTTTCAGGTCTATATCTAACTGTGATGATATGCATTCACTCATGAAATATCTCTCAATATCCTCTATAGCCATATAAAATGCCTGCTGTCCATTAATCACCACAAGCGCATACCATCCCAGCATTGTATATTTACGCTCTGGAGTGACCTCCATTAAATCCCCCTTTTGAAAATGTAGTATATTCACATGATCAGCATCCGGACAAAAGCAATCGATTTGATGATCAAAATGATCTATTGCGATATAAAGCTCACTCATTTTTCAACCCTCCTACATGTCATATTCAGCTGCCTCGATAATATCCAAACCGCAGCAAGGGCATTGGGCTTCATTATTTTCATCAGATTCATTATCCGCAATAAAACCGCACCAGCCGCAAATGTGATGTTTAATCGACTTATATCCCTCCCTCAGAGTAGATTATTACTATGTAAACCAAATTAAGTGATAATGATTATCATTGATAAAATTTATTTTAAGTGAAAATGATTATCATTGTCAAGGAAATCGGAGAAGTTATGATGATTTAGTTTTATGGTTTTTTTGGCGACCGTTTTTACTTGTACCTCCGTATTTTCGTCGTCATAGACTTCTTATGACAACCGTTTTTATCTGCACCTCCGTATTTCGTCGTCAGGAACCTCTTATGGCGACCGTTTTCCCTGATGCCTCCGAATTTTGGTCGGCATAGACCTCTTATGGCGACCGTTTTTACTTGGACCTCCGAGGTTTCGTCGTCATGAACCTCTTATGGCGACTGTTTTTACTTGGACCTCCAATTTTTCGTCGTCATGAACCTCTTATGGCGACCGTTTTTACTTGGACCTCCGAGGTTTCGTAGACATGAATCTCAAATGACGTACATTTTTCTTTGAACCAACGAAGCTGCGTCGTCATAAATCTTATATGGCGACTTTGTTCTATGAAAATTTGTTCTTTCGCCTCCATGCTTTCCACATGCATTTCAAAAAAACACCCCCGTTCACGATTCCGTCACAATCCGTCAAAAAACCCCCTGTCCTTCCCCACCCCTTCATTTGTATTTAGAAGGTGAAAGGGTGGTGCATTTAAATGAATTTAAAATCAGGCAGAATTGAGCATTTTGAAGGATATTCCCAATTTAGAAATCTTAAGGAGTTTAATGCTCATGTGGAGATGTGGCTTTCGGTCCATAAGAAAAACTTTTCAAAGGGTGAGCTAGTTGGTTTAAAGAGGCTGGTTCGTTTTGCTGCGAAAATTCCTGGAGTCTCCAATGCTAAAATCGGGACCGTTTTAAAAGCCATTCACGACGAATATAACGGCAGTGGCATTTCCCGATCCACTTTTAAAAGGATGATTGCCAAAGCTTTAGAGTTAGGGATTATCACTGTCCTTGAAACTGAGAGAAAAAACGGGTCCCAGTCGAGTAATTTGTATGTTTTTAATCGTTTTCCCAAGAGTGAACCACCTAAAAAAGAAAAATTGAACCACCCTAATAAAACTATTAATCTTTCTAAAGCTAATAAAAATCAAAAGATAAATAAACGTAACGATACCGTCCTCGATCACACCTATACAAATGATCGTGTACCAGAATCATTCACCAGCACTGTAAAATACTTTTTTCCGGAAGCAAAGCAAATTGAGGAGTTTTGGAGAATGGCATCCACTGCAGCATATAAAAACAATTGTGACCAAAATTTGAACGCTGTTTTGGCTACAGCCATCCATTCGTTTAAGCAGCTGATCGGGAAGATGAAAACCCGCGCAATTACTAATCCTGTCGCTTATTTCTATGGAATCTTGACTAAGAAATTTGAAGAAATGTACTTTGAGGATTTGTTTAAAATGGGATTTTCAGCTGAAGAAAATGACTTCTTCATGAATTTTTTTTACAAATAATAAAAAAAACAGGCTAACTCCCGGTTTTTCGTGAGTTAGACCCCCTAACTCCGGACTTAGACCCCTTAACTCCAGAGTTACGGGGGTTAACTGACTGATCCAGCACTTTTTCTTGATTGGCCAAAATAATGTTTACACGCTATGTTTGAGCTACCCGGGAATACTTAGAGAGCGCGCTTTCCTTGAAGGGACCGTATTCATGGAGAGTTTTGAACAGTTAGCAGCCCAATATGAGACGATGATTCATAAAATTATGCATAGCCTGAACATCTATAAAAACAAAGAGGAATTCTACCAGCTGGGATTAATTACACTCTGGGAGGCGTGGAAAAATCATGACCCTGAAAAAGGGACCTTGCTTTCCTATGCTTACAGTATGATAAAAGGAAAAATCATGAACGAATTAACCAATCAAAATAAACAAAGCCAGCAATATTTCTATCCGAAAGATGAATTCTGGGAACTTATTGAAGACCCCTCCCCATTCCCCGCCATAGATCATACACACGAGATGCTTAAAAGATGCAGACTCCTATCTGCCAATCAACTGAAATGGCTGCAGTATACCTTATGTGATCAAATGTCTGTCAAGGAAATAGCTGAAAAAGAACAAGTCACCCCGTCAGCAGTCAAAAACTGGCGGCATGGTGCCCGTGAGAAGCTAAGAATTATAATGGAAAATAATCGCTTTTTTGAAGATTAATTTATTTTACCCTGTCCTTATCACCCCGCAATACGTATATAGAGGGTGAAAGGAGGTGAACAAAGATGGCACAAGCAATTATCACTGATTCTAAACTTCGTCTAGTGTTTGAAACAGGACTTAACGAGCAGGGCAAGCCAATTCACAAATCCAAAACCTACAGCAGCGTAAAACAATCGGCAACAGCAGACCAGCTTTTCTCAGTGGGACAAGCGATTTCTGGACTATGCAGCTATCCATTGGCTGAAATGAACAGAAATGACAGCTTCGAAATCCTGGGCTAATTCATTCTATTAAAATACAAAAAAATTAAAGGAGGGAATTATAATGGCTAAAACATTAGAAATGACCTTTTTGTCAGAACTGGGCAAGCCAACGAAATTATCCGTCGATAACCCCATCGAGCCGATTGATCCTGCAGCTGTGAAGGCAGCTATGGAACAAATCATTGCTGCCAACGCTTTTGACGGCAATGGCGGTGACTTGATTACAGATGATAGTGTCAGGCTGGTTGAGCGTAATGTAACTGATTATGAATTAATTTAAGGTGCAGTGGCCGGATTCTTTGGAACCCGGCCATTTTTAAAATGCTTATTGTAAATTCACAAGAAAGGAGCAGCTGCCATGGAACAGATGATTACATTGATCAGCGAACTCGGCTTCCCGATCGTTGTCACGTTTTTTTTGCTGAACCGGATCGAAGCGAAACTTGATGTTGTGGTTTCTTCCATTCAGGGATTGCCGGATCGATTGAAGGAATAGGAAAAAGAGATAAGCTGCCACAAAAACAGTATGGCAGCTTCTGCTTATTAATTTCACTTTACTCCTGCTTCCAAGCCTTTTCTTAATGGATCATAAGGTGATAGATCTATTTCCATCTCCCTTTTCAAAGCAAGATCTGCAGCCAAGGTGCCCACATAAGGTCCCATTGTAAGCCCTGATGCCCCTAATCCTGTTGCGATAACCAGCCCCTCTGCAGCTGGAACCGTACCCAGCAGCGGCAAAATATCAGGTCCAGCCGGACGGAAGCCAATTCTTACCTCTTTTAGTGTGCTTTCAGCTAATCCTGGTGCCACTGTTAATGCTTCATCCAGAACTTCTTTCACACCTGCCGCTGTAAGTCGATAGTCGAACCCGGATCCCGTTTCCCTGGTAGCTCCAACCACCACTTTGGAATGATCGAAAGCCACTAAGTAGTGTGAGCTTTGCGGAAGGACAACCGGCCAGCTGGAGGTGTCCATACTGCCTATTTCCAGATGGGCAATTTGCCCACGTTGAGGCTCGACTTTAAGATCAATGCCTAACGGATTAAGTAAGGCTTTAGCCCATGCACCGGCAGTAACGATAACTGCATCGGCAGCAATGACTTCCCCGTTCACTATTACTCCTGTAACCTTATTATTTTGAAATACAAGATCACCTTCACCTTCAATTATTGCTGCACCATGTTTTTTTGCACCATTTAGCATGGCGTCTCTTAACAGCCTCCCATCGAGCCTGGCTGCTCCTGTAACATGGATAGCCTGCAGATCCTCACGGAGCGGCGGATAAAGTTCCCGGGCTTCCTCTGCTGTTAATCTCGTAATCTCTCCAACCTCAGGGGTTTCAGCTTTTTTTTGCCGAACACTTTGCTCGATCGCATCCAGTTCATCAGAACTGCTGCTGACTGCCAGAGCTCCTACCATGCCATATCCAAAATCCTCTTCGCCATCTTGTTTAAGGTTCGCTATTAAAGATGGATAATAAAGAGCGCCTCGTTTTGCAATGGTGTACCAGTCTTTGTGATCTGCTCGGGAAATCCACGGGCAAATGATTCCTGCGCCTGCTGCAGTTGCCTGTCCCTGATGTGCCTTATCAATAATAACTACCTCTGCACCTTCCCTTGTGAGGTGATAGGCTGCACTTGCACCTGTAATTCCTGAGCCTATGACTGCTATTTTCATGGATTAAACATTCCTCTCTAATAAAATTTATTTACTGTAATGGAAAATGACAGGATACAAAATGATCATGTCTTACTTGTTTTAATTTTGGTCTTTCGACTTTACATACTTGCTGCCTGAATGGGCAACGCGAGTAAAATTTACATCCAGTTGCATCCTCCACCTGTTTTGGAAGATCGTCGCCGTGAATATATACTTTGTCCTTTCTGTCCCTTAAAGTTGGATCTGGTACCGGAACAGCAGAAATTAATCCTTTGGTATATGGATGCATGGTCTCATTAAATAAATCTTCTTTTAAAGCCAGTTCCACAACTTCCCCCATATACATGACCGCAATTCGGTCGCTAATATATTTAACAGCAGGAATTCCATGCGCAATAAATACATACGTTAGATTGAATTTCCTCTGTAAATCTATTAGCAAATTTAATATTTGCGCCTGAATTGAAACGTCAAGAGCAGAAACCGGCTCATCGCAAATAATTAATTTTGGTTTTAGAGCAAGTGCTCTAGCAATACCTATACGTTGCCGCTGTCCACCACTAAATTCATGTGGATACCTTTTGGAGAAGGAGCGATCTAGGCCAACAGTTTCCATAAGGTCAAATATTATGTTTTCAAGCTCTTTCCCTTTAGCAGTTTTATGGGTTCTCAGGGGCTCAGCGATAATATCAAAGACTCTCATTCTTGGATTTAATGATGAATATGGATCTTGAAAGACCATTTGTATGTCTTTTCTAATTTTTTGCATTTCATTGTGATTCAGCGATGTTAATTCTGTTCCTTCAAAATAAATTTTTCCTTCAGTGGGCTCCTGCATTCTTAAGATAGTAGTGCCAGTTGTAGATTTGCCGCAGCCTGATTCCCCTACTATGCCTAATGTCTCGCCCTTATTGACATATAGGCTAATATTATCAACAGCTTTTACGTAATTCTTTTTTCTGCCAAAAAAATCAGAAGAAGTTTCATAATACTTTTTCAGCCCTTCAATTTTTAATAAGCACTCCTGATTAACACTATTTTCTTCCAGTATGCTATTCATAGTCCTATCACCTCTTTATCTTCATGAATCCAGCATCTCACTGAAGATTCTGCATTCACTTGAAGTAAAGGTGGATCTTGCTGACTGCACTTTTCCATTGAAAACGGGCATCTTGGATGGAATTTGCAGCCTTTTGGCAAGTTGGATGGAGTGGGAACATTCCCTTCTATTGATTCTAATTGGTCCTTTAACTGATGAATTTTTGGGGTACTGTTCAAAAGACCCTGGGTATATGGGTGTTTTGGATTTTTGAAAAGTTCAAATACATTATTTTGTTCTACAATTTGTCCAGCGTACATAACAATCACACGATCTGCCATTTCTGCCACTACTCCTAAATCATGAGTGATCATTATTATAGAGGTATTATATTCTTCCCTTAAATTTTTCATGAGTTTAAGGATTTGTGCCTGAATCGTAACATCTAAAGCAGTAGTTGGTTCATCGGCAATCAATAATTGAGGTCTGCACGATAAAGCCATTGCAATCATTACCCTCTGTCTCATACCCCCACTCAATTGATGAGGAAAAGAGTTGTATAAATTATCTCCATTTGATATACCCACCTTTGAGAGCATATCAATTGCCAGTTCTTTCGCTTTTCTTCTATCAATCTTTTGATGAAGTCTAATTGATTCTGATATTTGCCTGCCAATCGAAAAGACAGGGTTTAGGGACGTCAGAGGTTCTTGAAAAATCATCGATATTTTATTTCCTCTGATTTTCCTCATCTGTTTATTTGAATTTTTCGTTAAGTCAGTTCCATTTAATAATATTTGTCCTCCTACAATTCTCCCTGGCTTACTTACCAATTGAAGAATTGACAGTGAAGTAACACTTTTTCCGCACCCAGATTCACCTACTATGCCAATTGTTTCCCCTTTCTTTACGGTAAAAGAAACTCCATTTACCGAGGGAATTACACTGTCCTCTGTAAAAAAGTGAGTTTTCAAATCCTTCACTTCTAATAACGTATCAGTTTCACCCAAGAGATCATCCCTCCTATTTTTTCACCTGTGTTCGTGGATCAAGTACATCTCGCAGCCAGTCCCCCAAAAAGATAATCCCAAGGACTGTGATTGTTATGGCAATGCCAGGAAAAGTAGCAAGCCACCAATTAGTTGCTAGATAGTTTCTTCCATCTGTTAACATTCCGCCCCAGGAAACATCTGGAGGCTGAATCCCCAATCCAAGAAAACTTAGCGATGCTTCTAAAACTATAGTCGTAGCAACGCTTAAAGTTGATATCACAATAAATGAAGAAAGGATGTTAGGAAGGATATGCTGCAGCATAATGGTTAAACTATTTGTACCTATTGATTTTGAAGCCTTTACAAACTCCCTTTCTTTAATACTTAAGACCTCTCCCCTGACAACTCTGGCATATGTAACCCAATTAGTTAACCCAATTACAATAATCAGAACCAAAATACTAGGATCAAAGACGGCAAGAACGACAAGGATGAAAAGAATGCTGGGAATCGCCAAGAATGAATCTACAATTCTCATTAATAAGTTATCTATAACTCCACCATAATATCCTGATATTAGTCCGATAATTATACCTATGAAGCCGGCTAAAATAACAGAAAAAACCCCAACAAGCAAGGAAACACGCGAGCCATAAATAATACGGCTCAATATATCTCTCCCTAAATTATCTGTTCCTAGAATATAATTTTGTGAACCGCCATCTAGCCACACAGGGGGCTTTAACATATCACCCAAATTATTCGATGCTGGATCATGCGGAGCCAAAACATCAGCGAATATAGCAACAAATATAACTAAAGAAACAATTAAGAACCCCACAGTTCCTGTTTTGCTTTGAAGCAGCAGCTTTATCCATCTTACCCATGGTTTTCTTCTCTGGGCGGTGCTTATGGTAGTTTCGGAACTCATTTTTACTTCTGCTTCCATGAGATACACCTCCTATGAATAATTAATTCTTGGGTCCAAAACACGATAAACGATATCAGTAAGCAGGTTGACAACAATAACCAATATGGCAATCACAAAAACGGCAGCTTGGACGACAGCCATATCTCTTCCATTAACTGCTTGAACCAAAAGCAGACCTAACCCTGGCCATGAAAAGACAGTTTCAGTTATTAGTGCTCCACTGACAAGATGTGACACTTGCAGCCCCATTATGGTTACTACGGGGATTAAGGAATTCCGGAAGGCATGCTTAAAGACTACGCTCATTTCACTTGCACCTTTACTTTTAGCTGTACGAATATAATCTTGATTTAAAATTTCTAACATACTTGATCTAATTAACCTTGTCATTTCTGCAGCGATGCCTGTTCCCAGGGTTATCGCAGGTAAAACCATATGCATAACAGATCCTCTGCCGGAAACGGGGAATAGCTGATAATTTACGGCCAATAATAATATCAGCATGATTCCAAGCCAGAAATTCGGCATGGCTTTTCCCAGCACAGATCCACCTGTAATAAACAAGTCAATGAAGCTATTTCTCTTTTTTGCTGAATATATTCCTAAGGGTATTGCGATAATAATAGCTACCAGCATCGAAGCTGCAGCTAATTCAAATGTTGCTGGAAGCCTCTCTAAAACCAGGGGCAATGCCTCCTGATTATATCTGAAAGATGTCCCAAAATTTCCTGTGATCAAATCTCCAATAAAATGGAAATACTGATATACAAAAGGCTCATTTAAACCTAAGGCTTCTCTCAAAGCCTCTCTATCTGCTTCAGACGCATCTTCAGGCAGCATTAAAGAGACTGGGTCACCTGCCAAATATACCAATACAAATACAACAAATGTGATTATAAATAGGACTGGTATAATTTGCAGAAATCTTCTTAAAAGATACTTTTTCAAGGCCAGACCTCCTATATTATGAAGCGGGACTGGACCTTTCAACTTTCCAGCCCCGCAAATAGTATTATTTTAAAGTGATATCTGAGAAGTTTATGACTTCATCCAACCTCGGTTCAAATTGTACATTATCACTAACCCCATAATTGGCTCCTTGCTGGAAAAGAAAAATGTGAGGTCTTTCTTCAGCTACAATCTCTTGTATTTTTTGATATTGTTTTACCCTCTCATCTTCATTAAGATTACGGCCTGCATCGTGGAAAAGCTTCTCAACTTCTTCGTTATAATAATCTGTTTGCCCGGCTGCACGTTCTTTTGTGTAATGAACTAATGAATAAGATGCATCGAGGAGACCATCCGCCAATCCTATCATGATTAATTCTTTATTAGATTTGGAGTTATATACATCCAGGAAGGCGCTAGACTCAAGCAGCTGTAAATTCACTTTAATCCCTGCTTCTCCAAGCATGCTCGCAACCAATTGTGCTACTTCACCATCCAGCGGATACCTGCCCTTAGGTGCTGTAAATGTTAGTTCCAGCCCATCTTTATATCCTGCTTCTGCTAACAGGTATTTCGCTTTTTCTAAATCATAAGCATATGAATCATATAAATCTGGATTTGATCCTAATACACCTTCTGGAACTCGGGATTGAACTGGTACAGCAGTTCCCTTTAAAACAGAATCAACAATAGCCTGCTCATTAATAGCAAGATCAATGGCTTCCCGAACTTTGGGGTCTGCGGTAACAGTACCCTCTGTATGGCGAAGCATTAAAAGCATGACACGTGTTGTATCCCCATTTATAAGTGATATCCCGCTCTCTCCATTCACCCGATCCCACTCATTAGGTGGAATGTCGGTTGCAATATCTATGCCTCCAGTCAGCAATTCTCCTACACGGGTAGAGCTCTCAGGTATGGCTCTGACTACAACTTCTTTCCATTTTGGTTTATCACCAAAATAATCATTATACGCTTCGAGGACGACTCTATCATCCCGTTTCCAATCCACATATTTGTATGGTCCTGAACCAATTGGATTCTTTTGAAATTCCTCAAGTCCCATCTCCTCGAAGTACTTTTTGGGAATTACATCCGCACCACTTTTTGCCAATAATCTTAATAACGTTGGCATAGGTCCATCTGTCACAATTTCAACAGTTAATTCGTCAATGGAATTTACTTCCTTAATTTGAGTGAAATAAGGATACTCCTTTAAAGATTCATCATTCATTACTCTTTCAAGGCTAAACTTAACATCTTCGGCTGTTAATGGGTCTCCATTATGGAAAGTAACACCTTCTTTTAATTTAAATTGCCAAGTAACATCATCGATATTTTCATATTTTTCAACAAGTTCCGGTTGAATCTCCATTTTACTATCACGACTAAACAATCTGCTGAACATATTTCTGAAAACACGATCTCCATTGGTACTTAATGAATTCTGGGGATCTAGAGTAGTAATATCAGCACTTTGCGCAATTACCAGGCTTGTTTTCTCACTGCCTTCTTTTCCATTATCATTACCGCCAGTGGATTCAGTGTTACTGCTGCAGCCAGAAACAACTATTACTGAAATAAGCAAAAAAACAATTAGATAATTTAATGTTTTTTTCATTTACATCTTCCCCCTGTTACTATTTTTATATATTTCAGATAATTGACTATTGACTGAAATTCTTCATCACTGCTGCAGTCACTTTAATGCCTTGAATATAGTCATCGATAAAAATATTTTCATTTGGAGCGTGGTAGTTTGACTGCAAATTGGCTACACCAATTTGCACCGCAGGAATGCCGGTAGTTTTCAGCATTTTATACATAGGGCTTGAACCTGCTAAGTTTCGGAGAATAACTGGCGGTTCAACATAAACTTGATCTACACTTTCAAGCACAACTTCAACGAAACGGTTAGATGGATCAGTGTTAAACGGATGAATCCCATGAGATTGCCTTATCTCTATATCATGAAACCCGCTCTTATCTAAATGCTTCCTTAGTAGATCTGCTATTTTTTCAGGTGTCTGGTTTGGTACTAGGCGAAAATCAAGTTTGACCATTGCAGTCGATGGCAGGACTGTTTTGGTGCCTTCACCTGTATATCCCGAATTTATACCGCAAATAGTACAGGTTGGTTCAGCGGTTAGAGTTTCTTTTAATTCATTTCCAGTAACATTTTTTAGAAAGCTTTTTATGCCATATAGTTTTTTTATTTCTTCCTCATTAAAATCCATCGATTGAATAAAGATTCTATCTTTTTCACTAAGTGAAATCACATCGTCATAAAAGCCCTCAATTAAAATGTTTTCCTGTTCATCTTTTAGTGAGTTTAGCGCCCATATTAATCTCCATGCAGGGTTCTCTATTATTGCAGCCTCAGAGGAATGAAGATCAAGTTTGGCTCCTTTGCATATTAGCTCAACATAGCAAATTCCCTTAACCCCTAAACCGACGTGTGGTCTCCGATCCTTTACCCCTCGAGTCCCCCCTTCCCAGATAATGCCATCAGTTTCCAACTTATCAGGGAATTGGTTTGCAAAGTATTCCAAATGAGGGCTTCCTACTTCTTCCTCTCCCTCAAATATAAACTTGATATTTATCGGCAGTTTGCCATACACCTGCTGGTATGCATGTACTGCGCAAATTCTAGCTATAAGATTACCCTTGTTATCCGCAACACCACGTGCAAAAATTTGGCCATTTCTTATATCTGCCTTGAAGGGATCACTGAGCCACTGTTCAACAGGGACCTCAGGCTGCACATCATAGTGATTGTAGAAAGTTAATGTCTTTTCCTTTTCACTATCAAGATGTGCATAAATAATAGGAAAACCATCAGTTTCAATTTCTTCTACACTTGCATCCACTCTTTGCAAAAAAGTTTTTACAAGTTCTTTCATCTTGAGCATCCCTCTATTTTGAGCCGAAACACTAGGCTGATTGCATGCTTCAATCAGCCATTCGATATACATATCTGAGTTTTCCTCAATAAATTGGTAGACTTTATTCATGAACAAGTTTCCCCTTCCGGTAACACTTCAGGAATCAAAGTTATAAAAATATAACATTATAATTTTTGCTTCATTGCTTACTCTTCCGCAAAACTCTTCCCATTCAAATAATAATCCGCCTCTAAAAAGGCTGAAAATGCAACTTCTACCTCCGGCACTTCAAGCGACCGAACGTGTTTCGAAATAATCCCGGCAAATTGGTTTTGAATTGCTTTGCCCCTGTCAAACCACTTAACTTCTATAAATGGATATGCTGGAACTTCATTATTATCAAACACAAAAGTTGAATTCAAAACTTCCAATGTAAAGTTATCTTCTCCACACTCACAAAGCCGAGCCAGGTCTTTCACCAGCTGGGTACTGATTTCCTTCGTCTGATCCACTGAAATTCCTCTTATATACAAATGCGGCATCCTATTTCCTCCAATTTTGTTTACATAATGTTTTTCCTGACAACCTTATTAAAAAAGTTATAATATTATAACTTAATACTATTTTCTTTAACCAAATCTGCTTAAAGAATACCTTTCGATCGGAATTGAAGTTTCCCCTTCTGTGATTAACTCTGTTATAAGAGTACCAATTAAAGGAGATAGTGTTACTCCGCTATGGGTGGCGGCTACATAAAGGTTTTCATGGCCTGGTACTTTACCAAGAATCGGAAAGCCGTCCTCAGGCATTGCCCGAATTCCGGAAAAAGCGCGGACAATTTTAGCTTTTCTTAATCCGGGTACATATCGGACTGCCATATTGGCTGTTTCCTGAATCACATCAAGCGTTGTTGCCCGATTAAAGCCTGCTTCTTCCATTGAATAGCCCATCAGAACTTCCCCATTGTTTGCCTGCCTTAATCCGCTGATTGTAAAATTTAAGAAAGGCTTCAATGGTTCAGACACCAGGATCTGCCCCCTTAATTGATTAACAGGAATCTTAACTCCAATCATGTCACCGATTTCTCTCGACCAGGTTCCGCCAGCCAGAATAAGGTTTTTACATTTAAACGCACCCTTATCTGATACTACTAAATATGTTCCATCCTGCTTTTTAATCTCAGTTACCTTATTATAAGCAGAATAGCGGACGCCATTTCTTTTAGCTGCTCTCATATACATATCAATAAGGCGGAATGGATTGACATTGCCATCAATAGAGCTGTAGGTAGCCCCGGCTACTTCCGGATTCATATAGGGTTCTTTTTCGAGAACTTCTTCCCTGGATAAGACTTTGATTTTGATGCCGATTTTTCGATAAGATTCCGCGAGCTTCTGTGCTTTTTCACGATCACTTTCATTGAAAAAAGGTGAAAGTCCGCCTGTCCGCTTGTATTCTACGTCTCCAATCTTTTTAGACAGATAAGGATAGAGTTCGGCACTGTACATACTAAATTCCGCATACCAGGAAGGAGTTTTATTATGTACCCATACCCAGGCCTGGGTGGATCCGGAGGTGCCTGACATGGGGTATTTTTTATCAAGCACAAGCACGCCTTCTTTGTATCGCTCAGAAAGGTGGTAAGCAATTCCGCTGCCCACTACACCCCCTCCAATAACAATGGTTTCATAATTTGTTTCCAATTACCTCACCTTCCCTTCTTCAATTTCCACCTCATCCAGAACAGACTTGACGGCACTAAAGGATGTACTGTTCGTTCCCAGTGTTTCAAGCTTAATAGGGGAAAGCGGCATTCTCATCCTCGGCAGGGGAATCTCTGAAGGTGGCAGCCCAGTCTGCTGGTGAATAATTTCTGCCACCATGCTGGTGCAGATTTTAGCCTGGCAAGGACCCATTCCGCAGCGGGTAATCCTCTTAACATCATCAAAGGTCCTTCCTCCATTGCTGATAACCTCTTCCACTTCCTCACAGCTGATTTCTTCACATCTGCAGATGATCGTCGTTTTATCCAACTAATTCACCTTCTTCTCTCTTTTCCTATCTAGGAGATAAATTGATCTTTCAGTACCGGGCTTGTAAAGTTCTCGAGATGTTTAACTCTTCCGCTGTACACTTCTTTGTACTCCAATAATCCGAGTTCTTTCCAAAGTGCCTCTCTCATCTCATTTGCCTCTGCCGGGCTGATTGTTTGCAGTTCTTCACTTACACTGATGCCGGCAATCATTCCTGTTAAAAGCAACGCACCCTGAGTGCTAATGCCAGCCGCATTCCCAGCTATGAATACATCCTCCCTGTCGGTTTGGAATGTATTACTATATTGCGGGACCCAGCCGCCCAGCTCCTCTTGAAAGCCAAAGGAACATCCCAGCTGGTAAAAAACATCCAGTATGGGCATCCTGCCTCCATCCATGCAAATGAGGTCCACATTCAGGGTAATGACTTCGTCTGGCATCTCAATATCAATCTGTTCCACCTGCCCATTTCCTCTTGCTTCTTTTATAAAACTATTAAAATAAAAAGGAATTCCATTCCGTGATAATTCACTTACTTTTTCCTGCTCTTTTGCTGAAGCTTCACTTTGTTTTTCTATGATCGCTTTCACCCGAGTGCCCACAGCCATTAGCTGCATTGCCGTTTCCATGGCAAAATCACTAGAGCCCATAATAACAGCTTCTCTCCCAGGCAACACAAAATCACGATTGATCAATGTCTGTGCAGCACCGATTGTCATAATCCCCGGCAATGTCCATTTTGAAAATGCCACAGCCTTTTCAGCCGCTCCGGAAGCCACAATAATCTTTTTTGCTTTTACAGGGAATACATTTTCTTCATCGGTAATTCCGGCACTTCCATCTGCGTAAAATCCAACCACACGGTGTTTCAGGAGCGGCCTCACATTAAAATCCTTAATCTGCTGGATTAGTTTATTTGCCAATTCAAAGCCACGCATGGGTTCATATACAGAAGGAAGCGGACGCATCTCTTGAGTCTGCTGGTTAAGCTGCCCGCCGAGTTTGGAAGCTTCGTCAACTATTGTTACATCCAGTCCCCTTGATGCCGTCTCAATTGCTGCTGATAGACCTGCAGGACCGCCTCCAATGATCAGTACATCAGTCTTCATCAAACTCCCTCCTTACCTCGGGGTCATCCATATTCGGGTATATTCGCATGCCTTCTTCAACTTCTGTCATGCAGCTCCGTACATGATCCTCACCGTCAATCGTCATATAGCAGCTGCAGCATCTCCCGCGCGAGCAGAATAATCCTCTTGATTGGACCAGCTTTCTGCTGACACCCAATTTTTTAATTCCATTTGCCATTAAGGCGGCAGCGACCGATTGCTGCGTATAGGCCTGATATGGCTGATCATTGAAATAAATGGTTACAGGCTTGAGAAGCTGCCTGCTTAGAACGGGATGTTTCTCAATGTGCATAAAGACCTCTCCTATCTAATTTTTCGAGGAAAACACTTTCCCTACACCAAGCACTCTTTCAATTACAAGCATTAATACAACAGTGAATAGAATCATAATGCTTGATACGGATGTAATAATCGGATCATATTGATATTGCATGTATGTGTAGATCCGCACTGGCAGTGTCACAACGTCGGTGCTGACAATGAATAAAGCAACTGTTAAATCATCAAATGAAGTAATAAAGGCAAAAATGGCGCCTGCTATCACGCCTGATTTAATGATTGGCAGTGTGATTTGAAAGAAGACTTTCATCGGTCCTGCACCAAGGTTCAGGGCCGCTTGTTCGATAGAACGGTCAAAGCCTACAAGGCTTGCAACAACCAGGCGCATCACAAATGGAACCGTTAAGATGATGTGACCCAAAATCAATGCAAGCGGGCTCGCAGCTAAGCCAATCCATGAGTAAAACTGCAAGAGAGCCACACCAAACACAACAGATGGAATCAAGAGAGGCGAACCCACTAATTGAACAATCGCTGTCTTCCCTTTAAATTGGCGCCGGACGACCGCAAGTGAAGCCAAAGTGCCAATGGCGGTGGAAATAATGGCGGTTCCGAACGCCACAATAATGCTCAGTGTAAAGGATTGCATAAATTCCGGATGTTCAATTAATTCTGTGTACCATCTGAGGGTCAGGCCTTCTGGCGGGAATACAATGTATTCGGTAGTTGTTAAGGAAGAAAGTAATACAACCACGATTGGCGCCAGAAGGAAAATATACACCAGTAAACAAGCAAAGTTAAAGAAATACTTGGGCAGCTTCCTGCTCATTGTATGGCCACTCCTTTCTCAGACCTGGCAAGGATTTTGCTGTATGCGATGATGGTAATGGTGGCAATCAGGATTAGCAGGAAGCCAATTGCGCCTCCATACGGCCAGTTCAGCATGACAGCTACCTGTTCATACGTTAAATAGGACATAACCTTCACCTGCGGGCCGCCAAGAATAGCCGGTGTAACAAATGAGCTGACACTTAAGCTGAACACCATAACAGAACCGGCGAAAACGCCTGGCAAGGTTAACGGCAGCAAAATGGAAAAGAAAGTTCTGAAGGAGCTTGCCCCAAGATTCTGCGAGGCTCTGATGACAGAAGGGTCTATTTTTTCAAGAGATCCCATGATGCTCAGCACCATGTACGGGAAAAGAACATGCACCATCCCGATGACCACACTCAGTTCGGTATATAAGAGGGTTAAAGGCTGATCAATCCAGCCCAGCTTTAATAGAGTATTATTAACAACACCGTTGTTGGATAAAAGAATCACCCAGCCGTAGCAGCGTATAACCATGCTGATCAGAAGCGGGGAAAGCACAAGAAGGGTTAAATAATTCCTGGTTCTTCCTTTTGCTCTGGAAATCTGAAAAGCTACGGGATAAGAAATGATGATGGTAATCAAAGTCGTTAAAAGAGCAATTTTCACAGTGCGCCAGACCACTCCAAGGTAAAAAGGATCTGACATGAACTTGATGTAGTTCTGAAGTGTCCACTCATTTCCCACTCCGGTGCTTGCATCAAAATTTTTAAAGCTTGTAATAAATAAGAAAAACAATGGCAGCAAAAAGAAGAAAATGAAGATCCCCAGCGTCGGAAGTAAAAGCAGCCACGTATCAAGCCGTTTTTTATTCAAATTCTTTTTCTTTTGCTGAAGCAATAAGTCATGTTCCGTTCCGATTCCGGCTTGCATGTGAGTCACCTCGCCATTCTGGAAGGCAGCAGGTCTTCAGGGTTCCAATACGTGTAGACACTGTTTCCTTCTTTAATTTCGGTGGGATTTAAAACGGTATTGGAAATATCTGCAATCAGATGCCGGTCCTGTACCTTCAGAATGTACCGTGTCTTGGCTCCGAGGAACATTTTCCTTTCCACCTTGGTTTGAAAAGCCTCATTTCTATCATTTGATTGTGCTAAGGCGATTTGGATTTTTTCCGGCCGTATGAAAAAGTGAACTTCGGAATTCTTTACAGATGGAACTGAAACGATCTGTTCATTCCCAAAAAAGTGCATTTTGCATTTCTTATTTTCATAGGTTTCCAGGACTTTCCCCTGAATGTGGTTGACTTCCCCTATGAACTGAGACACAAAATCAGTCTTTGGATGGTTATATATGGATGCCGGATCATCTACCTGTTCAATCCGGCCCTCGTACATGACCGCGATTCGGTCCGATATGGCCAATGCTTCCTCCTGGTCATGTGTGACAAATATCGTTGTAATCCCCACCTGCTTTTGGATATCCACTATTTCTTCACGCATTTCCTGGCGCAGCTTTGCATCAAGATTGCTGAGTGGTTCATCAAGGAGAAGCACCTTCGGTTTAATGACCAGGGCCCTTGCCAATGAAACACGCTGCTGCTGTCCCCCGGATAATTCCTTTGGATAGCGTTTTTCATAGCCAGCCAGACGTACCATTTCCAATGCTTCCAGAACCCTTTTGTTTATTTCATTTTTTGGCACTTTACGCAGCTTAAGTCCATAGGCGACATTATCAAAAACCGTCATGTGCGGAAACAAAGCATAATTTTGGAACACCATGCCCATTTCTCTTTTATTGGGAGGAAGCAGGTGAACGGGTTTGCCGTCCACCTCAATCTTCCCGCCATCCACCTCCAGAAATCCGGCGATCATATTCAGTGTTGTCGTTTTTCCGCAGCCCGATGGCCCCAAAAAGGAGACCAGTTCCCCTTTTTGGATGTCAAGGCTGAGCTTTTTAACCACTTCTGTTTTATTAAAGGTCTTGACCACGTTTTCCAGGCTTAAGTAACTCATTCGCTTCCCCTCTCTTTTAATGGGCTACTTCGATTTCTTTATTGGCCCGTTCTGTCCACTCTGCTCGTTTTGCATTTACAGCTTCCCAGTCGACTTTGATCAATTTGGCAATCTCCTCTTCCCCATAAGCCACTTTATCGACAATGTCACCTTCAAGCTTTACATTCTTATTAACAGGACCGTCAAACAAGGAGTTGGCAAATAGAAGCTGAGCTTCTTCATCCAGAACAAAATTGACAAATTTCTGTGCAAGATCGCCGTTTGGAGCATCCTTCACCACACTGACGGTTGCCATCAACGCTGGAGCCCCTTCTTCCGGAATGACATACTCAATTGGGAATCCGCTATCCTGAAGGGTAAATACCCGGCTGCTTCCCCATGCACTTGCGACTGTCTGCCCTTGAAGGAAGTAATTTGAAACGTCAGCTGTTTTATCAAAAGTGATCGCGTTTTTGGCAATTTCCTTCATCTTTTCAAAGCCTGGTTCAATGTTTTCTTCATCTCCGCCATTGGCAATCGCTGTCATGAGCAGGAAATGAACCCCATACGTATTGGCAATGGAAGGGAGTACGAGTTTTCCTTTAAACTTCGGGTCGGCCAAATCATTCCAGGAAGTCGGCGGTTCCCAGCCATTCTGTTCGAAGACATCCTTGTTATAAGCCAAGCCGGTTGAGATGATTCCGAATCCAACGCCGACATTATCCTTGTCTTTTGCAATATCATAGACATTTGCCAGATTCGTAACAACACTCTCATCCAATGGCGCCAGCAATCCAAACGCCTTTGCCTGAGCTTGAGGACCATCATCAAGGAAAGCTACATCAATCTGAGGATTATCCTTTTGAGCCTGAAGCTTAGATAAGGTATCAACAGAGCTTCCCGTAATATATTTCACCTTTACGCCATGCTCTTTCTCAAACTTTGGGATCAAGTCCTCCTTCATTTTTTGCTCATAGCTTCCTCCATAAGCCGCTAATACAAGTGTCTTTTCATCACTTTTTCCTGATCCTTCATCTGCAGAGCTTCCAGTTTGGCCGCTGCATCCTGCAGCCGTGACAAGCAATAAACAAAGCAATACAATTAAATAAGCTTTCTTTTTCAACTCATTTCCCCCTCGTTTATTTTTGCTTTTGTGAACTTAAGGAGCTGTTCTAAGATGAAGACTTGATAAAAGCGATACCCCCTTTTAAATTTGGATCAATCTATTTAAAGAGATTGATTTATATATAAAATATAAAGATATAATATTATAACTTTATATCTTTTATATTTATAAAACGTTCATTTGTATTTCAGCATTTTTTTACAATTGAACCTCTGTATAATAAACCTCTTTATCACTGCGGATATAGAATTTAGAGAATTCAATGATGTCTTCTTGCTTTGTGTATGTAGTACGCTCCCACTCAAATACTGGGGTCCCCGGTTCCACATGAAGCAGCTTAGCCTGATGATCAGGAAGAATATACGGCCGGATAAATACCCTGGCTCGTTTTAGTGCTATATGGAATCTATTTTTTAAGATGTTAAAAATTAAGTCGTTATTGATCATTTCAGGTGTAAGCCCCTGACATTTATCCGCCGGAAGATAGGTATATTCCAATGCGAGAGGATCATTGTTTTCCACTTTTAATCTCTCAATTTTGATCACCTCATCCTCAGGATCAATCCGTAACTTCTGGGCAATTTCAGAACCTGCTGTTTCATATTTAAAGCTGAGCATTTCATGCGGATGTTCCTGTTCCGCACCGGAAAGCGAAATGATGGAATTAAGGTCCTGCTCTTTTGCAGATCCGGATACAAAGGTTCCCTTGCCTCGCTGTCTGAAGAGATAACCTTTATTCACAAGCTCAATCACAGCTCTTTTAACAGTAATGGTGCTAACATCGAATCGATCGGACAGCTCCTGCTCAGTCGGCAGCTGGCTCCCCACCTCCCATTGGCCTGAAATGATCTTCTCTTCCAGAATCTGCTCTACTTGTCTATAAAGAGGTATATGTAGACTCTTATCTATCTGCATTTATGTATCTCCCTTGAAAGAATATAATGTTATAACTTTATATTATTTTATAATTTATCTGTTTTTTAGATAGTTGTCAATATTTTTTGAAAATTAAATATTTAGAACGAGTATTTAATTTAAACAGCATTGTTCAGTTCAATCTTACTGGAATCTGATTAATCCAGTTTTAAAAATTTCCTTGTTTCGATGATCTTCCTTATGATTAACGCCCCTTCTGATGGCTGGCTCCGGGGTTTCGTCGTTATTCCCTTTGATTAACTCCCATTTTGATGGCTGACTCTTGGGTTTTGTTGTTATTCCGTTTGATTAACTCCCATTTTGTGGCTGGCTTCGAGTTTTCGTCTTTATTCCTTTTGGTTAACTCCCAGTTTGTTGGCTGCCTCTGGGATTTCGGCTTTATTCCGTTTGATTAACTCCCATTTTGTGGCTGGCTCCGGGATTTCGGCTTTATTCCCTTTGATTAACTCCCATTTTGATGGTTGGTTCTGGGATTTCGGCTTTATTATAGAAGTTCACTTCACCTTTGCCACCTGATGAAGACTGAATTTATGGACTTTATGAATTTTGGGCTTCATAAGCTCTCTATGGCGACCATTTCCTCGGCACCTCATCCGTTTTGGGCTTCATGAGCACTACATGACGACCATTTTCTTATCACTCCACCCTTTTTAGTCTTCATGAGCCCTCCGTGACGACCTTTTCCTCCACGGTCCACCCGTTTTGGGCTTCATGAGCACTACATGACGACCATTTTCTTATCACTCCACCTATTTTGGGCTTCATGAGCACTTTATGGCTACCATTTCCTCGGCACCTCATCCGTTTTGGGCTTCATAAGCTCGCCATGGCGACCTTTTCCTCATCACTCCATCCATTTTGGGCTTCATGAGTACTACATGACTACCATTTTCTTATCACTCCACCCATTTTGGGCTTCATAAGCCCTCCATGAAACCTATTTTCCTGACTGTCCACCAACTTTGCCCATCATGCACAACCAAAACTGGCTACCTTTACCCCAGTAAAATCTTAGTAAAATTTCATTGCCGCACCCCACCCCACCGAAAAACTCCAAAAAAATAAGGCTGCCGAATCATTTCAGCAGCCTCTAATCCAATTTATTATTTCAATGCTTCATACTGTTTCAGTACTTCTATAGCAAGCTCGCTTGATTCTTCAAGTCCGCATACTTCTTTCAGCACGTTTGGCACTCCGTTTTCTTGAATCATCTCCTGTAGCTTTACTGCTTCCTCGTCTTCCCTGTTATCAAACATTAGTGCCGCAGCAATGGCTTTAGCCAGGTTTGTGTAAGAAAAGCCTGCTTTTTGTGCCTGCAGGGCCGGACGAACCAGTCTGTCTTCAGGGCCAAGCTTCCTTATCGGCGAGCGTCCTACTCGTGTGACACCGTCATTCAAGTGGGCATTTTGGAACCGGCCGATAATTTTATCAATATATTTCTGATGGCCCTCCGGATTCAGATCATATCGATTAATCAAATAGGCACCTGTTTCTCGGAGTGTTGCCTGAACCTGCTTATAAATTTCTTCATCTGCAAGTGTCTGGTCGATGGTTTCTTTTCCGCCCAGGTATCCGAAATAAGCAATAACAGCATGTCCTGTGTTAACCGTGAACAGCTTTCTTTCGATAAATGGCGCAAGCTCCGGAACAATTTTCATTCCTTCGATATGCGGAATATCTTCAGTCACCTCCACCACCCATTCATGGTACGGTTCAACAAGAACATCCAGTGATCCCTGGTTGTTTTGGATTGGGACAATTCGGTCTACGGCGGAGTTTAAGAAAGATACACCGGCCAGATTTACATCTCTGTCAAGATGCTCCATAATGTAGCCTTTTAAAAGGTCAGTCGCAGAGATCTGGTTTTCACATGCAATGACATAAAGCTTTTCGTTATTTCCTGCAGCTGCTCTTGCAGCCAGGCCTTTTGCAATTAATGGGGCAATCCGCGGAAGGATGTTAGGGCCAATCGCTGTTGTTAAGAAGTCAGCCTGCTTAATGGCCTCTATCACTTCATTCTCCTGTTTTAGATTATTCAATCCTGAAACATTTTCAATTATCATGGATTCCTGTTCATCTGCAGCCAGCAGCACTTGATAATGCTTTTCTTCGTTCAGCTGATTAATGATTTCGTCGGCAATATCAACAAAAGTTACATGGTAGCCTGACTGTGAAAATAGGGCTCCGATAAAACCTCTTCCTATGTTCCCTGCTCCAAAATGCACTGCTTGTTTCATCAAATCATTCCTTTACTGATTTATTTTAAAATGGGACTGCAGGTATTCTGTAAAAATCGATTCCAGCTTCTTGTAAATCATGTCTTCATTGGCTGAAGAAAAAATTAGAATCGCTTCCTCTGTCTCAATGATATTTGTGCTGATTAAGCTTAATATCTCCTGCTCTCTTCTGCTTAGCTCGAACGGTGCCAGCATGAGCAGAAGGTTTTTTAGAATAACATCTCTCCCGTCCATCCCCTTTACCATGCATGGCTCAGGGAGGTGGGCAACCTGAAAAATAAGTTCACGGACATTTTTACTGCGGGCATGAAAGAGTGCCATATTGGTTTCAGGTATGCCAAGCCCGCCTTTTTGTTCCCGCTCCCTTAATGATTGCAGGACATCTTCAGCATTCGTCAGCAAATTATCTCCTTCGGCATTCCTAAGCATTTTCTTAAGAATCTGCTCCTGGCTATCTCCTCCATCCATCCGGTAAAAACGAAAGTTATGAATAAGAGACTCGATGCTCTCCTGGATATCTCTTACTTCCTCAAGCATTGCGGATAAAGAAAGGTTACTCTGTTCAGCCTGTTTGAACCCTTCCTCCGGCTGATATTCTTTTCCTTTTGTCAGGCTTTCAATATTGTTTTGCAAGTAGTTTTTTATGGTAAGAATATTTTCATCGCTTAAGAGCGGATTCACCAATATGTACTCAGCATTTATAAAAGGAAGTCTGACTGTAGAAAGGATTAAATCATATTCTTTCAGATCAGCACCCTCTGAAATTTCCTTCATCGACTTGATTTCGATCACATCAATTTCAGCTGCTTCTTTTTTCAGCCTGCTCTTTAGCATCTTGGATGTTCCGATGCCTGTCGGACAAATGACAAGCGCCTTAATGGAAAGATTCTCTTCCTGCATGACCAGGGCTGAGCCAAAATGAAGGACGATGAACGCGATCTCGTCATCGGAAAATTGATCAATATCAGTAAATTCCTCTTCAAGACTTTTTTTTACAGCCATGAACAGAACCGGATATTTACGCATAATTTCTTCTTTAAGCGGGTTATAGGATTCCATATTCTGTTTCATGCGGAATATGGATGGCTCCATGTGGGCCAGCAGTCCCTGAAATAAGGAAAAATCCCTGGTCAAATCCACATGCAGCTGTTCCGAAACAGATTTAATCACGTTCTTGATCATTTGGGCGAGCAGAATGCTGTCATATGGAAAAGCCTCGGCTCCGCTTAATTTGGTCCCTTTAAGTATTCGTGCGAGGTATAGGATATCCCCTTCTGAAAAACTGCAGTCAAATTTTTGTTCCAGCTTGCTTGTTATCTGCTGCATCAAACCGTATTCAACAATAACTTCCTTTTCAGGAAGGGCATCATTCTGATCCACAAAAAGCTGTTTTAGGGTCCTCTGCAGAGAAATGCTTACATGCAGCACAACCTCCAGGTATCCGCTATCAGCAAACCGGGCAGGTGCACCAGAAAAAACAGTCTGAACAATGCTGTTCACTTGGAAAAAATTATCCGGTTCAAAGTAATGAAGAATCCTTTCTTCACCAAGCTTTCCTTTTTCCAGCAAAAATAGTTTCTCAATTAATTCTTCATGAAAATATTGAAGGAAAAAATGCGCAAGCGCTCTTCGTTTGTTGGCTTCTGATCCGTGAAGCTCTACACCGACTCCCCGTTTTCTCGTCAGCTGCACCTGGAATACAGATAGCCATTCAGCAAGTTCATCCAGATAGGCTGATAGGGTTGCCGTGCTGATGCCGAGGTAGCTTGCCAGAACCTGAGTCTTGTATAAGTCTTCTTCAAGAATGGCTATAAGAAGGCGCAGCTTCTTTTCCTGAGGAGGCTGGTCGATCGGTTCACTGCTGGTCAAATGCTGGATCAGCCGGAAAATCTGCTCATTTTTCCCTTCAATCGCAAGGCCCTGGTTTATATTGCGGGTTAACTTTAATTCGAACTCACTGACGATTTTCTCAACTGCCTTTAAATCCCTCTGAATCGTCCTCGCACTGACATTTAACGAAGAGGCAATCGACAATGCCGTGTGTTTACCCGATGTTTTTATAATCAATTCAATAATGGCTTTTTCCCTCGATGTAATATACATGAGATCAGCTCATTTCTAAAATTAGTGACAAAAACACTGAATAGAAAAGCGCAGAATGACGCTTTTCTATTCGGAAATAGCTTTAGTTTTATTTTTTGCCGATAATATCCATAATGGTCTGGACAGATACAGCCGCAGCCAATTTTTCGATATTATCCATGTCAGAACATGTTACCGCGATTCCTGACAGGATTTCAAGATGTGTACCGTCTTTGCCTGCAATTCCGAAGATCAGACGGACCTTTTGGCCATCGAAATCAACACCATTTGGCACCTGGATAACTGTAAAGCCGGATTTGATCACAGCTTTTTTGGCTTCTTCGGTTCCATGCGGGATCGCTACATCATTTCCCATGTATGTGGAAGTGATATTATCACGTTCAATCATGGCTTCAATATAGCTTTCTTCCACATAGCCTGCATCGACAAGCACTCTTCCTGCAAAGCGGATCGCTTCTTCCTTATCAGCAAACTCCTTGTTCAGGAAAATATTTTCCGGACGCAATAAATCGTCATCATGAGCCATTTCTTCATCCACGATGTCAGGAACATTTTCTTCAGCATCTTCAACGATTTCGTGCAGTTCCGAGTTAGCCGGGAACTGAAGTGCGCTGATCAGCTTATCATACTCCGGACTTGACAGGAAGTTATCAACCGATACATGAAATGCATTCGGCACTTTCTGGCGTGCCCTTGGTGTCAGTTCTTCCTGTGTAATGACGATTTCAGCATCTGATGGGAGATTGGAAATCGCTGTATTCGTAACAGCAATTTCCATGCCCGCCTCCTTCACCTTTTTGCGGAGAAGTGATGCACCCATGGCACTTGAGCCCATTCCTGCATCACAGGCAAAATAGATTTTGGATACATTATCGGGCATTGCAGCCTGACCGCCTTCAAACACGTTGGATACAGAGCTTTTCTTGCCTTTCATTTCCTGCATCTTTTTCGCAGCTTCTTCAATATCTTCTTCACCCTGCTTGCCTGTTTTCATAATAAATGCAGACACGATGAATGAAACAGCAGCAGCCACAAGAACACCTGCGAAGTTTGCAATATACGCACTTGCATGATGAGGCGTCACAGCCGTGATGGCGATAATGCTGCCCGGTGAAGAAGGAGCGAATAATCCGCCGCCTAAAAGAACCAGTGTGAACACACCGCTCATTCCGCCCAGGATGACAGCAATAATGAGCATAGGACGCATTAAGATGTACGGGAAATAAATTTCATGAATCCCGCCGAAGAAGTGAATGATTCCGGCACCAGGAGCAGATTTCTTTGCATTGCCTTTTCCAAAGAACATATAAGCAAGCAGGACACCAATACCAGGTCCAGGGTTTGCTTCAAGCAGGAACAGGATGGATTGTCCTGTTTCTTTTACCTGTTCAACGCCGATTGGCGAAAGAACACCATGATTGATGGCATTGTTCAAGAATAATACTTTTGCCGGTTCAATTAAGATGCTTGTCAGCGGCAGAAGTCCTGTGCCAATCAGCCAGTCAACTCCAGCTACAAGCCAGCCGGTAAATACATCAACAGCAGGACCCACTCCCAGGAATGCAAGGATGGCAACAATTGCACCAAGAATTCCTGCAGAGAAGTTGTTCACGAGCATTTCGAAGCCTGCACGCACCCTGCCTTCGATCATCTGGTCGAACTTCTTAATCACATAGCCGCCAAGAGGACCAATAACCATGGCGCCTAGGAACATAGGAATTTCCGCGCCTGCGATGACCCCCATAGTCGCGATGGCACCAACAACGGCACCGCGCTGATCATGTACAAGCTTCCCTCCGGTATAACCAATTAGAAGCGGAAGCAAGTACTTAACCATTGGATCGACCATTTTGGCAAGGCTTTCATTTGGGAAGAACCCAGTAGGTATAAATAAAGCTGTAATAAGACCCCATGCTATAAAAGCAGAGATATTCGGCATAACCATAGAGCTCAGAAAATTACCGAACTTCTGTACAGCTACTTTTAGATTAGATTGAGCCATGTACACTCATCCTTTCAAAATATAGTACTTTATTATTAATGGTAAAGTACAAATGGGCTATACTCAACAAAGGAGAAACCTAACTTTGTCGCGCCATGGGTGACAAAACTGCGGTTTCTCTGTTCCTGAATCCAGCCCCTTCGCTTACTGGTCCACCTCTATAGTCTTACTGGCCATAACGGGTTTGCCGCTGATACTTCGACTAGTGCCAAAAAAGTCCAGGATTATTTATCTTTTTTTAGAGTAAAATTTGCTAAAAAAGAAGAGGTATTCAGCGTCTTCCCAGAAGAAATTTTTCATTCATTAAACTTATAGCTGTTGAAATTTAAAATCTGAACATTCACCTGAATGTCAGTAAGAGAGTTTTCATCCAAATAAAAATTACCATGTTTTTTTAATTCCGCAAATTTCTCTGGACGCATACGAAACCATTTCTCACCGGCATTAAGATAGTCAATTTTTCTTTCTACCCCATCCAAATAAAGGGATCGCAGTTTTGTTTTTATTTTCTCTTCCACCAAGCTTCTCAATCGATCAGGAGAAATGTCCTCTACTCTTTCCAGTAAATCAGCACGTATGGATAAAACAATGGAGAATTTCGGGGAAGGGGCATTTTCCTCATACTTAAATTTCAGCTCCGGACTTTCCAGCTTTACGGCTGCAGCCAATTTACCATCTTCTTCGACTCTTTCATCTAAAGCTATATAATTTTCCATTATCCAGTTAAGAAATAAAGAATCCTCAAATGCAAGTTCCTTTATATATTTCTTGTTTTGAAAAACGGTATAACCATCAAAATATAATACCGGGTAATCCTTTTCTGCTTTCCAGCCTGATTTATTAATTTTAACGGAGGGCAGTTTCGCTGCATTCATCGGTTCATAATATTCCCGCAGAAACTTCATTAAAGGTACGGGCCGAATTTCATTTTGGGCAACCTCGTAAAAATCCTTTTTAAATAAAACAGTATATATAGCTGGATAATTAAACAGAGCATTAATATTAAAAACCTCTTCAATGGATTCGTCTGTTGTCACGATATGAAGTGTAGGACGAATAGAACGATTCCTCCCAACCTCCTCCACCACCTCCTTAAATTTGTGCTGAACGATCCGTTTGGAGATGACTAGAGTCTTTACATGGCCAAAGAATAAGGGAGGTTCGGATAATTTGTACAGCTTCCTTACAGCTAAATTTAACGTTTCCCCTTTCGCTGAAGCCACAAATATAGGGACTGGCTCAGCTGTCTTTCCGCCTTCCTGCTTAGCGACATTTAAAAAATTCAGCCCTTGGAGATAGACTGTATATTCATCTTTTTCTTCATCATAATCCATCCCGATTGATACAATATAGGTTAAATCCTGTATATTTTTGATGCCGGCACAACCTGAAAGCAAAATACAGGATGCGGCAATCATCAGTATTACGTTCCTTGCCATTATTTATCCCCCCTCGTTGGATCTTCAGGGCTAGTTGCCGAGGCACGGGATTTATAAAATTGCACAGGCAGCATCAGAAATGCCTTTACACTTTCCCTCCAGCTTATTGGGGCTATGGATGAAAGATAAGGAACGCCAAAAGAAGATAGTGTCGATAAATATAAAACAGTGAGAATATAGCATACGATAACACCGAACAAGCCTAAAAAAGTACTCACGATGATAACGATAAATCTAACAATGGTAATGGCGGAACTAAGGGACTGATTCACTAGGGTAAAAGACGAAATATACGTAATGGCCGAAACAACGAGCATGGTTGGAGAGGTTAATCCGGCCCTTATGGCTGCATCACCGACAATTAAACCGCCCAATACTGCCACTGTCTGTCCAATGGCTCTAGGCAGCCTGATTCCAGCTTCATTAAAAAGCTCAAACAAAAGCAGTATGATAAACATTTCAATCGGCGCACTCAAAGGCAGGCCAAATCGGGACACGGAGATAGTGGCAACCATCAGGTAAGGAATCTGTTCAATATTAAAGGCGGAAAATGCAATCCATACCCCTGGAAGGAAACCGGATACCGTTATCCCAATCATCCTGATGATTCTTTCCAGACTTACAAACGCATAATTGATGTAATGGTCTTCAGGTGATTTAGTCTGCAGCAATAAACTGACCGGGGCAAAGGTAACGGTGGGGTTTCCTTCCACCAGAATGGCAAACCGGCCCTGATTCAGTGCCTGAACGATAAAATCCGGACGGCCTGTATAATCAAGACTGGGGAATATCGAAAAAGGGCGGTCCCTTATTAAGGAGTCGAGTTCATGGATACTGGTCAAGATATCGAGCTCAACCTTCCCCATTCGTTTGTGGATTTCCTGCAGAACACGCTGATCAATAATATCTTCTATATACATGAGTGCCACTTTCGTTTTGCTCCGTTTTCCAATTGTATATTTTTCAACACATAAAGTGCTGGTATTGAGCCTTCTGCGTATTAAAGATATGTTTGTTTGCAGATCTTCAACAAACCCATCCTTTGGGCCTCTAATGGAAGTCTCAAGTGCAGACTCTTCAGGCTGCCGTTTTGGAAGGTTTGCTGCTTTTATACTCAACAAGTGCTGATCAGCCAGGAACAGGAAATTCCCCTCAAAAAGCAATAAAGACAAGTCATCAATTGATTTTTCCGTTACCAGGTCAGCTTGGAATAAAATCCTTAGCTTATCTTTTGCAGTTCCGTCCTTTTCAGCAGCAAGCTTTGGCAAGATATATTGATCCAAATATTTGGTATCGGCCAAAGTATCGAAATAGAAAATTTCCAACTCATCTTTTTCAGCAGCATGGACATTGCTTACAAAATCCCCGCTTTTGGAAAACTGCTGTTTTAACTTCTCTGCTTTTATGCAGCCATTCTCTTTATGTTGAGGATTGGACTTTGGAATTCTTGTTCTTGCCATGGTTTTCATCCCTTTTCTTCAAAACTAATATAATCAAAGCTGACAAAAGGATATACAACAGAAAAAACACCATGCTGACCGGCAGATAATACTTATAGATAACCTGATAAAAGGTATACGTTTCAATCTTTATACTCATTAGCCCAAACAAGATGAGGTATAAAGAAAAGACCAACTTCGGATTTAATCGATAATGTTTCTTTTTAGCTGGAAAAAATGCGCCTGCTAAATACATAAATAAGCCGATTCTGATTAATGCCCCGCTTAGCCACTGATATAAAGCGAGAAAGTCCAGATGAGAGATATACTCTCCAATGCTTAATACCCTCCATTGTTCATGGGCAGGGTAAAGAAATTTAGTCGCTTCTTCAGGTCCAAATTCCATGATCGAGGCTGTGAGCGGCCCTAAAATTAATCCTGCCAGAAGCGTCAAAAGAATAACAAGATGCTTAAACTTAAAGGCTTGTTGTGAATACGGCTGCAGTAATATGATGATATAAACCTCAAACAATCCCGAAAGAGTATAGAGAATACCATACATGAGCGGCTCTGCTCCGTCTGCAAGCAGCGGGAACAATAGGCCGGGGTCCTTCAATCTAGTATTTGTAACGGAAATGAATACGCCGTAAAGCATAACAAGCGGAAGCAGTATGCCGCTTGATATAGCCATATATTTCACACCGGAAAGTGTCATAATCATGCATACCAGTATTAAAATTATATTAATCATAAGGACAGAAGCATCTGCCAGAAAATACGCATTCAGCCAAATCATTAAATCCCTGAATGTTATATAGGAGCCCGTAATTAAAAAAAGAATCACAGGAACCGATAAGAGCACGGAAAATGTCCGTCCGAGACGCTTTCTCACCATGAAAAAGAAGCCTTCATCAGATGAGTTTTTTAGTATGTAGTAAATAAGCCATATGAAAAACAGTGAAATCGGATAGGCTGCAATCACACTCAGCCAGCTATCTCTTCCGGCAGCTGTCAATAAATTAGGAATCAATATTACATGGTTTAGCAAGCCTGTTGACAGGATGATTAATAAATATAGTTGTTTGGGTATTAGAACCTTTACTAAATTCTTCATAAAATTCTCCAGCTTTAGATTTATTAAATATACTTACCAGACAAGAGTAATTTATGTAATGAGATTCTAATCCAAATTAAAGAGGGATGAAACGAAAGCGAATGTGCCCTGACCGCTTTTGTTTTATCCCTTTTCTTTTAATTTCCTTGCTGATGCTCTTCCTCAGCAGCCATGGCATCTGCTTTCGTCTGATGCACCGTCCCAAACGGATGCTGCGGCGGGGAATAGATAGAGTATAGCTTAAGAGGTTTGCTGCCTGTATTGATGACGTTATGGTATTTTCCTGCAGGGATGATGATGGCAAAATCGTCTGCTACTTTACGCTGGAAATCTAATTGATCCTTGCTATCTCCCATCTGGACGATTCCCTCCCCCTCTTCAATTCTTAAGAATTGATCAAGTTCAGGATGAATTTCCAGTCCGATATCCTCTCCTGCATTTATGCTCATCAATGTCAGCTGCAAATGCTCTCCTGTCCAAATCGCCGTCCGGAAAGTGTTATTTTGTTTTGTCGCTTCCTCAATATCAACGACAAATGGCTGAGGGCCATAATCGGTAATCCGGTCATTTAGTGTAACAAGGCGTGCTGCATTTTCCTGTTCCCCTGTCATAGCCCAAATGAACACATTTTGAACCTGAGGAAGCTGAGAAAGTGCGGAACCGCGCTGATTCTCCTGGAAGCCCTCCATTTCCAATTGATAAGCCCTCTGCAGGCCATCCCGATAATGATCAATGGATACTTCGCCAATTTGATACTCCGGCTGTGTTCCTGTTAAATTGTAATAAAGATTGCAAAAATGGGTTAAATGGACTTTCTTTCCTTCAATAGCCTGAATAATATTTTGTTTATGCTCTTCATTAGGGGCTTGTTCTGCAAGCTGCGTGTATAGCTCAAGTACCGAAGCTTCCCTTTTGACCCCTTCAAGGACCGTTTCACAAAGCTGCTGAAAATGATCCTGATTGCTTCTTAACATGTTGTCAGTATGGAATACAGGTGCATTTACTAAAGGGTAATATGGATAGGAATACGCATTAGGATGATACAATACATGTCATTCCCTTCACAGATTTATCAACACATCATATGCCCATAAGAAAAGAAGGTACGTTGATTTTTCAAGTTGGGCGGCTAATTAAAAAGAACCAGCCTTTTCCTTATTGAACTGTGCCCCGATTTACGGACAGTTTAAAAAGCGCCTATGCGGCTAGTAAATGGCCCCGGTTTTGCTCCGGGGTCATTTTATTTAAGCCCCATTGATAACGATGCTGGTTATATTCC
>NZ_JALJRC010000109.1:0-391 GCF_024519925.1 Cytobacillus sp. Bac17 | reverse complement strand
TTTCCCCTTCCCCTCTTTCCTCCCTCCTTCCTCCTCCCTTTTTCCTTTCCCTCTCCCCCCCCTTCCTTTCCCCCCTTTCCTCTTTCCTTCCTTTTCCTCTCTTTTTTTCTCCTTCCCTCCCTTTTTCCCTTTCCCCCTCTCTTTTTCCCTCCTTTTTTTCCTTCTCCTCCTTTTCCCCTTCTCTTTTCCCTTCCTCCCCCCCTTTTCCCTTCCCCCTTCTTTCCCTTCCTTCTCCCTTCCCTTTCTCCTCCCCTCTTCTCCTTTTCCCTTCCTCTCCCTCTCTTCCTTTTTCTCCTTCCTTTTCCCTTCCCCCCTCTCTTCTTCTTCCCCCCCTCCCTTTTTTCTTTCTTTCCTCCCCTTCCTTCTTTCTCCCTCCCTCCTTCCTTTTTCT
>NZ_JALJRC010000108.1:0-392 GCF_024519925.1 Cytobacillus sp. Bac17 | reverse complement strand
GAGAAAGAAGGGAAAAAGAGGGAAAGAAAAGAAGAGAGGAAGAGAGAAAAGGAGGAGGAAAAGAAAGAAGGGGGAGAGGAAAGAAAAAAAGGGGGGAAGGAGGAAAGGGAAGGGGAGAAGAAGAAGAAGGGGGAAAGGAAAAGAAAAAAAAAGGAGGGGGGGAGGGGAGAGGGAGGGGGAGGAAGAGGAAAAAAAAAAAAAGAAGAGGAGAAGGGGGAAGGGGGAAAAAAGAAGAGGAAGGAGGAAGGAAAGAAGAGAAGAGAGGGAAGAGGAGAGAAAAAGGAAAAAGGAGGAGAGAGAAGAGGAGGGAAAGGGAGAAAGAGAAGGAAGAAGGAAAAGGGAAAGGGAAGAAAGGGAAGAAGGAAGAAAGGAGAGGGGGAGAGGGGAGCGGA
>NZ_JALJRC010000107.1:0-411 GCF_024519925.1 Cytobacillus sp. Bac17 | reverse complement strand
GGGAGAGAAGGAAGAGGAAGGAAAAAGAAAGAAGGAAAAAAGAAGAAGAGGAAGAGAAGGAGAAGGAAGAGAGGGGAAAAAAAGGGGAAGAGAGGAAAAAGGGAGAAGAGGAAGAGGAGAGGAGAAAGAAGAGAAGGAAGGGAAGGGGGAGGAGGAGGGAAAGAAGGGGAAGGGAAGAGGGAGGGAAGGGAGAAAAAAAGGGAGGGGGGGGGGAGGGAGGGGAAGGGAGGTGAAAGGGGAAGAGGGAGGGAGAGAGGGGGGAAAAAGGGGGGGGAAGAGGGGGAGAGGGGGGAGGAGAAGAAGGAAAGGGAAAAGAGAAGGGAAAAAGAGGAGAGGAAGGGAGGGGGAGGAGAAGAAAGCAACAGGGGGGCGAGGGGAGGAGACAATACTAAACCCAGTCCTAAAAAGACA
>NZ_JALJRC010000106.1:0-412 GCF_024519925.1 Cytobacillus sp. Bac17 | reverse complement strand
CGTGCTTTTTTTATCTCCTCCGCCGCCCGCTTCTTTCTTTCTCCCCTTTTTCCTCTTCTTCTCCTCTCCTTTTTCCTTTCCTTCTCTTTCTTTCTTTTTTTTTCTCCCCTTCCCTTTCTTCTTCCCTTTTCCCTCTCTTTCCTCCTTCCCTCTTTTTTTCCTTTCTCCCTTCTCTTTCCTTCCTCCCTCCTCCTCCTCCCCTTTCCTTCCCTTTTTTCCTCTTCCTCTCCTCTTCTCCCCCCTCCTCTTTCCCTCCCTCTCTCCCCTTCCCTCTCTCCCCCTCCCCTCCTCCTTTCCTTTCTCCCTTTTTCTTTTTTCCTCTCCCCTCTTCTCCTCTTTTCCTTTTTTCTTCCTTTCTTCCCCTTTTTTCCTCTTTTTTTCCTTCTCTCCTCTCTCTTCCTCTCTTCTTTTC
>NZ_JALJRC010000105.1:0-413 GCF_024519925.1 Cytobacillus sp. Bac17 | reverse complement strand
AACTGCAGCTACGGATTCATCCGAATATTGCGCGCGCCTCCGCGTCTCCGCCTTCCCCCTCCTCCTTTTCCTCCCTCTTTCTCTCCCTCTCTTCCCTTTTCCTTCCCCTCCTTTCCCTTTTTTCTTTTTCTTCTTCCTTTTTCTTCTCCCTTTTTTTCCCTCCCTTTTCCTTTCACTCTTCTTTTCCTCCTCCCCTTCCCCCCTCCCCCCTTTTTCCCTTCCCTTTTTTCTCTTTCTTCCTTTTTCCCCCTTCCCCCCTCCTCCTTTCCTTCCTCCCCCCTTCTTTTCTCTCTTTTCTCCTCCTTCCCTCTTCTTTTCCCCCCCCTTCTCCCCCTCCTTCTTCCTTTTCCTTCCCCTTCCTTCTCTCCTCTCTCTTCCCTTTTTTTTCCTCCTTTTCCTTCTTTTTTTTCTCC
>NZ_JALJRC010000104.1:0-425 GCF_024519925.1 Cytobacillus sp. Bac17 | reverse complement strand
TCAGTTGTGATAAAGCCTGGTGCAATAGCATTGACCGTTATGCCTCTTGTTGCACGTTCCTTTGCCGCGGTCTTTGTCCGGCCCCTCCCCCCTGCTTTTTCCTCTCCCTCCTTCTCCTTTCCCCCCTCTCTCTTTCCTTCTTTTTCCTTCTTCCCCTCCTTCCTTCCTTCTTTTTTCTTTCCCCCCCCTCCCCCTCTCTCCTCTTTTCCCTCCCCCCCTTCCTCTCCTCCTTTCTTTCTCTCCCCCCCCCCTCTTTTTCCCCTTCCTTCCTTTTTCTCCTCTTTTTTCCTCCCCCCTCTCCCTCCTTTCCTTCTTCCTTCTCTCCCCCTTCTCCCTCTCCTTTCCTCTTTTCCTTCTCTCCCTTCCCTTCTTTTCTTCCCTCCCTTTCCTTTCCTTTCTTCCTCTCTTCTTCCTTTCTCTCCTCT
>NZ_JALJRC010000103.1:0-426 GCF_024519925.1 Cytobacillus sp. Bac17 | reverse complement strand
TCCCCCTTATCCTTTTGGTTGTCTACTATCGTCATTATTCGATTAATAAGTCTATTCTCATATACCAATTCTTTCATTTTCAATTCCCCCCTCTTTCTCTTTTTTCTCCCCCTCTTTTCTCTTCCCCCTTTTCTCTCCTTTTTTTCTTTTCTCCTCCCCCCCCCCCCCCTCTCCTTTTCCCTCCTCCCCCCCTTTTTCTCCCTTCCCTCTTTCCCCCTTTTTCTTCCTTCTTCCCTTCTCTTCCCTCTCCTTTCCTTTCCCCTCTTTCTTTCTTTTCTTCCTTTCTTTCTCCCTCTCCTCTCTTTTTTTCTCTTCTCCCCCCTTCTTTCTTTTTCCTTTTTTCTCCCTTTCTTTTCCCCTCCCCCTTTTCCTTTCTTCCCTCTTTCCTCCTCTTTCCCTTCTCTTCCTTCTCTTTCTCCTTCCTTT
>NZ_JALJRC010000102.1:0-437 GCF_024519925.1 Cytobacillus sp. Bac17 | reverse complement strand
GAACCTGCGAGTGACGGAGTCAAAGTCCGGTGCCTTACCGCTTGGCTATAGCCCATTGATCGTTCATATTACATTTATATGAGAGTTATACTCGTACTGTTACTTTAAAATTATGGGGCGACTGATGGGAATCGAACCCACGAGTGTCGGAGCCACAATCCGATGCGTTAACCACTTCGCCACAGCCGCCATTATAAAATTGGCAGGGGTAGTAGGAATCGAACCCACATCAAAGGTTTTGGAGACCTTCGTTTTACCATTAAACTATACCCCTATATAAATGGTGGAGGGGGGCAGATTCGAACTGCCGAACCCGAAGGAGCGGATTTACAGTCCGCCGCGTTTAGCCACTTCGCTACCCCTCCATATTAACATAAAAAAATGGTGCCGGCGAGAGGACTTGAACCCCCAACCTACTGATTACAAGTCAGTTGCTC
>NZ_JALJRC010000101.1:0-438 GCF_024519925.1 Cytobacillus sp. Bac17 | reverse complement strand
CCGCTTCTTTCCTCCCTTTCTCCTTTTTTCCTTTCTCTCTCCCTCCCTCTCCTCTCCCTCTTCCTCCCCCCTTCTTCCTTTTTTCTTCCCTTCCCCTTCTCTTTCTCTTCCCCTCCTCTTTCTCCTTCCCCTTTTCTTTCCCCTTTCTTCTTTTCCCCTTCTTTCCCTCCCTCCCTCCCTTCCCCCTTCTCTCCTCCCTTCTTTCCCCCCTCCCTCCCCCCTTTTTTTTCTTTCTTTCCCCTTTTCCCTTTTTTCTTCTTTTTTTCCTCTTCCTCCTCTCTTCTCTTTCCCTTTCCTCTCCCTTCTTCCCCTCCCCTTCTTCCCCCCTTCCCCTTCTTTCTCCCCTCCCTTCCCTTCCCCTCTCTCTTTCTTCCCCTCTCTTCCTCTCTTCTTTTCTTTCCCTCTTTTTCCCTTCTTTTTCTCTCTCTTTTTTCCTCT
>NZ_JALJRC010000100.1:0-438 GCF_024519925.1 Cytobacillus sp. Bac17 | reverse complement strand
AGGGGAAGAAAAAAGGGGGAGGGGAGTGGGAAGAGGGGAGGGAGAAGAAAAAAAAAAAAAAGAAGGAAAGAAGAGGGGAAAAAAGAGAGAAAAAGAGGGAGGAAAAAAGAAAAGAAAAGAAAGGGGGAAGGAAAGAAGGGGGAAGAAAGGGGAAGGGGAAAGAGAAAAAGAGGGAAAGAGGAAAGGAAAAGAAGAGAAGGAAAAGAGGAGGAGGAAAGGAAAGGAAGGAAAAGGGAGAAGGGGGGGAAAAGAAAGAAGGAAGAGGGAAGAGAAGAGGGAGGGGGGAGAAAGGAGAAGGGGAAAGGGAAAGGGAAAGGGAAGGGGGGGGAAAGAAAGAAAAAAGGGAAGGAAGAAAAGAGGAGAGGGGGGGAAGAGGAGGAGGGAGGGAGGAGAAAGGGGAGGAGGGGAAAAGAGAACGAAGGGGCTCCGCGCCGGTTG